>CAZJTF010000182.1:0-13999 GCA_964548565.1 uncultured Planctomycetales bacterium | reverse complement strand
CCTGCACGAGAGCATGATCACCGGACTGCTGACGGCGAAGGCCAAGGCAGCGTGCATCGGATTCGTCGCCTGCCTGGGGGCACTCGCAATCTGGCTGCCTTCGCCGGCCGCGACATCATCCTCGGCGCCGTCCGCCAGCGGCATCCATTTCATACAACAATCGCTCCTGGCGAGCAGCACACCCATGGATTTCGCCCACACCCGCAGCCAGGGCGCCTACGAGAAGTGGTACAGCTTTCCGGAAGGCTTGGGTGGCCCTTTCCTGTTCCGCATGCAGCGGTGGAATCCCACGCAGAAACAGAAGCTGTGCTGGTGGATCCAGGACGGGGAGGCGAATTACTACGTTCACTCGGGGGAGGGCACCACCTACATCAGCAACGCCCGTCTGACGAGCGCCAACTACGCGACGGCCGTCCTCCCAACTGACTCGGCTGAATTCTCGGAGTTCGTCCAGAAGGTGGAAGGCAACCAGTCCAACGCGGCCGTGGACCAGCCCGGTCTCGCCTACGAGCGGGACGCGCAGACCGGGTTCGTCCGTCGCCGTGTGGATACCCGCTTTGACTACCTGGGACCATTCGAGACGCAGTACGAGTATGGACCGCAGGATGCGCACCTGTTCGCCGCTCCGTCCGGCATGCCCGTCAAGGATTTGCGCGACGAGATGCATCGCCGCGGCTGGGCCTGGTTTCGGGTTGCCGGCCAACTGAACGGGTTGGGCGTCGCCGGCGCCGGGCGCATGCCGTTCGGTTACAACGCGAGCCGGACACATCCGGCCTGGCTGCGGCTCAACGTGGACGGCATGGAAGTGGCGATCGACGACGGGCAGCAGGCGGCGATTACGGTGCCGGGAGGCGACCGCGAACACTACGCGGGCAAGAGCCTGCTGCGGGGGCTCTCGCGCCCCTGGACCGGATTCCACACGCTGGACAGCATCCGGCGCGACGCCGCCGAGGAGCGTTTGTGGTACGCCACCAGTGTGATCGTGCCTGATCGCACGTTCGAGGTTGCCGTGATGGGTGAGCGGTGGGGCAATCACTACACCGCGCGGTACACGGTGGACGTCGATCGGGACATTCTCGAGAGCATCGAGCTCTGGGTGAGGCCCGCGGGCGGCGCGGAGCGTTACGTCGGCGTGCTGCGGTTCGAATATCTCCAGGATGCCGGCCAGCCAGGCAGCGAGTTCGAAGATCCGCCGAAGTTGAGGGCCTCCGGCCTCGACTTGCAGCCGCCAAGTCTGTTCTGGGTTTTTCGTCTGATCGCCGACGTTTCGGCGGGGAGTCACACGTGACATCGACAGCCACAGAGCGCGGCGTCGGCGATGACGTGCGGGCCGTTCGCGAGCTCCACGACAGCTATCGCCAGATGTCGGAGCAACTGCACAACGTGATCGTCGGCATGGACGACGTGATCGAACAGATGTTGATTGCGATCCTCTGTCGAGGGCACTGCATCCTGGAGGGCGTGCCCGGATTGGCGAAAACACTGCTGGTTTCGAGCCTGGCTCGCATGCTGGGGCTCACGTTCCGCCGGATTCAGTTTACGCCTGACCTCATGCCCGCGGACATCACCGGCACGGACGTACTCGAAGAAGACCACGCGACCGGCAAACGAATCTTCCGGTTTATCCCCGGGCCGCTGTTCACGAATCTGCTTTTGGCAGACGAAGTGAACCGCACGCCACCGAAAACACAGAGCGCCCTGCTCGAAGCGATGCAGGAGCGCCAGGTGAGCGTCGGCGGCGACACCTACCCGCTGCCGCAGCCGTTCTTCGTCCTCGCGACGCAAAATCCCATCGAGCAGGAGGGCACCTATCCGCTGCCGGAGGCGCAGCTCGACCGATTCATGCTGAAGATTCGCGTGAGCTACCCCACGGAGGCGGAAGAGATCGACATCGTGAAGCGCGTGACCACTGAGTACGAGGCCGATGTGGAGCGGATCTGGTCCGCCGACCGCATTGAGACCATGCAGGGGCTTGTGCGGCGCGTGCCGGTGCCGGATCACGTCTATGAATACGCGGTGAGGCTCGCCCGGCTTTCGCGGCCGCGGGAAAAGGGCGCCCCGGCGTTCGTCGAGGAGCTGGTGCACTGGGGAGCCGGGCCGCGGGCGAGCATCTATCTCCTTCTGGCGGCCAAGGCGCGGGCCGTCGTGCACGGGCGATGCCACACGACCAGCGAGGACGTGGCCAGCGTCGCGTTTCCGGTGCTGCGCCATCGCATCATCGCCACCTTCAATGCCGAGGCGGCGGGTTGCACGACCGAGGACATCATCCGGCAGCTCCTGGCAGCCGTGCACCCGGCATCGGCCGGGAAGGGATGGAGTGGTGACGGGAAGTCTGCCACATCGCGATCTGCTTGAGGCCGCCGACCTCAGCAAGCTTGGGCAGCTCGAGGTGCTCGCCACCCGGATTCTCGAGGGGTTCCTTTCGGGACGACATGCGTCACCGTACAAGGGCTCGAGTGTCGAGTTCGCCGAGCACCGCAATTACAGCCCGGGCGACGAGGTCCGCCTGATCGACTGGCGCGTCTACGGACGAAGCGACCGCTACTACATCAAGCAGTTCGAGCAGGAAACCAACCTGCAGTGCTGGCTCGTGCTCGACGCCAGCGGATCCATGGGTTTTGGCTCGAACGGGATGACGAAGCTGCGGTATGCGCAGATTGTGACGGCTGCCCTGGCGATGATGCTCCTCCGCCAGCAGGACGCCGCCGGCCTCGTCTGTGCGGACGCCGGGATCAGGCAGTACATCCCGCCGCGCGCTCAACCGGATCACCTGCGCGTCCTCCTCGAGGGCCTGTCGGGCATGCAGCCCGGCGGCAAGACAGCCCTGGCGGCCGTGCTGCACGAACTGGCGCGTCGGATCCGCCGGCGCGGACTGGTTGTGGTCCTGTCTGACTGCTTTGACGATGTCGACCCGCTCTGCCGGGCGATGCACCACCTGCATGCACGGGGCAACGAACTCCTGCTGTTTCATGTGCTCGCCCCGGAGGAAGTGACCTTCGCCGTGGATCGCTGGTCGCGCTTCGAGTGCCTCGAGGGCACGGAGCATCCACTGGAGCTCGACCCGGCGGCGGTTCGAGAAGGCTACCTGGCCGAGTTTTCCCGTTTTGTGCAAACCCTGCGGCACGGCTGCGGGGAAGTGGGATGCGATTACGTGCAGCTTTTGACAAGTACCCCACCAGGTAGCGCCCTCGCGCATTACCTGGCCGCCCGGACGGCACGGATGAAGCGATGAGTTTCCTCAATCCGTTATTTCTGTGGCTGCTGCCGCTGGTGGGCATACCACTTGTCATCCACCTGCTGAATCGGCGGCGCACGAATGTGATCCGGTGGGGCGCGATGCGTTTCCTCGCGGCAGCCGCGTCGCGCCGGCGTCGGATTTGGAATCTGAAGGACTGGCTGCTCCTGTGCCTCCGGATGGCGGCGGTCGCGATGCTTGTGATCGCGTTCGCCAGGCCACTGGTGCGCGGCGGACTGGCCGGCGGGCCGTGGGGACCGCGAGACGTGATCCTCGTGCTGGACACGTCCATGTCGACATCCCGGGCGGATGCGCGATCCGGAGCGGGCGCTGGTCAGTTGGACGAGCTGAAGCGGCGTGCGGTCACCGCGATCAATCAACTCGATTCCGACGACCACGTGCGCATTCTCCTTGCCTGCACCGTTCCGAGATGGCTGCAGCAGGAGCCCGTTCCTGCGGATCCATCTGTGAAAGCTGACTTGCTGGGCCGGCTTGCCGCAGTACAGGCTGAATTGTCACATGCGGATCTGCCGCGCTGCGTGCAGGAGGCCCTCGAATCACCGCCCGCCCAGAGCGGCCTCCCGCGTACGGTGGCGCTGCTGGCCGACTCCGCGGCGTACGGCTGGAATCCGCCGTCTGCAGGCTGGCGTCGCGTCCGAAAGGCTCTGCAGTCACCCGCCGGCGATTCCACTGTCAACGTCGTGCTGTTGCCCACGTCCGAGCGCGTCCCAAATGTCGCCGTCGAAAGCGTCATCGCACCACGGACGGTGCTGGCGGTGGGCGAAACGATGCCGCTCACCGCGACCATTCGCAACACTGGTTCCGTTCCGATGCAGGCGTCGCAGGCCGTGTGGACCGCCGGCAACACGACGATCGGGACCCTGCCTGTTCCCGCGCTCAATCCGGGCGAGGCCACCACGCTGACTGTCGAGTTCCACGCAGTAGACCTGGGGCCGCTGGAAGTCGCCTGCAGGGCGTCGGCTGCGGATGACCTGGCTATGGACAACCAGGATGCGGTGGTTCTCGAGGTGGCGGAGGCCGTACCGATTCTCGTCGTGGACGGAACGGGGCGAACCGATCCAGCCCGGAGCGACACGGCCTACCTGCTCGCGGCACTCGGGTCCGGCGATGGGGCGCCTGACCAGGTGTGGACGTCGCCGTTCCGCGTCTCGGTTGTGCAGCCTCCCGACCTGGCGACGCAGCGCCTGGACGACTACCGGTGCATCATCCTGGCTAACGTCTCGCGCCTGTCGCAGGACGTCACCACGGGCGTGGCGGAATACGCGCGCAAGGGAGGCGGCCTGTGGATCGTGTTGGGTGACCAGTCGAGCCCCGCAGTTCTGGACCCGTCGTTCGCAGGCCAGCCGGAGGTACGGCCAGTTTCCATGGCCTCTGCGGCCACAATGCCTGCCGGGGAGCCATCCTTCGAGATCGTCCGGTCGGCGGCCGTCCAGCACCCGGCGATGCGGCTCCTGAGCGATGCGCCGCGGAGCGATCTGGATCGTGTGCAGGTGTATCAGCGGTATCGCTTTGGTCAACCGGCAGCCGGAAAGCCGGTACCCGTGCTCCTGGCAACGGGCACGGGCGAACCGCTCGCGGTCGAAGCTTCGTCGCTTGGCCGGGGCCGCGTGATTATCCAGGGCATCCCGTTGACTGTCGGATGGAGCAACCTGCCGGCGTCGCAGGCGTTTGTCATCATGGTGCACGAATGGTTGTGGTACCTCTGTGAACCGGCCATGACGCGGCGCAATCTCGAGATCGGCGAGACGATTCACCTGCCGCTCGGCCCTGTGCATGCCGCGATGAAAAGCCGCCTCCTGCTGCCGGGAGGGGAACGGGTTGACGTCGCCGCGGAGAGGCGGGGCGAACGTGCGAGCGTACAGTACGGACCGACGGTGGTGCCAGGCACGTACGAACTCGTGCTGGGCTCGGACGGGACATCGCGCCAGGTCTTCCGCGTCAAACGCGACCCCCGCGAGTCCGATCTCTCCCCGCTCGCGCTCGAACAGCAACGGGCGCTCGCGGACACTGCCGGCTTGCGCTTCGTCAGTGACCCGCTCAGTGCTCCGGCTGGAATGGCCGACAGTGCGGGCCTGGAGCCGTTCTGGTCCGCCCTGCTGACCATCCTTCTGGTCGCACTTGTGCTCGAATCCGCGTGGGCCGCAGCTGTCAGTGCCCGCCGGCGCCCCGTGCGAGGCGATCTTTCCGTGGGGTCGGTCTGATGGACGCAGCTCAGGAGATCACGCAGCTCACGTACGGAGGCTCCTGGCCGACGAGCACGCTTGTGTGTGCCGGCCTGACGCTGACCGTTCTGTTGGGCTTGATCGCATGGTGGGAGAGCCGCACGGCCGGGGTCCGCGGAAGCCTCCTGCTGCTGGCTCCGCGGGTCGCGGCAATCGGCCTCCTCCTGTGGATGCTCTCAGAACCGACGCTCCGCACGACCGTCGAACGGATCCGCGGCAAGGCTGTCGAACTGCTGGTTGACGCCAGCCCGAGCATGTCCGTCGCCGATGTGCCCGTCGCCGTCGGCTCGTCCGTCACCCGCAGCCGCATCGAGGAAGCCACGCGCATCCTGGAGGACCTCGAATCGTCCACTCTGCGGCCAATCGAGTCGAAAGCGCATGTCCTGCGGTACCGATTTGCGGAAAAGGCGGAGCCTGTCTCCGCCCAGGACTGGCCCCGCACTGCCGGGCCTGCGCCGGGAGCCGGCGCCTCCACGGATCTCGCGGCCGCGCTCGGTCAGGCTTTGCGCGACAAGGCCGGCGAGGACGTCCGCGCCGTCGTCCTGCTGACAGACGGCGGACACAATGCCGGCGCGGATCCACTCACTGTGGCGGGTTCGCTTTCCATGCCGGTGTATGCCGTCGCGCTCGGTAATCCACGCCCCGCGCGCGATGTCCTCCTTCACCATGTGCAGGCGCCTCGAGCCGTGCTGCAGAACGACTCCATTCTGATCGAAGCGACGGTGGATGCGCAGGACTGCGGCGGCGAGGAACTGGTGGTCGAACTCCTCGAGGCGGAGAAGCGGATTGACCAGCAGCGCGTGCCGGTTCCGTCGGACATGTACACGCGCCGCGTCTCATTCACGCCCAAGGCCGGGCTGCCCGGGCACCGGACGTTCCATGTGCGGGTCGGGCCGGTGTCCGATGAACTGACCCTCGACAACAACGAGGCGAGCGTCGGGGTCGAAGTCACGGAGGGGGAGCTTCGATTGCTGCTCGTCGACCGACTGCCGCGATGGGAGTTCCGATATCTCCGCAATCTGCTGCGGCGTGACGAACAGACGGAGTACGACTCAATCCTGCTGTCCCCGTACGGCACGAGCACGAGCGGCGGGGACGCCGTCCAGTTCCCTTCGCGCAGGGAAGACTGGGCTCGGTACCGCATTGTGATACTCGGCGATCTCGGTCCGGACGAGCTCGATGCGGAGCATCAGCAGCAGCTGATCGACTACGTCGGGAGGGGCGGGGGAACGCTCGTATTGATCGCGGGTGAACGACTGCCCGCCGCGTTTGCGGATCAACCACTCGGCACGCTGCTGCCGGTCGAGCCGGCGGCGCCGGGGCAAGCCGTCCGGGGGCTGGCGGTCTCGGCCGACCCCGACAGCGCTGCGGTTACGCAACTGGCGGACGATGCGCTGGCGGACGGGCGGCTCTGGAGAGAGCAGTTTGGGCCGGCGACATCCGCGCTCGAGCTTGTGCGGTACGCCGAGCCGCGACCGACGGCGCGTGTCCTCGTTCGTGGCATGCGGGACCCCGCCGCAGCAGTGGATCCGAATGCAGAGGCGGCATTCCTCTGCTGGCACCAGTTTGGCAGCGGTCGTGTCGTCTACCTCTCGGCTCCGATCACCTACATGCTGCGACAGCGGCACGGCGATGCCCTGCACCACCGCTTCTGGGGGCAGCTGCTGCGGTGGGCCACGGCCAGAGAACTGGCGACCGGATCGCGCACGGTGCGACTCACGACGGACAAGAGCAGCTACCTGGTGTCGGATGAAATCCGCGTGACACTGCGTCTGGCGCGACCGGACGGTGGGCCCGTCTCCGGCGCGGATGCCGGCGTCATCGTGCAGGGTCGTGAGGAAAACCTGGCGCGAGCGACGCTCGTCGAGGACCAGGAACAACCGGGTCTCTACCGGGCGGCAATCCGCGGCCTCGCTGCCGGCAGCTTCACGATGGAGGCCACCGGCAGCACAATCCGGGAGTTGCTCGAGGCCGAAGGGGTTCGCGATCCGGTCGCCGTCACAATCGCGGTTGAGCCGCCGGATACGCTGGAAATGCGTAACACGCGCTGCAACCTGCCGCTCCTCCAGCAGATCGCGGAAAGATCGGGGGGTCGGATCGCCACCGCGGCCGAAGTCAAAGACCTGATCGCGGGGATCGACCTGTCTCCGGACGTGACCCGGACGGTCTCGCACCGCGCGTTATGGAATCGCTGGCCGTACCTCTTTTTCGTGATGGCGTGCCTCACCTTCGAGTGGGGAATGCGGAAGTGGCTGGGGCTATCCTGAAAGGACCCGCGTCATGTCGGCCATCTCACCCCCCAGACTTTCCCCTGTCGTCCTGGACACGCTCCGCGCCGTCCGGCGGCGCTGGCTGATCATCGGCATGCTCGAGGCGGTCCTCTTCGCGGCCATCGCGCTGCTCGGCGGCATGCTCATGGCGATGGGCGTCGACTGGCTCGTGACGATTCTGGAACGCGGCTGGCGTCTTTTCCTGACCAGTGCCGTGCTGCTCGTGACGTCTGCCGTCCTCGTTCGTGTGCTGGTCACCGCGTGGGCAGGGGGCTGGCGGCTGACGGCCACCGCGCAGGCCGTCGACCGGAGATTTCCGTCGTTCCAGGAGCGATGGTCCACGGTGACGGAGCTGACTGGCAGCGCGGATCCGCCTGAAATCCGTGGCTCCGACCGTCTGCTCCGCCAGACCATGCTCGAGGCGGAGAGCCGGGCACATCTCGTCTCGCCGCACGCGGTTGTCTCGAGCCGACGCCTGCACCGTGCGCGCTACGTACTCCTCGGGCTTACGGCCCTGCTGCTCGCGCTGCTTCTGGTCGCACCGGAGCCGACGCGGGTCCTGATGCGGCGCTTTTGGAACCCGCTCACCGACATCAGCCTGACGCAATTGAAATGCGTGACCGGAACGCGACTTGTTCCGCGCGGCGAGCCTCTGACATTAGCCGCCCGCGCGGAGGGGCGGGTCTGCCCGGACGCCGAACTGGACATCCGCGGCGACTCCGAGGCCCAACAGCTGCGGATCGCGGCCGCCTCGCATGCCCCGGGGCTCTTCAGTCACTTCCTGCCGGAGGCACGCGAGGTTATCACGTATCGTTTCCGGTCAGGCGATGCGCAAACAGATTGGTTCCGAATCACGCCCGCGGATCGACCCACGATCGAAGCCGTGCGTCTCCGCATCACACCGCCCGAGTACAGCCGACTGCGGGTGGAGGAGCACGACCGGTTCCCGCGATACCGCCGTGTTCTCGAAGGGAGCCGCCTGGATATCGCCGTCAAGCCGACCGGGCACGTGGCGGCCGTGCAGTTCCGGCAGCCCGGCAACGTGGTCGAGCCGCTAACGGCGTCGACGGAGCCTGGATGGTATCGCTACGAAAAGGAACTGACTGAGAACCTGACGATTACGCCGCAACTGGTGGACGAGAACGGCCTGACCAACGCCGCGATTCCCGACTGCCGGATCGTCGTGTATCGCGATGCTCCGCCGATGGTGGAGATCACCGCGCCGGAGGACGACCTCGCGATCGGCCCGGACGAACCGCTCGAGATCCAGTTTCGGGCGAGCGACGACCTGGGCGTTGCACGGGCCGAGCTTCTGGCGCGGGTGGAGCCTGAAAGGGGGGCGGAGTCGGATCGCCCCACCCAGCCGGCCGGGGCGCAGGAGTCGGATCACGCCGCCCGCTCAATCGCGATTCCGCTGAAGGAGCAGGCGAACGGGAAGTTTGTGAAGGGCCACATCAAGCTGGATCCCCGCGAACTCGGACTCAAAGCCGGTACCCGCCTGACGTACGCGGTCCGCGTGTCCGATCTTCGCGCCGCCTCGAGCACAAGCAACAAGGCGTCGGCGCGTGAGGGTCCGCCCGGCCCGCCGCCGTCTTCCGCGCCGGCGCTCACACGGACAGAGCAGACTGAGCCCCGCAAACCGGATGCGGACAAGCGTCCGAATGGAGGATCCTGCAGCGGCAGCTCGAGCCCGCAGGCGGCAAAGGATCGCCCACCAGCTGAAGAGCGGCCGAGGTCCGCAACACCGCCGTCGAGCCGACCCGGATCCGAGATGACAACGCGGCTGCTCGACGCGGGCTCCGGGTCCACCTGCTCCAGGCAACAGCGGATCCACGTCAACGAGTGGTCCACCGCCTCATCCCCGAGCGCGCGCGAGAAGAAGCAGATCGCCATCGAGAACTACCTGAAGCGTCTCGACGCCGCGCTCGCGTCTGCTCAGGCGATCACAGTCGAGGCGATCACCGCCCTGCATGGCCAGCAGCCGTGGACAGCCACGCGGACTCGTGGCGTTGTCGAGGGTCGCCGGTATCTCGAGGAGGGCGACGCCGCCATCACGCAGCTGAAGAGTGAGAGCACCGGCACCCCGTACGCCATGATCGGGCTGCAGCTCGACGACATCGGCGTCTCCCACGTCAGCCCCGCCCGGCAGAAGCTACTGGATGTGGAGATGGGGGAGCCGAACCGGCTCGCCGCCATCGAACAGGCGGATCTGCACATCGCGCGGGCACGCCAGCTCCTGGCCGACCTGACGAAGCGATACGAGGCGGTGAAACGTGAGCTGGACCGCGAAGAGGCGACGCGGGAGCTTGCCCGGATGCACCAGTTGTTCGCCGAGGACATGCAGATCCTGCTGGGTGCGTGCCGCCCGACGCTGAACCCGCGCAGCGGGAAGTGGCAGATCGTTCCCGACGACATTGCGGAAGCCATCCTCAAAAACATCCAGGAGAACCTGCAACGCAAAAAAGAACTGATGGATGCACTTGCCAGAATCCTGGCCGGGGATCCGGACCTGCTGCGGCGCTACATGGCCATGACCCGCAAGGAAGGCCGGAGCCTGCGGGACCAGGCGACGCTCCTTGCCGGTCGCCAGCGCGACCAGAAAGACCGGCTGACGCGCTGGACCGGCGCGGACCAGGCGGGGCGGGTCAGGCTGTGCAAGATGCACGGCAAGGTGCTCCTGGAAGAGCAGGGCGAGTTGGCGTCGTTGGCCGCGCTGCTGCGCGACAATACGGAGACATGGGCGCCACGCGAGGAGCAGCGCGGCGAGGCTGTCCTGGCCTGCCGCGCGAAAGCGGACGAGTTGGCCCAACTCGCGCGGCAGCCTGTTCCGCTGCTTGCCGCCGGGCAGGCCGGGGCGGCGCGTGACCTGATCGAAGACCGCCTGCTTCCGGCGCTGCACGGCCTGCAGGATCTCCTGGTGGCTGCCGACGCTGGCGCGAAGGGCTCGCTGCCGCTGCTGCGTTACATCGCACGCCGACTCGATGAAACAGCTGCGCTCCTCTCCCGTCAGGAAGACTGGCTGCTCAAGAGCCGAGCGGTGGGTGCCGGGCAGTACGAGCCGGTCGCGACCCTGGACCAGCGGCGATTGAGCGATGACACGGCCGCACTGGGGGAGAAGGTCGCGCGAATCGGTCTCTGCCTGAGGGGAAGCACGACCCAGCAGATCGGCGACACGGCGGAACAGGTCGCTGCGCTGCTGTCGGACGAGATCCCGCAATACCAGCACCGCGCCATGGACAGCCTGAAAAAGGGCAATGCTGCCCGCGCCTGCGTGTCGCACACGGAGGCCGTCGGCGGCTTTACCGAGGCGGAGAAGAAGTTCGACGAACTGCTGGCCCTGGTCGAGGATTTTGCCTCGAAACAACCGGTGTCCGCGCCTCAATCGCAGCCGGCGGAGATCACGCTCGAGGAACGGCTCGCCCGCCTGATTGCTTCCCTGCAGGAAGAGGCAGATGCCTGTCAGAAGCTCGGGGCCGTCGTCCGGTCGAACATCCAGGTGAACAACGATTGGGCCGGGCCCGGCGCGGACGGCGCGGGCGGATCCGGCAGAGGCCAGGATGGCAGCGGTCAATCTACGGCCGACACTTCGGCCGGGTCAGAGAGCGGACGGCCCGACGGAGCGTCGCAACGCTCAGAATACCTGTCGGCCGCGGCCGCTGCGAAACTATCCGAGCACGAGGCGAGCCGAAGTCTCGCCAGCGCGATGGCACGCAAGCGATCGGAGGAGGGGCCGCCCGGCCAGCAGCGCGCCGGATCGACCGGCGTTTCGGCACAGGGGCGCGACTGGGACGTACTGGTATCGAAACTCGGGGACGCCATGCGGCAGGCGCACGATACCACTCCCCCCGAGCAATATCGGGCCGCCATCGACGCATACTTCCGCAACATCGCGGGACAGATCAGCGCTGGAAAATCGGCAACAACTGGTACGGCGGACTGAGGGCGAGGACAGCCATCGCGCTGGTGTACACGTTGCCAAAGACGCGATCGTAGCCCTGCTCCTGGTCCCACGAGCCGTTGGAACGCTGAAGAGCGAGCAGGCTGCTGGCCAGGGAGGGATAGAACTCGCGCCAGTGCCGCCCTCCGAGTTGGAACATCGCCTGGCTGCAGTAGAACGCGCCGTAGAAGTAGCGGTCGTGTGTCCCGGACCGGCTCATGTTGCGGTCGAAGGGGTGCTCGAGGATCCAGTCGCCCGCCGCTTTCGCTTCCGCCGTCTGATGCCGGCCGGCCAGCGAGAGGGACAGGATGCCCGCTCCGGTCATCGCGCGCGTGGTGACGTGCTCGCGCCCGCGGAGGGCGTACCAGAAGATTCGCTGTCGCGGGTCGTAGCAGCGTGACACGAACTGCAGCGCATCCTCCACCGGAGGTGTGGGGACCTCAAAGCCGGCGTTCCGGCAGGAGCGCAGGAACATCAACGACCAGCTCGTGACCGACAGATCCGAATCGCTGTCCTGATGGTAGCGGTAATAACGCCAGCCTCCCTGATCCTCGCGATGACGTTTCGGTTGCGGATACCGCTCCAGCGCGACCTTCAGGGCCGCCTCGAGTGCCGGCCGAATCTGCTCGTTCAGGCGGTCGGGGGCCTGGCCGTAGACCTCGGCGAGCAGGAGCCCCCCGATGGCGTGGTTGTACGCCACGGTCTGGATCTGCAGCATGTCGTTCGTGAAGGCGGGGCGGACGCGCGAGATGATGCCGTCGTGCCGGCTGGCCAGCACATACCCGATGGCCTGCTCCATCTGCGTACCATATGGACCTTTGCCCGGCAGGTGTCCGCGCGAGAGCATGGCCAGGACGCAGATGGCCGTCACCGCCGGCTGGCCCATCTCGAGCGTCGGGAACGATCCGTCGGGCTGCTGATTGGCGGCGATCCAGGCGAGGGCGCGATCCACGGCGCGGTCGACAGCCCGGGATTGTGCCGGAGTCAGCACGTCCGCGACGGCGCTGGCGTCTCTGGTCGCAGCGGCGGCCTGGACGAGGCCGGGGGCCGACGATACGGCTATGAAGATCGTCAGGAAAACGCCTCGTAATGAAGCACGGCTTGGCATGTGCTTTTTTCCTGCACGTGAGGGCTGACGCTGCGATTTGCCTTCCGCCACTATACCAGCAACCTTCCGCTCCGCCACGACCGGACAGTCACCGCGGGAACACCGGAGGCGCGCGGTTCTGCCCTGTCCTGTCAGATGCGCCGGATCGCCGGATGTTAATACTGCAGAAAAAGAACGACACCCCCACGAAAATGGGTTAAAATACCTGCTTTGCGGACGCGGGGGAGCACCCGATGGCATTCAGACTCAGCGACATGATCGTTCGGGGCGAGATCATCAATACGCGGAAGAACAGCGTTCATGGCTGGATCACCGTGAAGGGCACGGGTCGCCCGGTGATTCTGAGCCTGACAGGCAATTGCGACCACGATCTGGCCGGACGCCACATCCGGTTCATTGCACGAGACGCGTACAACGAGACGATTTCCGCGGAAGATGGCGGGGCGGATGCGGGGGAAGAAGAGAACACGTGGGCGTCGCAAGAGGAGGATGTGACGCCACCGGCGATGGCCGGATTCGCCTGGCAGCAGGTCGGCCCCACGGGCACGATGACCGCCGCCCGTAACGTCCGTGTTTCCGACTGCCCGCCCGAGGAGTCTGACCGCCGCTGCGAGGTCGACGAGCCGCCTCCGACGGTCTGGAGGCGGTGCCTCTACCTGGAGTGGTACAGTCAGAACGGGCGCGTGGTCATCGAACTGGTCGATCCGGTGCTCGAATTCGTGGAAGGAGAGCCGTCTGAGCCGCCGCCCCTCGCGGAACTGCCCCAGGAACCAGGCGGCGGGCTGCAGATCACGGCGATTCACCTCGATGATGATGGTGAGGCCGAGATAGAGGAGTGTGATGTCGAGGATGAGGAAGCGGAGGGCGCCTCGGAATTCAACCTGATCCCGGACGAGCTGCAGCGCCAGCTCGACGCCCACGCCCGCGACATGGATCGCGCCATTCGCGGCCAGGATGACGAGCCCGATGTGATGGCCGAGCTGCGCAAGATGGATGATCTCCTCGGAAGCGGCGAGGGGGTTCCGCTCGGCTCGCTGTTCGACCAGGCGTTGAAGCTCCCGTCTCCGGAGAAGCTGAGCGAGGAGGAGGCGGAGCCCGTCCTCAAGACGCTGCTGGCCCAGCTGGCGCTGCACGGTGTCGCCATCGATGTGTGCGAGCACTACACGGCGCTGGAGGAGCGCAACGGCGCGCCGGCCATCGTGCAGT
>CAZJTF010000181.1:0-14000 GCA_964548565.1 uncultured Planctomycetales bacterium | reverse complement strand
ACAAAAAACATTACCTAACACTTGCCAAACTTCCGATGAAGGGTATACTGTCCGACGCGGTGGAAGGATTGGGAACTCTTTCGGGAAGCGAGTCATGAGTCAGAACACCTCGAGCAACCGGGAACAGGCCCTCGAACGCGCCCTCCAGCAGATCGAAAAGAGCTTCGGCAAGGGCGCGATCATGAAGCTCGATTCCGAGCAGAGCGTCGTGCACGACGGCATCAGCACGGGCGCCCTCTCGCTCGATCTGGCTCTCGGCGGGTTCGGCATTCCCCGCGGGCGTGTCGTCGAGCTGTTCGGGCCGGAATCGAGCGGCAAGACGACGCTCGCCCTGCATATCGTGGCCTCCGCCCAGCGACGTGGCGGTGTGGCGGCCGTGGTCGACGCCGAGCACGCTCTCGACCCCACCTGGGCCAGGCGCTGCGGCGTCAAGCTCGAGGAACTGCTCGTCAGCCAGCCGGACACCGGTGAACAGGCCCTCGAAATCGTCGAGATGCTCGTCCGATCCAACGCGGTCGACTGCATCGTCGTGGATTCGGTAGCGGCGCTCGTCCCCAAGGCGGAACTCGAGGGCGAGATGGGCCAGCAGCACGTCGGCCTGCAGGCCCGGCTCATGAGTCAGTCGCTGCGCAAACTCACCGGCGTCATCGCCAAGAGCAAGTGCGTCGTCATCTTCATCAACCAGATCCGCGACAAGATCGGTGTCATGTTCGGCAACCCCGAAACGACCCCCGGCGGTCGCGCACTGAAGTTCTACTCCTCGATTCGAATCGACATCCGACGCGTCACCACCATCAAGGAGGGCGAGAACGCCATCGGCAATCACGTCCGGGCGAAAGTCGTGAAGAACAAGGTCGCGGCGCCGTTCAAGGCGGCCGAATTCGACATCATGTTCAACAGCGGCATCAGCACGGAAGGCGACCTGCTCGATATGGCCGCCACGGACGGCATCGTCGAGAAGATCGGCACGTGGTTCAGCTACGGCCAGGTCCGCCTCGGCCAGGGCCGTGAAAACGCCAAGCAGTTCCTGCTCGAAAACCCCGATCTCGCTCAGGAGATCCGCGTGGGGGTGCTGACGAAGCGAGGTGTCATCTCGGGCGAGCCTCAGAAGGACAACGGAAAAGCCTCCGCCGACCTCGCCGCGGCCACCGCCGTCGAGGACGACAAGTCCGCCGCCAGGAAACGTCCGGCCGTGGCCGCGAAGGGCAAAAAGTAGATCAGCGTCGCACGCATCGTCCGCGGGCGACTGACACGGTGTCTGACGACGAGAATCGCCCTGCTCCGAGCGGATCTCGGGCAGGGCGATTCGGATGCGCGTGCCTCTCCAACGCGTTGGCGATGCCGGTTTGCACCAAGCAGGGGCCCGGCGGACTACGCGATCAGCGGAGCCCGACGGTCAGCGATTCGACGAGCTGCCGCTGCGGCCGCCGCTCGAACCCGTCGTTCCCGAGCTCGGAGCGGCGCCGCCGGACGCGCTTGTGCCGGCACCGGTCGATCCGGCCGCAGCGCTCGCCCCACCGGACTCGCTCCCGGCGGCCGAGTGCCCACTGATCATGTGCGAGCCTTCGCCCGGTCGCCAGTCCTCACCGCTGCTGCGTTCACGTTGCACGCGAAGCCGGTTGTCCACATCCCGCACGCCCGGCACGCTTTCGGCGATGTCCTCAGCCAGATGCTTCATGCGACGGTGGCTGACGGTGCCCTCCAGGGTCACCTCACCGTCATTTACCCGGACACTGATTTCGGTCGCATCGACCTCGGGATGTTCTGTCAGGCGATCGTTGATGTCCTCCTGGATCCGTGCGTCCGACCGCCGATACCCCTTCGGTCCCTTTCCGAAGAACGACTTGATCGTGTCCGTCCATGACTGCTCGTGCCGGCCCTGGTTGCCGCCCCACGACTCGCGATCGGACCAGCGGCTGCGGCTTTCATCCCCGTACCCGGGTTGCGAGCCCCATCCCCGGCCGCCGCGTTCACCGTAACTGCTTGAACCGCCTCCGCCGCCGTAGCCAGATGTCGAGTAGCCGGCGCCGTACCCGCCCTGGGTGCCCCAGCCGCCCTGACCTGACTGTCCGCCCTGCCACTGGCCTCCGCCTCCGGAGGACTGCCCCCAGTTCGGCACCGCCCCCTGGCTGCCCCAGCCGCTGGAGCCCGTGTAGCCCGGCTGCGTGCCGTACCCCTGGGGCCCGTACTGCCCGCCACCGTATCCCCCCTGGTAGCTGCTCCCCCCGCTGTAGCTGCTCGGGCCGTAGCTCTGGCTCGCGCCCCATCCCGTGGACCCGTACTGCCCGCCCGCGGAGCCGCCGTACTGCTGCGAACCATACTGTCCGCCTCCCGATTGCGAGCCGTAGCCCTGGGAGCCGTACCCGTAGGAGCCGCCGCCTCCGCCGCCGTAGCCCTGGGATCCGTATTGCCCGCCGCCGTATCCGCCGTAGCCGCTCTGCCCGCCACCGTATCCACCCTGGCCGCCGGAGTACCCGCTCTGCCCGCCGCCCCAGCCTTGCCCTCTCTGGCCTTCACCGTACCATCCAGATTCGCGCCCCTGCCACTGGCCCTGACCCTGCGAACCGAACTCGCCGCCGTACCCGTAGCCGGCTTCACCGTAGCCCCGGCCCTCGCGGCCCTGCCCCCACTGGCGCTCGCCCCCACGTCCTTCTTCGTGAGACGTCCGGCCGTAGTCGCGTTCGCCCTGGTAGTCTCCCTGTCGCCCTGAGTAGTTTCGGAAGTCTCGATCGCGCATCGCTCTCCGTCCTTTCTGCCTGAGTGTCCGCACTCTCCGCGACGGCCACGCGCCGATGCCGGGAGTGCTACGTGCTGCGAGATGCGCGCAGGGGAGAAGAGTCGCGAAACGAGAGTGTCACCCGGAAGGAAAAAGGCCCGCGTCCTGCGCCGATGGAGTACGCGCGCATCGCTGCAAGCTGCGCAATAACCGTATGGCGTTCGCGGAAACGAAGTCAACCGGATCCGCGGCGGGAGGAAGCGCGGCGACAGAGCAGCCGGGGCATCACTACTCAGGCAGCGCGATCTGCGGGGCCGGCTGGGCTTCAGGCACTGCAGGCGCACCGGCGGGTGCCGGCGAAGCTGAAGGGGGCGGCTGTTCATCTGCCGGCTGAGAAGCGGCCGCTCGGCGCAGCAGCGCCTTCGCCCACGTCCGTCCCCACGGTTCGGGATCCGCGGAGCTGAGCTTTTCGAGCACCGGCCGGAACTTGGCGCCGTAGTGGTCCGCCAGCGAACGCGCCGCCAGCCCGCGCACCAGCCAGTGCGAATCGCTGACGAGCCGCGTCACTGCCTGCGTCATCTCCCGGTCGAGCATGAGCCAGCGCGAGCACTCCGCGAGTTGCGCCCGCACGTACCAGTCGGCGTCCCCCGCCCGCGCGAGGATCGCGCGCTGCACGAGCGCCGGATCGATCCGCCGCGCGGAGTAGGTGAGCCGCCCCGCCGCGAGGTGCTGCCGCTCCGCCAGAAGCATGGCCAACCGCTGCAGCGCGACGATGCGACCGTCCCGCTCGGCGCCCGCGCTGGCCTGCAGGAGTTCGCGCAGCTCTTCCGGCGTCGCCTGGAGAGATGTCCGCCGGAAGCGCGACGGCTTGAGCAGCATGCCGCCGATCCCGGGCGCAAAGACCTCCTGGCCGTCCGCCGTCAGCAGTCGCATCGGATTGAGCACGCCCGTGGCTTCGACGTCGTGGGCCACCTGCGGTGTGCCGATCATTCCCGCCCAGAGCGGCCCAATGCTCAGCGTCTGGTCGACGCGCACCAGCTCGCCCGGCGGCAGGAGCACCCGGCGATAGAGCGACACCCGGATCGTCGGGCCGGTCGCCCGCTGCCGGTCCCCGCGCGACTCGACGGAACACAGCAGGTCGGGCATGACCATCCGGCCGGGGCCGAGCGTCACCGGCCAGCGGGAGGTGTTCTGAAGGGTGAATGAGCAGATCCACGGCAGTGCCGGAGGAACGTCACCTGGCGGGTCGATGGTGACCGCGATGTACTTGCCCGGGTTCAGCGGAAAATCCAGGAGGTCATACGGAAAGTCCCGTACCAGTTCGAGCAGGGGCTCAGAAGCGGGGCGTGTCTGCGTTTCCGCCAGCTGCCATTCCTTCAGCAGACGGCGTGCGTTGGCTCGCTGGTCGCCCGTCAGCGGGCCCTCCAGCAGCTTGCGGATCCGTTTGGCGGCAGACTCCGGATTTCCCGACGCGTGCTGCACCATCGCCAGCTCAATAGCCGCCCAGGCGTCCGCGTCGGCCGCCGGCGTGAGCACCTCCTCGGCGCGTTTCAGCTCCTTCAGCTCCCGCAGCGCAGCTCCGAGTGCGCGCCGGGCCGCCGGCGATTCATCCCGTTCGAGTGCCGATTCGGCGAACTTCCGCGCCTGTTCGGTTGTGTTCTGGTAGCGCACCATGAACCACGCGTACTCGCCCATCAGCCGCGCATCCAGCCGCGCGCCCGGGCGCCCCATGATCTGGCTCCAGGCTTCCGCGGCCCGCGCGATCGCCGTCAGGCCTCCCTCCTTGTCGCCGCGCCGTGCGGCCAGCCGCGCCTGCGCCAGGTACACCGCCGGTTCGTTCGGATCGATCTCGGCGGCGCGCGTCAGCACCTTTCCCGCCTCGTCGGTCTGTCGCGCGTCGATCAGCGCCTCCCCCTGCGCGATCAGCAGCCCGACGGACGGTTTACCGGGTGGAACCAGCTCGGAGAGGCTCACCGCATGCCGGTACCACGTGTCTGCGGCCTCGGGCAGGCCGTCCATCACCAGCTCGTCGCCGAGCGCCTGCGCCGCCGCCGCGTTTCCCGGATTCACGCGCAGGGACATGAGCAGCCGCTGCAGCCGGCCGGTCGGCGTATCCGCTGTCCCGCGCGCGTCCAGCAGGATTGCCAGCGCCGGTACGTTCAACGGATCCGCCTGGAGCGCGGCCTCGGCCTCGCGGCCCGCCGCCTCGCGTTCCGCACGATTCCAGTGAAACTCCGCGATCCTCCTGTGCAGGTCCCCCGCCACCACGCCCGGCAGCCCCTCGCGTTCGAGATAGTTCCGACAGAACTGCGCTCGGGCCTCCGCGAGTTGCAGGGTCCCGATCTCGAGGTCCAGCCACAGCAACTGGATCGCCTCGTCGTTCGGGCGGCATCGCAAGTACTCGGCGAGGCATTGGCGCGCTTCGCTCCCGCGCCGCAGCGCCGACTGCAACTCGTACTGCCACAGCCACGCCTCCGCCAGGTTCGGCTCGAGCCGCGCGCCCGCCTGCATGAGCAGCAGCGTCAGTTCGGCATCGGCGTCTGTCGGAGCGGCCTGCGGCGACAGCGGGTAGTCGCGTCCGAGGTCGACGACCCACTTGCCGGCGGAGAGCGGACCCGTCGGAGCGGCCTGCGGCGCGAGCAGGGCAAGCAGCATCAGCAGCTGAGGCATCGAGCGTCCTTTCCTGTAGATTCCGTGTCAGTGTATCGACAAAAGCGACTGCGTGCGTCAACCCCGGGGCGGCGATTGACGGAAAGGTGTCAGCCAGCACCGCGCACCCCGCCGAACCGGTTTGTCGACCGCGCGAGGAGCGGTTACAAGAGAGCGGGCACTCCGGGCCGCGCTGCCCCGCTCGGCTGCAGACGTGCCCGCGGGTCGATTCGAGGTCTGCACCTCGTGGCGGGTCGCGCCGAGTTCCTCCCTGGGGTTGCTGTGGACGACGGTGTCCGACCCGGCCGCGTACCAGGTGCCGGCGTCCTGCCAGGGGGCGTCATCGCGGTCGTCGGCGACGGAGACGGCGGCGCACTGGTTCGGAAAGGCGTAGTCAAACTTGCGGCTGACGTCGGGGCGCGAGCACATCCGTATCCGCCTGCGGTTCATGCCGCAAAGTATCCCGCTCTTTCCGGGGCATCCGCTCGCTCCGCAGGCGTGGAGCGCGTATCGGTATACGATCTATTCGTACGTTCAGCCGAGGCCACAGAACCCATGACGACGCTGCACTCACACGAAACGCCCGCGCGAACCCGTCCGTCCGAAGTCCACGCCGCCGCGCGGGGGGGCTCGCTGCTGGACGAGTTCGAAGTCCAGATCCAGCGCGAGTGGCTCCTGACGAACGGGCGCGGCGGCTTCGCCTCGGGCACCGCCGCCGGCGTTCCCACGCGCCGATACCACGGGCTGCTCGTGGCGGCCGCGCGTCCTCCGCTGGAACGGTGGATGCTGCTTTCGCAGGTGCTCGAGAAGGTCCGCGTCGCAGACCAGGAGGAGGAACTCGCGACGTTCGAGTTTCACCGCGCGCTCCACCCCCGCGGATTCGAGATGCAGACGTCGTTTCACGTCAGGAATCGTCGCCCGCTGCCCTGGATGCAGGTGACCTTCGCGCGCGATGCCGTTCGTTTGACGAAGCTGGTTGTGTTCCCGCGCGGTGTCGATGAGGTCCGCATCCACTACCGGCTCGAAGGGCCCGCCGGCTCCCCCGTGTCGCTCGAGATCTGCCCGTTCACCGCCATGCGCGACTTCCACCACCTCCGCCGCGCGTTCGACGGGGGTTTTGCGACGTCCCCGGGTTCGGATCACGTGGCAGTTGATGCGCCGGAGGGTGGCCCGCGCGTCTGGATCCGCGCCCAGCGCCCCGATGGCGGAGAGGTCCGGTTCGATCCGCAGGGCGGCTGGTGGTACGGCTTCCATTACCGCGAGGAAGCACACCGTGGGCAGGACTGCTACGAGGATCTATACGTGCCCGGCTGGTTCCGCACGAGCGGCACCGGCTGCCTCGAGCTCGTCGTGCGGGCGGTGGCCGACTTCTCTCCGCCGCAGGAGCGCCGGCAGCGCCCTGCTTTGCTCGTCGATGGCCCGCCGGCGCCGCCGGAGGTCGTCTCTGCCGAGCCGCCGGTGGAGGAGCGCCTCGCCGATGCCGCGGATGCGTTCGTCGTGACGCGCCGCCTGGCCGACGGTACCGATTCCGTCAGCGTGATTGCTGGTTACCACTGGTTCGGGGACTGGGGCCGGGACACGTTCATCGCGCTGCCCGGTCTGCTGCTGGAGACCGGTCGCTTTGCCGAGGCCCGCGAAGTGCTGCGGACGTTCGCGCTGGCCCAGCACGAGGGACTCATCCCCAATCGTTTCTGCGACTGGGGCACGGGCTGCGACTACAACAGCGTCGATGCGAGCCTGTGGTTCATGCGCGCGGCCGAGCAGTACTGCGAGATGAGCGGCGACGAGGATGCGTGGACGGAGTTCCTCCGCCCGTCCTGCGAACGTATCGTGGAGAGCTTCTCCCGCGGAACGCTGTTCAGGATCTGCGTGGCCCGCGACGGCCTGATCGGCTGCGGCGACGCCTGCACGCAGCTCACCTGGATGGATGCCAAGTGCGGTGACGTCGTCTTTACGCCGCGGCACGGCAAGCCGGTCGAGGTCAACGCTCTCTGGTACCACTGCCTCTGCATGATGGCGGAGCGCGCCGCCCCAACCGACGCCGGCGCCGCCGCCCGCTACCGCGAGATGGCCGCCCGTGTGGCGTCCGCATTCGTGCCCACGTTCTGGAACGACGCCCAGCGGTGCCTCTATGACGTGGTGAACGACCGTTGGCGCGACCGCGCGGTCCGGCCCAACCAGATCTTCGCCGTCAGCCTGCCGCACAGCCCGCTCGATGAGGTCCAGCAGCGCGCGGTGCTCTCCTGCGTCGAGTGCGAGCTGCTCACTCCCTACGGCCTGCGCTCCCTCTCCCCGCGCGAGCCCGGCTACCGTCGGCACTACGAGGGCGACGGCTTCCAGCGCGACAGCGCCTATCACCAGGGAACCGTCTGGGGCTGGCTGATCGGCCCGTACGTCGAGGCTTACCTGCGGGTGCACGACTTTTCGGAGACGGCCAGGAAGCGTATGCGGGCGCGGCTGGTGCCGCTGGTGCGTCACCTGGATTCGGCCGGCATCGGCTCGATCAGCGAGATCTTTGACGCGGACCCGCCGCACACGCCCCGCGGCTGCATTGCGCAGGCCTGGAGCGTGGCTGAACTCCTCCGCGCCTGGCGCATGAGTGCTCCGGCGACTTGACGCGGCGTCACCCGATGGCGGTTGCCCTGTGCGGGGTCTTTTCCCGTTGATCGTCTGCGGTGATGAGGCCGTACAGCGCCTCCGGCCTGGGTGCGGGGAGCGAAATGGTGAACCGCGTCCCTTGGCCGGGGACGCTGTGCACCTGGATCGTACCGCCGTGATCGCGCACGATCCGGTCACAGATGGTCAGTCCGAGGCCGGTTCCGCCACGATTCACGCGGGTCGTGTAAAACGGGTCGAAGATGTGAGGAAGCGCGTCGGCCGAAATACCCGGACCGTCGTCCTCCACAGCCAATTGCACGTTCCCATCCGCTTCGGTCGTGCTGAGTAC
The DNA here is from genome assembly GCA_964548565.1 of uncultured Planctomycetales bacterium. Lineage (GTDB taxonomy): Bacteria > Planctomycetota > Phycisphaerae > UBA1845 > PWPN01 > CAYLLT01. The sequence goes on along the minus strand of CAZJTF010000181.1, from coordinate 5,688 downwards.
GATGCGGAGCGGTCCCCGGCCGGCCTGTGCGGCGTTGCGGATCAGGTTCAAGAGCACCTGCTCAATCCCGGTCTCGCTGATTCGCACCATCGGCGGGGATTTGCTGTCGGTCACCTCAATCCGCACATCCGGCGACGCAATCTCATCCCGCGCGAGTTCGGCCACCCGGCGGAGCAGACGGTGCGTATCCGCCGGCCGGCGGGGCGCGTCCTGCTGGCGGGCGAAGCTCAGAATACCCCGCACGATTTGCGCACATCGCTTCGTCTGCTCCAGGATGGATTGCAGCGTTCCGGTGACGGGTCCCGGTTCCTCGGCGTGCAGCGCGAACTCGGTCGCCATGTGGATGGAATTCAGCGGGTTGTTGATCTCGTGGGCGATGCCCGCCGCGAGCGTGCCAATCGCCGCCAGGCGCTCCGCCCGCCGCAGTTGCTCCTGCGAATCGCGGAGCGCCTGCTCGGTGCTGAGGTCAATCAGCGCTGACTGGCAGGACGGTTGGCCCACGGAGACCCGCGCATCGGTGATCATGCGGATATGCACCCGGCGTCCGTCGCGTGTGTGCAGCTCGAGTTCGACGCTCACGCGCCCAGTCGAGTGTCGGCAGGTCCGCAGGTGGTCCAGGAAGGCCCGGCGGCTTGAAGCCGCGACCCACGGCACCATCGGGTAGCCGCAGGCCTTGCTGCGTTCCACCCCGAGCAACTCGGAGGCTGCGAAGTTCAGATCGCGCACCACCCCGTTCGCGTCCATCAGGATGTATCCGACGGGGGCGTTCTCGAACAGGTCGGTATAGCGCCGCAGGCTCCGCTCGAGCTCTTCGCGCGTCAGCAGGAGCTGGTGGGCCTGACTCCGCAGCTCCTCGCGGTGGAGCTGCAGATCCGCCAGCGCCGCCTGCAGCTCGGGCTGGGAATCCGCGGCGATCTTCAGGCGGTTCAGCTCGCGATAGAACTCGCGCTTGGTCATGCGACACACCCGGGACCCGCTCCCGGCGCCTCCTGTGCAATACCCGTCCACGCCGGGTGCATGCTGAACGCCCGATGTGCCAATCTTACGCCCGTCGTTACGTGTTCGTGCGGTCGGTTTCTGTCGCATCTCTGATACTGAGAATGATGACGCCCGGGCGCTCTTCAGTGCCGTCCACGCGCTGCGCGTTCAGAATGAGCTTTCTCCGCCCCAGCCGTGGCAGGGTCCGCTCCAGGGGGAATTCCTCCAGCAGAGGATTACTCCGCTCTGAGTCCTCGAGCCGGGAGCGCACCTCCGGCGTGGCCCAGCCTGGTTCGCCGAGTTCCCAGAGTAATCGCCCCGTCACGTCCTTCTGCTCCAGCCCGAAAGCGCTGCAGAACGACTGGTTCACCCTCCGCACGCGCAGGTCGGCGTCCAGGACGAGGATCGGCTCACGGATGACCTGCATCATCGCGTCGGTGTATTCGGTCGCCGCCCGCATTTCGAGCTCGTATTTCTTCGCCGTGTTCACGTCGATCAGTGCCAGGACGGCGCCGTCGATCCGATTCTCCAGGTTCTTGTACGGGCGGATGCGGAGCGAGAACCAGCTGCCCTGGCGATCGCGCAGGTCCAGCTCCCGGGTGCTGACGCTGTCGATCACCTCCGTGATGTGCTTCTCGAGGTCGGGGCAGTCGATGTTCGGCTTGATATGGCCGATCGGGCGACCGATGTCCGCCGGGATAAGGTTGAGGACCCGCTCGGCCATCGGCGTGAACCGCCGGATCCGCAGGTCGCCGGCCACCATGACAATCGCGATGTTGACGCTGGCCAGGAGGTTAATCAAATCACTGTTGACCCGGCTCATTTCCTCGTTGCGCCCGTGGAGCTCCTCGTTGACCGTGTTGAGCTCTTCATTGGTACTCTGCAGCTCCTCCTTCGCGGTATCGAGCTCCTCGTTCGTGCTCTGGAGCTCCTCGTTGCTTGAGAGCACCTCCTCGTTCGCGGACTGCAGCTCTTCGTTGGCCGCCTCGAGGTCCTGGATGATGGACTGGAGGTACTCGCGACTCGCGGCCAGCTCGTGCTGGAGCTGGGCAACCCGCTGATCCTCCGTCTTTTCTTTCCGGCTGCGGCTCCGGGCGGTCGCCTCGGCACCGGCGGGCGCCTCTGCGCTCTGGGAGGGTATGAACGCAATCAGGAGATACTGGGTGCCGCTTCCGTTCGCAAAGGGAATCACCTCGATATCGACCGTTTGCGTCTGGCCGTGGCTCCGCACGCGCAGCCCCGCTTTGCGGACTGGCTCCTGCGTCCTGCGCGCCTCGTAAACGGCGGTGCGGAGAGCGTAGAGAAGTCCTTCCCGTGCCATCTTGAGCAGATTCAGGCTGGCTTCGCCGGGCGCGGGTTCGAGGTACGCGCCGGTCTGCCCGCGGAACAGGACGATCTGAAGCTCTCCATCCACGACGACCGCCGGCGGGCCGTACTTGTCGAGGATGATCCGGTTGGCCTCGTTCTGGAGAGTCGTCTGCTCCAGCGGCGGCCTGTGCGCCCGGCGCGACCGTTCCTGCGGGGCTGCAGTGTAGTCGATGGGAAACATCATACCCTGGGGCACATCGCCGGGGCGTTTGCGATAAATCCGGTGCTTCTTGTCGGCGATGGTGAACAGATCGGTCTGCGGGCCCACCGTTTCTGCGGACCCCAGCATCAGGTGCCCCGAAGGCCTCAGGGCATAGTGGAACACCTCGATCAGTTTTCTTTGCAGAGGAGCGCCGAGGTAGATCAGCACATTCCGGCAGACGATCAGGTCCAGCCTCGAGAACGGCGGGTCGCGCGTGATGTCCTGCCGCGCGAAGACGCACAACTCCCGGACGCTCTTGCTGATCCGGTAGTTGCCGTCCACTTTGCTGAAATACCTTCGGAGTCGCTCCGGCGAGACGTCGGCGGCAATGCTCTCCGGATACACACCGGTCCGTGCATGCTCGATCGCCGCCTCGCTGACATCCGTGGCGAACATTTGAATCGGGGTGCCGGAAGCGTTCTCCCCCAGGTGATCCAGCAGCGCGATGCAGAGCGAATAGGCTTCCTCGCCGGTCGAGCAGCCCGGGACCCACAGGCGGATCGGGGAGTCGTCGCGCCGGCTTTCAATGATGTTGGGAAAGACCGTGCTCTCCAGCGCCAGGAAAGACTGCGGATCGCGGAAGAACCTTGTGACGTTGATCAGGATGTCCTGAAAGAGCTTCTGGATCTCCGGCGGGTGCGCCTCCAGGAACTTGATGTACTCCTCCACACCCCCGATCTTGTGCAGCACCATGCGCCGGTGCAGGCGCCGCCGGATCGTCGGCGGCTTGTAATGGGTAAAGTCCACGCCGCTCGCCTGGCGCAGCAGCGTGAAAATGCGATGAAGTTGTCCCTCGGTCACCTCCGGCTCACCCGCGGCACGCGGTTGTACGGCCGAGACATAAGGATGCCGCGCGATTCGCACCAGTTCCTGGGCGATATGCCTGGGCGTCAGGACGAGATCCACCGTACCGGTGGCGATGGCGGCCCGCGGCATGCCGTCGTAGCGCGCGGTCTCCGGGTCCTGCGCGATCGTGATCCCGCCGACGGCCTTCACCTCGCGCACGCCCACGGCCCCGTCGGAAGCCGTGCCCGACAGGATGACCGCGATCGCACGGCTCCCGGCGTACTCCGCGAGCGAGCGCAAAAAGTGGTCAATCGGCGTGTACTGCGTCTTGTCATCGGGCCGCGGGATGAGCCGGAGGCATCCGTCAGCGAGCTCCATGTGCGCGTTGGGCGGAATGACATAGACCTTGTCGCGTTCGATTCGCATCCCGTCCACGACCTGCACGACCGGCAACAAGGAGCGCGGCGTCAGCAGGTCTGGCAGCGCGCTCTCGAACTTGGGCGCCAGGTGCGGAACGAGCACAAGGGCGAGGCCGATGCTGCCCGGCAGGTTCTCCAGCAGCTCTGAAAAGACCTCGAGTCCGCCGGCGGACGCGCCCACGCCAACGATCGTGATGTCCGAGGTGGGGCTTGCTGGCGACGCATCGACCTCCTCCTGCACAATGCCTCCTGAAGCCGGTGGGGCGGGGGATTGCGCCGCTTTGGGCGGCAGACCTTCATTGCGTCGGCGTGGTCGTGCGGCCCGCGGCTTCGTCTTGCCGGTCTTTCGCTCTTTCACCATGAATGACCCCGGGTTGAGGCGCGGAGCGTGTGTAGAAATGCTAACGGCACTTTAGCCGCACCGCTACCAGTGATGCAACCGGTGCCCTGTTCGTGTCACGCGCACACGACCTCGGGTCCGTCAGGACTTCCGACGGCGTGCGGGAGCGGGCCGCCGGCGCCCTGTGTTCGCACTCTGCTCCTCCTGGACATCGCCCACGAGCACCTTGCGAAGCAGCTGAGCCTGGCGGGCCGCTTCGCCCGCACGCTTTGTGTAGGCCCCCGCGAGTGCGTGCAGCCCGCCATCCTGCGCGCGCCCGGCCATGCGCTGATGGAGCTCCGCACTTTCCTGGAGCGCCCGCAGCGCCGTCCAGAGGGCGTTCTCGATTTCCGTGTCCTGCGAGTCGGCGAGCGACTCGGGGCTGAAGCGGTGCCCCGTCCGGCAGGTGAAGCTCAAGACCTCCTCACCCTCCCGGCTTTCCACCAGCGGGCCCTTGCATGTGGGACATGAAAAGACAGGCGTCGGGTAGAGACCTTCTCCGGCCGGCGGCTCGGATGCGGTTTTCTGACGACCTGCCTTTCCGTTTCCTTCGTATGCCCGTGGCGTGTTTTGTTGTGGCATGGGTTCTTCCTCCAGCGCGTGCAGGAGCGCGCCCGCGATCTCAGAGGCCGGCAGGATCCGGTGGGCGGCACCAACGCGGATGGCTCCCATTGGCATCGTCGGGACCTGGGCTTCCTCGGGATGCTGGGCAATCGTGAGGCCGCCGTGGTGCTGGATGCGCGCCAGCCCCGATACTCCGTCGCTCAGCGCCCCCGACAGGATGATCCCGATCACGCGCGAGCCCCGGGATTGGGCCGCCGACCGGAAGAGCGCGTCGATCGCGGGGCGGAAGCCGTTCTCACGCGGCCCGCAGACCACCTCGAGATGCCCGTCGCTGACCAGCAGGTGCCGGTCCGGCGGCGCGATGTAAACACGCCCGGAGTCGATCCTCTCGCCTCCCTCCGCAAACCGGACCGGCAGCTCGCCGGCTGCGGAAAGTACCTCCGGCAGGACGCTTCGACCTTCGGTGCCGATGTGAAACGTGACCACGATGCAGGCGGGGAGCGTCTGTGGAAGCCCGCCGAGGATCAGGGTCAGCGGTTCAAGTGCCCCTGCCGAGCCGCCGATGACGATCAGGTCGCGCCGGAATCGCTCCGGCTGTCGGGGCGAATTGCGCGCTGGCGCCATCAGAATCCTCGCAGGCTCCGCTTGACCCGTCACCAGTACCGATTGATAGTACGCGCTATGAATGCCCCTCTGCCGGATTCCGCGCCGTTCCGTGGCCACATCGGCCAGCGGATCAAGTTCTATCGGCAGCGCATGGGCCTCAAGCAGACCGAACTCGCGAAACGTGCGAACGTCAACCAGGGGTTCCTGAGCGAAATCGAGCGCGGGCGGCGCCGCCCGTCTCCAAACTCCCTGCAGGCGCTGGCCGTCGCCCTCGACGTGCCCCCCGCGGTGCTCATCGGCGAAGGACCGGACCATGACACGCCTCAACCGCTCGACACGCGCGAGGTGCCGCTCTTCGGCGCGATCCCCGCCGGTCCGCCCACCGA
>CAZJTF010000180.1:0-14011 GCA_964548565.1 uncultured Planctomycetales bacterium | reverse complement strand
GTATGCCCGGTTCGGCGGGCGAATCCCGGAACCCTGGCGCTCGACGCTCCTGCGGGCCCGGGAGGCCCGGCACCCGGTGATCCTGACCACCGCGTACTATGGCCCCTTCGATCTGCTCCCGATCTTCCTCGGGTACAACGGCATCCGTGCTGGCGTCGTGTACCGCCCGCACGCCAACCCCGCGTTTGACGCCTGGCGACGGAGGATTCGCGAGAGGAGCGGCTGCGAACTGATCCCGCTGACGCGTGCCGCAGGGCGCCTGGCCGAGATCCTCGAGCAGGGGGGCACGGTGGCGATCGTCGCCGATCATCCGGCCGCGCGCCGTGGCGTCCCGGTCACCTTCATGGGGCTTCCAGCGACGGCCAACCGCTCCGTCGGCCTGCTTGCCCGGCACTACCGCGCGAGTGTTGCCGTCGCCGGGATCCGCCGGACGGGTACGTTCCGGTTCGAGATCGTCGTCGCCGGCATCGTGCATTGGGCCGACGTGGAAGCCGCCCCCGACCCCGTGGAAGAGATCACACGGCGCTACGTCGCAATGCTCGAACGCATCGTGGCGGCGGACCCAGGCCAATACTTGTGGGCCTACCAGCGCTGGGCCGAGGCGATCAGCGAGCGACCGGGGACGGACTGAACCACCAGCGGGCTTATCGCCAGAGTATTCTTCCGCCTGCGTCTTTTCAGCTCGAGCCCGCGGCGTCCGCGATGGAGGCGGCCAGCCCGAACGCGGACCAGGTGATATCCCAACCGCTGCTCGCCGCCGCCTCCTCGGCCAGGGGCATTCCCAGCAGCAGGGCAGCCAGCCCGGCCACCCAGAGCTTCATCTTTGACTTCATGGCAGTTCCTTTCGTACCTGCAGACCGGCCTCGGGCCCGTCCCGTCCCCGGCGAATAATGAACGATCGTTCAAATTATGGTACGGCTATTCAGTCGCGTCAAGCGTCCCGCACGTATCGGATGGTACGCCCGCCGGAGCGCTCCGAAAGCGAGTCGGTCGACTCGGTGCACTTACCTGGGGGTGAGGTCCGGTTTTACGTACCGGTCAGGAATTGCGTCACCCATACCCGCTGCTCCCAATGGACGCGGGGCGATCGCGATGCGGTGCGGCGGGTACTCAATCCATGAGGGCGTGGTTGCATGATGCTTCTGCCGACCAGTCTGCTCACATGTAGTGGGGTCCTCAAGATATGTCTAGACCCTTATAGATCGTTTGAAAGCCTCGGGCAGGTGCGTTTTGAAGACCCAGGTTCAACCCGAGATGCGGGCTTGTCGCCAAACGGGCCTTCCCGATTGACGCCCTCCTCGCGGACGGTTACGAATAGCGGCAGCATCGGCGGGCGCGAGAGCGATGCGACGCAGGCGGGGCCACCGGCGGTTCCCGCCGCCCCGGGATGCCACACACGAGAGCTTCAACCATGGCAGGTCCATATTACGTGGGCGTCGATCTGGGCGGAACCAACATCAAGGCCGGCGTCTGCGACGAGAATGGCACGGCGCTCACGAAGCCCCTGAGCATCCCCACCGAAGTCGACAAGGGCCGGAACCAGGTGGTGCTCAACATCGCCTCGGTGGCCGAGCAGGCGATCACGAAGGCCGGCGTGGAGCGCAGCGCGGTGGCGGGTCTCGGGATCGGCTCTCCCGGCCCGATGAGCCACCGGCGGGGCCTCGTCATCAACCCCGGCAACCTGCCGTGCATGCAGAACACGCCGCTGCGCGACATCATCAAGCAGCGGACGGGCATCAATACCACCCTCGAGAATGACGCCAACGCCGCCGCCTTCGGCGAGTACTGGGCGGGAGCCGGGCGCGGAGTGTCCGACCTGGTGATGTTCACGCTCGGCACCGGTGTGGGCGGCGGGGTCATTGCCGATGGGCGCATCATCCGCGGCCATTTCGAGAACGGCAGCGAACTGGGCCACATCATCGTGCAGCCCGGCGGACGGCTCTGCTCGTGCGGCCAGCGCGGGTGCGTCGAAGCTTACTCCTCCGCATACTTCCTCGCACGCCACGCGGAGGACCTGATGGCCGAGGGCAGCCAGAGCAGCCTGCAGCGCTACGTCGACGCCGGCCAGATGGTCATGGCTGAGCACGTCGTGGAGGCCGCCAAATCGGGCGATGAGGTGGCGAAGAAGGTCTGGGATGCAGCCTGCTACTACCTGGCGGTGACGATCGTCACGATGCAGCACGTGTCGAACCCGCAGAAAGTGGTACTCGCGGGTGGCCTCATCGCCGCCGGCGATTTCCTGCTCGAACCGATCCGCCGGCACTTTCACGCACTCACGTGGAAGCTGCTGGACGATTACCCCGAGATCATCTTCGCCAAACTGGGCAACGATGCCGGGTTCATCGGGGCCGCCGCCTGCGCGTGGGAGGCGCATCGCACAAACCAGTGGTAGTGACGCGGTCGGACCTCGCCGGCGGATCGCACATGGAGTGCGGTGCGCTCGCCTGCGATGCCGCGTCAACTACTCCGGCGCCAACTCGAACCCGTAACGCTCGCCGAACCGCGTGCGCCCCTTTGCATCGAGCGCGAGTGTCAGCTTGCGGGCTCCCGACGTGATCGGGAGTAGCGGAATCTCGAGACGCGCGGTCTGGCCGCGCGCGACGCGCGCCGGGATCGGCACCGGCGGTGTGTCCAGCCCCTCGACCAGTACCGAGACGCTGCCCGGCGTTTCGCCCGTTTCAGCTGCAGGCAGCCACGTCGCTTCGTTCACATTCGCGACTTCCAGCCGCAGCGTGAGTGCCCGGCCGGCCGGCACATTGCACCGCGAACCCTTTTCGACTGTACGCCATTCCCCGCCTGCCGCGCGCACCTCAACCAGATCGAAAGACCCGTCGAGGTATTTCGGCGGGTTTGTGCCCGTGCACGGCGTGTTTCCGACCGCTGTCAGCGGGCAGTCCGCGGAGGTGGTGCCGGTGCCTGTTGTTCTGAGGCCGGGGATGCGGCCGTCCTCCATCGCCTGCCAGTACCGATCTTTCAGCGCGTCGTAGACGCCGGCGATGCCATCCGGATGCGCGTCGCGGTCGAACTCGATCCACGCATTGGGTGCCTCCGGAGCCGGCGCGTCCAGAAAGCTCCGTGCATGCTCACGGATGACCCGCGTGACCAGCCGATCGGAGCCGTCGGGATTGATGATGCCGAAGTCGCTTGCCTCGCCGACACGGTAGCCGCCGGGATACCACCAGAAGAAGACACCGTCGGAGCGGCTCGCGATCAACATGCGATAAAAGGCGCGGTAGTGGTCGGCCTGGAACTGCAGCCGGGACGGTGGGGCGGTACTCTTGGTGGCATCCCACGCACTCACGCCCGCCTCCGCCCAGATCACCGGTTTGTCCGGGGCGGCCCATCGGGCGTAGGCGATTTCGAACATGCCGGGTTTCACCTGCTCCCAGTCACCGATCCGCCCGTACGCCTCGGGCGCGAGCATGTCTACCCCCAGCGCCAGGTACGGGAAATCGTATGGAATCCACCCGTCCACCCGCATCGTCGGGTTGCCGGCCTCGGCCATCCGGAAGCTGACGAACTGGTGCGGTGCGATCGTACGCACGAGCCGGCGCGCGGCCGCATGCTTCTGGTAGAGAATGGTGTCGAGGAAACGCCGGTAGGCGGCCGTCATGCGGCGCCAGTCGCCCTGCGTATCCACCTGGTGCGCGAGCGGGTTCGTAATGCGTCCGTCCGCCTCGCGCGGCAGGGCAAACCCCCAGTCCTTCTCGGCGGCGTCGATGCTGCCGTATCGTTCGAGGATCCATGCCTCCCACGCGCGGTCCCAGGGCTTGCGCTCCTGGTGGCCGCGGAACATCGGCTCCCACGCGAGGTCGAAGGCGAAGACGGTGTCGTTTTCGGCGAGCCGGTAATACTCGATGATCTCGCGGATCGGCTTGAAATCAAAATGCATCGGATTGCCCGGCCGGAGCGAGAGGTTCGCCTTCATGCCGAGCGCATCCAGCCGGCGCAGCAGGTCGAGCAGGTTCTGGGAGGGGAGCGACACGTGGTCGATAAAGATGCTGACCGCGTTCATCCCGAGGTCGCGGATGTGCTCGAGATCGCGCTGGATCACGACCGGGTCGTACGAACGCGCGCCGACCCAGTGCTCGAAATACGCCCCGTCCTCGGTGCCGATGCCGGACGACGGCATGTAGTTGACGCCGTGGGCGCGCCAGGGTCGTCCGTCCAGAGAAAACCCGCCGTTCTTCGCGGTTACCCAGCCTTGCGTCTCGCGCGGGCGCCAGACATGGATTTCGTGGCTCACCCGATCGATGAGCGGGCCACCGGCGAGCAGTTCGGCCGTCACGGTGTAGCCGTTCTGCGCCCAGTGGGGCGGCGTCCACTCCTCTGAGACCGCTTTCTTCTCGCCGCCGGCGAGGTCGAGCGTCCACTGCCGCTCGTGTACCACTTTGCCCGCGGAATCCGTCACGTTGACCCGCACGGCGAGGTCCTGCCGCGACCGGTCCGCGAGATTCACGACCGTCGCACCCAGCCGGACCGGCTGGTCATTGAAAAAGGTGTAGAACTGCGCACCGCCGTCCACCAGGAACGCGCGTTCCCGCCGCCGCTCCGCAATGTTGCGGATCAGTGAGCACACTGCCTCGGATGTGTACCCGCCCGGATCCTCGACGCCGATTGAAGCCCAGACGCCGCCCTTGTACGGCCCATCCGCGTGCACGAGCAGCGTGGCCGGCGTGCCGCGCCACTCGCCGGATGCGGTGCGTGCCTCCAGAAGGGGGATCCACCGCCACGCACGTCCTTTGTCGAAGCCGTGCCCCTGCGGGCGCGGTTGCGGTGAGCGGAGCGACGCCGGCAGGGGGAACGCGCCGTCGGGCGCGACGACCTGCCCGCGTGCCGCCCCGAGAGATGCCACATCGCTGCACGGAAACAGCTTGTAGCCGGGCGAGAGCGTGTCGAGCTTCGGCACCTCTGTCGCGCGGATGAGGCCCTCCAGCTCCGGCGTCAGCTTCGCCGTGCCGACCGGTCCGACCCAGTACTCGTGCGCCCCGCTGACCTGGCCGGTGTGCGAGAACGCGAGCCCGATCGAGAGTTCGACCGCCTCCGACGGGGTGAACGGCCGCGTCGCCGCCCGCGTGGATGTCCACGGCCACGGCTTGAAGTCGGCGGGGCTGAGCACGATCTGCCGCCACTCCGGCGTGAGCGGCGCGACCGCGATCCAGCGCGAGCCGTCCCTCTCGCGCCACTCGAGCGCCAGCTGGTCGGTCCGGGGTCCGCCACGGGCCGTCAGCACCGTCAGCGTGTGCCCCGGCGGGAACGGATTCTCGAAACGCGGGGCAAGGTACGTGTCCCACCCGTGCAGGTCATCCAGGCGGACGTGAAGCGCAGGCCCCTCGTGCTCGCCCCCGGCCTGGAGCTCGTAAACCGCTTTGAAATGGGGGTTGTTCGAGCTCCGCTGCCAGCCGTTGAGGCTGGTCATCGGCGCCAGCACGTGATCGGGTGTTCGGCCGGCGTGCGAGCGGCTGTAGGCGTCGGGCGTGGTCCACTCACCGGCGACACGGATCAGCGGTTCCTGCCAGAGGGGTGTGCGCAGTGCGAGAATATCCCCGCCGGAGCGGAGGTACGCCTCGATCGCCGGTCCCGCCACCGAGGGGAGCCTCCCGCCCTCCGGGATCACGAGCAGATCGCAGGGCGACGAGCCCATGCGAGCCGGGTCACAGATGAAGTCCGCGTCCAGCAGGCGCACCGCGTAGCCGGCACGCGTGAGCTCTTCTGAAACCGCCCGCCGGACGGCGTCCGCGGACTGCGAGGGCAGAAAAGTCACGATGCCGGCAGCAGGGGACGGGCCGGCGGCCAGGACCGGCTGCAGACTGGTGAGAACCGCGCTGACGAGAACGGGAAGGCACATGCAGAGCTCCTGAAGTACCGCAGTAGAAGAGCCGCTCCCGCCGGGCGCGTCAACCTCGCCGCCGCGCCTGCCGTCGTTCAGCAAGAAACGAACCGGAAATCCGCACGCCGGCGGGGAACAATACCGGCGTCCCTGGCGCGGACAGACTGCCGGAGGCGGCAGGTAGAGTGTCGAGACTCCCGGAGATCCAATCTGTGCTGGACCTGCTGAGCAAGCGACTGTACGTGTCGATCTTCATCACCGCCCTGATTCTGCGGCTTGTGTTCTGCTTCGTGGCAGTGCCCATCTTCGACCTGGGGCTCGGCCCGACGGAGCGGGGCTTCTACATTTACACGGACGGCTACACGGACCTGGCAGTGAGCCTCGCCGAGGAGGGGCGCTTTGCGTTCTCTCCCTTGGACCGGTCGACGACATACCGCGCGCCGCTGTTCCCGGCTGCAGTGGCCATCATGTACAGCTTCATCCCGCACATCGGGACGGCCCTGATGCTGGTCAACTGCCTTGTGTCCGCGGGCAATGCGGTGGTCGCCGCGATGATCGTCCGCTGCCTCGTGCCGCGTCCGCCGCTGGTCGTCAGCTTTGCGGCCGCATTCCTGCCGCTCTCGATCTACTACTGCACGAGCAGCTTCTCCGACACCATGGTGGCGTTCACGGTTTCCCTGTACGTGCTGGCCCTCGCGCACATGGCGACGCACCCCGGCTGGAAGACCGGCGCGGCAGCCGGCGTGGCGTTTGCCGCGGCAACCCTGACGAAAGGGATCTTTCTGCCATTCCCGGCAGCGCTCCTGGGGTATGCGGCCCTGCGGATGCGGCGTCTGCTGCCGGCCGCGGGGGTCTCGGCGGTGGTGGGACTGGGCCTCGTCGGTGTCTGGACCATCCGCAATGCGATGGTCTCGGGCCATTTTATTCCCGTCTCCGGCGGATTCGGTTTCAACCTGCTCGTCGGAAACCACATGATCGACGAGCCGCGCGATGCGGCCGCCAGCTTCAACTACGCATCGGCCCGGGCGGTGGAGGCACTGGCCCGGTCCATGCCCGGCCACGTGTCTCCCGGGGAACTCCGCCCCGGGCTGCACCTGGACGTGCCGCACGCGTACGACCAGGCATGTGGACGCATCGCCGTGCGCGACATGCTGCGCGATCCGCTCCTGGTCCCGCGCAAGATCATCATCAATAGCGCGAGGTTCTGGTACTTCTCCTCGTCCCCGGCAAAAGGCGTAGCCAGCGCGCTGCTCAACTATCCCTTGTTGGTGTTCGCTGTCGTCGGGTTCCTCGACCTCCGGGACGCCCGGCGCCCGGTTCGTGAGGTTCTCGTGCTGTTCTTCGCTTTCTTCGTTCTCATCTACGCCGCGATCATCGTCCACACGACGCGGTTTGCGCTCCCCCTGCTGATGATCATGGCGCCGCTGGCCGCGCACGCCGTCTACACGCGCGTTGTCGCCCCGCGTCTCGTCGCCGCCGCCGAACCGGCGTGACCGCCTTGCTCCGGATGCCGGTTCTGCTCTATGCTGTGTGTGCCGATGGGAACGGTCGCAGCCATTCCCCCGAGGGCGTAGCTCAGTCGGTAGAGCAACGGCCTTTTAAGCCGTGGGTCCTGGGTTCGAGTCCCAGCGCCCTCATTAAACACCCGAAATTCACGCCGGACTTGCTGCTGTGGCCTGCCAAGAGCCGTGGGTTTCCTGCTGATGCAGGCGAAGCCAAGTTCAACGTTGCCCACTACGGTCTCCAACGGAGCAGCGGGTAGGATCTCGCTTCAAGAGGGACAGATACCCCGGTCACCCTCATCCGAAGGGACGGCTTATAGCCCGACCCAACGTACGGTCTGACGCTCTTGGTCATGAGACAGTTCAGGCTATACCCTATTACCGCTATGCGGATCGTGCTCGCCAGACTGCTATGGGTTTTGAAGAAGGCTGTCCTGGTGATATACTGCGTCTGTTTCCCCATCCTCATGCCGGTCATCCTGCTGATAATCCTCGCCCTGGGCGTGTATTCAGGAGTCGCACTCATCTGTGGCGAGTTTCACGTTTGGCTGTCAATGTGGCGCAAAGGTCGTCTTCTGCCCAGAAAGCAACGAGATCGTCGGCTTATGGAATCCAGCGGCACCATCATCATTGAGCACCCCAGGGTGGGCTGGAACGTCACACGGGCTTGGTGGACGAGCGATGCGTCAACATCTCGACTTACGTCAACACCCGCCGATGACCCCGAAATGCCAAGAAGTGCCTTGAGCGTCGTCAGTTTGCCGTACGGACGATGAACTGGACAACCAACCGAACGCGGCGAGGACATCTGCCGGATCGCCTTCTCCTGCTCGGGCTTGACCTTGAGATACCGGGCCTTTGACGCGGGCGAAGATGTCATCGGGGGGATCCATCCACGGGGCCTCGCCGGTACCTTCCCGTGCGGGTATCGTGACGGCATGGCACGTCTGCCCTGGTTCTGGCGAACGGCGATTCCAGTAACAAAGGAAGCATACGGATGCTGAATGCTTAAGGATATGAATCCAATGGCTCGAACTGGAGTAATGTACATCAAGTTGAAGGGTGGCTTCAGGATAACGGCTCCAGCGAGCCTGGCAACGTGAGCGGCGCCTGCCCCAAGTATGGCACGCCGGCGCCGGGGAGCAGCGGATGAGGCCGGGGCGGTGCCGCCGCAGGATGAGAACGGGCAGGATTGACAACCGGCAGCGGCATCCAGGTCGATGGTGAAGAACATGGCGACATCTCGCAGGCCGCGGATGCGGCGGTTTCTCAAGTGGGGCGGGGTGGCCACCTCGCTCGTGGTTGCGCTTGCATGGGTCATTTCGTCTTTTCTGGAGATAGGCTACACGAGGAGGCACAACCCCCCTTACATATCATCATTCCGTCTTTCTGCTGGCCGTGCGTGGTACGTCTACCACATGAATGGGCCGCGGAACGCGGATGAGCGAGGAGCAGAATGGTGGTGGTTCAGGCTCATCACGAATATCGATGACGAAACTGCACCCCGGTGGCCTTGGGCTGTCGAGATAGGACCGACATGGGACAACTATCTGCTACGTCTCGCTGTCTCGCTCTGGATTCCGTTCCTGCTCGTCACTATTCCCACCGCCGCTCTGTTCTGGCTTGATCGCCGCCGTACCCCGCCCGGCTACTGCCAGCGGTGCGGCTACGACATGACTGGCAACACGTCCGGCATATGCCCCGAGTGCGGGAAGCAGATCTGAGCAGACCGGGAAGCGTCTTTTCTATGGTCATGCCGGGCGGGACAGCATTCCCGAGTCCTGGTGGGAAGCCTCCGATAGACACCAGTGGCTCTACGGTGCGGGAGCCCCAGACCTTCAGCAGGAATGAGCGCGTGCCGCCGCATTTGCCTGCGGCAATTTGACGGGCCCGCCCGCCCGTTCCGTCTCCCAACCGTCACCCGGAGTCACCTCGAACGGCTGCTGTTCGGCCGTCACCCTTCAACCGAACGAGAGCCCCCACACCAACTACGCGAAAGCGCCTCTCTGCTCAGCTTCGGCTGAAGGTAATCCTCCTCTGACGCTGGAAGTTTCCGCGATGGCGGGCGTATACCCCTTGTAACGACCGCCGACTCAGCATTCGGCGTGGAAGGAGCGCATCGGTGAAACGGGCGACTTCGACGATCAAGGACGAAGCCCTCGAGCAGTTCGGGTACCCGCGTCCGCAGCTCGTGCGGGATCAGTGGGTCTGCCTGAACGGCACGTGGGACTTTGCCATCGACGCCGACGCCCGGTGGCGCGTGCCGGACGAGGTGAAGTGGGATCTCCGGGTGCAGGTGCCATTCGCACCGGAAACCAGGGCCAGCGGCATCGGAGACACCGGCTTCTACCGCGCGGTCTGGTACCGGCGCACGTTTACGCCGCCGCCGCTCCCCGAGGGAGGGCGGCTGATCCTGCACTGCGGCGCGGTGGATACCAGCGCCATCGTCTGGGTGAACGGCTCGATCGTGTTCCGTCACCGCGGGGGTTACACGCCGTTCCAGGCGGACATTACCGACGTCCTGGTGCACGATCGCCCGCAGACGATCGTCATCCGCGCAGAAGACGACCCGCAGGACCTCACCAAGCCCCGCGGCAAGCAGGACTGGCACCTGACGCCGCACTCCATCTGGTACCCACGCACCAGCGGCATCTGGCAGACTGTCTGGCTCGAGCCGCTGCCGCCGACATCCATCGAGCGGATCCGCTGGACACCGTGCCTCCCGCGGTGGGAGATCTTCTTCGAGGCTCGCATTGGGGGCGCCCGACGCGATGATCTGCGCCTGCGAGTCTCACTGGAGGTAGACGGAGAATATCTCACGGATGACACGTACCTCGTGGTTTCCGGGGAGGTCCAGCGGGGCATCAGTTTTTCCGACCCCGGAATCGACGATTACCGCAACGAGCTGCTGTGGCGCCCGTCGTGCCCGACGCTCATCGATGCTCATCTGCAGCTCGTGGACTCGTCCGGGACGGTCATCGACAACGTGCGGAGCTACACGGCGCTGCGGTCCATCGGCATTGAAGGAGACCGGCTGGTCCTGAACGGCCGGCCGTTTCCGCTGCGCATGGTGCTCGACCAGGGGTACTGGCCGGACACGGGACAGACGCCGCCGGAGGACGCCGCCCTTCGACGCGATGTCGAGCTCACTCGAAGCATGGGATTCAACGGCGTCCGGAGACACCAGCAGATCGGCGATCCGCGCTACCTGTACTGGGCCGACCGTCTCGGGCTCTGCGTGTGGGAAGAGATGCCGAGCGCCTACCGGTTCACGCGTCGCGCCATCAAGCAGGTCGTCCGCGAGTGGACGGAAGCGATCGAGCGCGACATGAGCCACCCGTGCATCATTGCCTGGGTGCCGCTCAACGAGTCGTGGGGCGTGCCGGATCTGCCGGACAGCCCGACTCAGCGGCATTACGTGCAATCGCTGTATCACCTGACGAAAACGCTCGACCCGACGCGCCCCGTCATCGGCAACGATGGTTGGGAGAGCGTCGCGACCGACATCATCGGCATCCACGACTATGACGACCAGCCGGAGCGGCTCATCGCCCGGTACGGCAGCGAGGATCGGTCGATTACGCGCCTGGCGGAGCGGGAACGCCCCGGCGGCAGGCTGCTCGTCCTGGAATCAGGCGAGCCGCCGACGCGCCCGATCATGCTGACGGAATTCGGGGGGATCGCCTACGCGCGCGACAGCAGCACATGGGGCTACTCGCGCGCCAAGAGCCCGGAAGACTTTGCGGAGCGGTACGCGGCGCTCATGTCGGCCGTGCGGTCGCTCACCATCTTCTCAGGCTTCTGCTACACGCAGTTCGCCGACACCTACCAGGAGGCAAACGGGCTGCTGTATGCCGACCGGACACCAAAGTTCCCGCTCAAAGAGATGGCCCTCGCCACCGAGGGGCCGGGCCGCGGGCGTCAGCGCCGCGTCGAAGCACGGTGGCGCGAGCGCCTGATGCAGATGCAGCTCAGCCAGTACCGCGACCCGCCGCAGGATCACAGAATCTTGTAGTGTTTTTCAGTATCGCTGTGCGCGGGGGCGTTTCCCCGCTGCGGTCGGCGCTGCGCGCACCATCAGAAATGACAGACGCTTGACATTCGGCCGCAAAGATTCCTAAAACCGGGTGGCACACGAAGTCGCTCGCCAACTTTCCTCCACGCAAGATGCGAGAACCTTACCGGCAAGCAGGACGTTGGGACTGCTCTGCCGCCCTGGGATGCGACGGCTGCAACAGTTCGCGGGCAGCGTGACGTGATTCGTCGGCATTTCAGCTCAAGCTTCGTTTGATCGGGGACCGGGTCGGCTATTCCCCTGGCGTCGAGGGGATTGGGGATTCTCCGTGCCCGGTCCGGGCTCAGGCAGAAACAGGAGAGCGCGGGATTGAAAAGCTCATCCGCGTATGTCCCCCCTCATGGGGGTTTAGTGGAGGTATCCATGCAGAACAAAGCCGCCCCCTTCGTCGTTCTTTCGCATCTTCGCTGGAACTGGGTCTACCAGCGCCCGCAGCACCTGCTTTCACGGTTCGCCCGCCAGCACCGCGTGTTCTTCATCGAGGAGCCTGTCTACTCGGAGGACGGCGGAGAACCCCGCTGGCAATGCAGCCAGCCGGCCGAAAACGTGACCGTCTGCAACGCCATCACCCCCGTACCCGACCCCGGCTTCAATGACCACCAGATGCCGTCGCTCCGCCGCCTGATGGCCGAACTGGTCGAGCGCGAGAAACTCGAAGGCTGCATCGCTTGGTTCTACACGCCCATGGCGGTGCCGCTGCTCGACACGCTTTCACCGTCAGCCGTCGTCTACGACTGCATGGACGAACTCTCCGGGTTCCGCGGCGCGCCGCCGGAGCTGCTGGAGCGCGAGTCGGAGCTGTTCCGCGCTGCCGACGTCGTCTTCACCGGCGGGCCGAGCCTGTATCGTTCCAAGCGTGATCGCCACCCGAACGTGCACTGCTTCCCGAGCAGCGTGGACGCCGCCCATTTCGGACAGGCTCGCAACGGCCAGGACGCGCCCGACCAGGCCACGCTGCCGCACCCGCGCCTCGGCTTCTTCGGCGTGATCGACGAGCGCATCGACCTGCCGCTGCTGGACGCAATGGCGACCCGGCGCCCCGACTGGCAGATCGTCATGGTGGGGCCGACCACGAAGATCGACCCCGCGACCCTGCCGCGGCACTCCAATATTCACTACTTCGGGCAGCGCTCCTATGCCGCGCTGCCGTCCTTCCTGGCGGGCTGGGACGTCTGCATTCTGCCGTTCGCGCAGAACGAGGCCACCCGATTCATCAGCCCGACGAAAACGCTCGAGTACATGGTGGCCGAGAAGCCGACCGTCAGCACGCCCATCACCGACGTGGCCGAGCCCTATGGCGACATCGTGCACCTCGGCGGAACGCCAGACGAGTTCATTGCTGCCTGTGACCGCGCCCTCGGTGAGAGCGAAGAAGAGCGTGCGACCCGTTTCGAGGGCATGCGCCGCGTCCTGACGCGAACGTCGTGGGATGCCACCGTCCGGGCGATGCAGGCGGAGATCGACGCCGTCGTAGCGAAGAAAGCGCCGGAGGCAGTCCGCCCTTTTGGGGGAGGGGAGGCCGGATCGCAGCCACCCCGCCGGAAAGCGCCGGTCGTGGTGATCGGAGCCGGCCCGACCGGGCTGAGCGCGACCTACCACTGCCCGGACGCGCTGCTGCTCGAGCGGAATGACCATGTCGGCGGCTGGTGCCGGTCGATCGAGCAGGAGGGCTTCACGTGGGACTATGCGGGTCACATCATGTTTTCGAACGACCCGTACGTCCACGAACTTTACCAGAAGCTGCTGGGTGACAATGTGCACTGGCAGGACCGCGAGGCCTGGATCTTCAGCAAGGGCGTGTACACTCGCTACCCGTTCCAGGGAGCGCTCTACGGCCTGCCGACCGACGTGATCAAGGAGTGCATCCTCGGCGCGATCGAAGCACGGTTCGGCGCGTTGAAGAGCGAGGCGAAGCCGGCGGGGCCCGCCGATACGCACGGGTCGAACGGCAACGGACGGCACGCCGACGGGAACGGGCACGCGAAGGCGGCGTCCGACGCCGGTGCCCGCAGGGAGGAAGCGTCACGCTGTCTCATGGGCGACGTGAAGGACTGCTGCGGCGACGGCGTGCTCGAAAGCACGGCGAAGCTCGAGTGGGCGGAGCGCCTGCGGAGCGGCCGGACGGGTGGAAACGGGCATTCTGACGGGAATGGCCATTCCAGGGGGAACGGGCACGCGGACGGCAACGGACATTCCGCCGGTTCGCAGCCGCCCACGGAGAACTTCGAGGAGTTTATCTACCGCGTGTGGGGCCGCGGCATCGCCAGGCACTTTGCCATCCCCTATAACCGCAAGATCTGGGCGGTGCCGCTGACCGAGATGGAGACGTCGTGGCTGGGCGGGCGTGTTCCGCTGCCGGACCTCGAGGAAATGATCGAAGGCGCGCTCAAGCCCGTGCCCAGGCCCATGGGGCCGAACGCTCGCTTCGGGTATCCGCTCCGGGGCGGATTCCAGGCGCTGATGAACGGGTTCCTGCCTTTCATTCAGGATCGCGTGCAGCTCAACGCCGACGTGGCGGCAATCTCGCCGAGTGCCCACACCGTGACACTCGCGGACGGGTCGGTCATCGGCTACGACCACCTGATCAGCACGATGCCGCTGCCG
>CAZJTF010000179.1:0-14024 GCA_964548565.1 uncultured Planctomycetales bacterium | reverse complement strand
GTCTTGCGATACTGTTCTAAGCGACGTATAGAAACCTCGCAGAAGATAGGGTCAATATCGGCGGTCAAACACTTTCTGCCCAGCAACTCGCAGCCGAGAAGGGTGCTGCCGGAATGAGAGAAGGAATCAAGCACAACGTCGTCGGGACTTGAGCTGGCATCAATAATTCTCTTTGCTGATTTCAAAGGTTTTTGGGCATAGCAGCCCTTTACGTTTTCTTCCATGCGATAGAACACCTGCTGAACATCTACCCATACGTTGCCCGCCCGTATATTCTCACTCTTACTGCGGTCCAAGTTTTCGGTCAGCTCTCCATTCACCTTCTTGTAATAACCACGCAGTATCTTGGGAATATCAGTGTATTCTGCTGAAACGTGAAAAATGGGGTTCCCTAGAGTGTAATACAAAAGCTCCTGGCGCACAGCCATCCAGTTATGTTGCGTACCATACCCGCGCTGGTTGCGCATCGTAATGAAAGATCGTGATCCGAAATCTGTCTCCCTCATCATAATCATGAAATCTGGCAACGGCTGAAACCCATTCGTCTGATCAGCCCCGAGCCACACGTACAGTGAAGCATCATCTGCGAGAAGAGATCGCGTAACGCTGATCCACTGCCGACACCAAGAAATGTATTCGTCTGCGGAGCGAGTCTCGAATGCGACAAGATTGTACGGTGGGTCTTGAATTGCAAGCACTGATTTCGAGGTGCCGAACGCCGCGTGCATCTCGTCTTGAGAGGCCGCATCACAGCAGGCAACTACGTGCCTGCCGTTGGGGTCGCGCCACCTCTCACCTCGTTTCAAACGGCAGTGCGGGAGCAGTGCAGCCCTTATCTCCGGCGTCTTGTCTAAACGCGGTAGCGCGTCATTTCGCATTTTGGATCGACCTCTGCCCAGCGAGTTCATCTCTCGCTTCGTGCACTCATGACCAAGTAGAGCGAGCACATGCTGCTCTGGTACTTCATCGCGTCCGTCATTTTATGCGGTACCGGCTGACAGATCCTGAATAGGTGTGAACCCACGCCTCGGAAGGTCGGCATGCGGGCGGTACCGTTGCCCCTCTATCTCACTCGCTCTCCTTGCCTGCGCGCGCGTATCACTCTCGTCACTACGGGCTCCGAGCACAACGATGACCGCACCACTCCGGTCAGCCACGGAGCGTATAAACTCACTGACCGGTCGGATTTTCAGTCTGTCTGTACACCAGCGGAACTGAGTGCTCGGTGAATAGCCCCGCCCAATGAGATTGACCCGGTAGGTGTCCGTTATCGGTGCGTTCATTGCGGCCAAATCGCGGCTGAAATTCCTGTGCTGAACTTGGGCTGGTCGACATCAGAGCCCCTCTGTTTGCGAGACAACGAAACACTCTTAGCCTACCGCCGACGCCGAGAATTGTCACGGCGGTTTTGACGTTCCCTTTCGCTCGGCGACTGTGGATCTCACAAGAACCGCAGACGGCCTTCCTCTCCCTTTCTGGGCGAGTGCCGATAATTCCCCCGAATACAGGGGGGGAACGTGCTGGTGCAGACTTTAGTCTGCCGACACCCTCGCTGCAAACGACTACAATCCGCGACATGCTTGGCGCGGAACTTCGGAAGGCGCGGGAAGCTGCCGGTCTAACTCAGGAGGCGCTTGCCTTTAAGGCGAGCGTGCATCGGACCTATGTCAGCCTGCTGGAGCGTGACCTGAAGTCCCCGACCCTTGACGTGCTCTTCCGGTTGTGCGATGCGATGGGGCTCGCCCCCTCAACCCTGATCCGGCGCCTCGAAAAAGCCCGCCAAAGCCCCCCAGATGCCCAGAGACAGAACCGGGAGTGAGCCGTGAGCTGCGCACGACGGCGCACTTGCCTTGCCCGCAATGTAGACTATAGTATTCAGCGACTCGTGGAGCCGAGTTATGGAGAAGCCGCCTTCCGGAAAACCATGCCGAAACCAAAGCGCAATCGACCTGCTGCGCCCCCTGAACCTCAAGGACGCAGCGCGAGCGCTCCGGCTGTCAGCACACTCCGTCCGGCAGCTCGTTCGAGAGGGGAAGCTGAAGGTCGTGACCCGGCGACGACGGCGGTTCTTCCTTCAAGATCACATCCGCGAGTACCTGGCGAACGAGGCGCGGACCGCCACGGGCACCAAAGACGCCGGAATCAGAATCTACGTCGAGAACGGCGTCTCCTATTTGGAGGCATACGGACAGCGTCGTCGCGTGGCAAAGCTCAGCGAGAGGCCGGATCATAGCGGGCGTTACTTCGCGAGCCACCGGGACAGGCGGGGCAAGCCTCAGCACGAGCGTTTCAGCCACGACAGAAAAGACTCAGAGGCCCAGTACCACGACTGGGTCATCGCAAGGTACCTGCCCTTCCTTAATCGCAAGGCCAGTAACGCGGGTGCCGCTCGGAAAAGAAAGAAGGTGCGGACCGCTGTCAATCCAGACAGTCTCATTGACCTGCGCATTTGACTGATGTGGGCTACTGAAGATGGGAAGAATGGGTTTTTCAATCCCATGCTCTAACGACGCCGCTTTGCGATAAGTTCTGGAAATACAGGTGTTTGTGCCGTTTTCCGCGTCTTGAAGATGTAGGCAAAAACTGGCGTGGCGCGGCGTCACAGGGCCTATGCTGTAGGCAAAATCCCAAAGAGGCGTAGGTTCGGCGTACATTCACCACCTATTGCTGGCCTCAGCCGGAGGAGGGGGCGCGCATCCATTTGCCTACACTGTTCGAAGATTTGCATGGCGGTCGTAGTTGGACTATACTATCCACAGTTGATGCGTAAGTCACGGTGAGGCAGTAGATTATCTCCGAAAAGCCGAAAGGCGAGGGGTGCCTGGAAGAAGGCTTCGCCGACAAGTGGCAACGATTGACTACCTTGCGTAGCTCTTTGTTCCTCCTTATTAGGCGTAAGTCCTGATATTCTCGAGGCGTTTTCGCTCAGGGAATTGGCGTTGTTCTTTTGTAAGCTCTCGCGTAGCAAGACGTTACGGCGGCGTAGCTCAGTTGGTTAGAGCGTGGGATTCATAAACCCAAGGTCACTGGTTCGAGTCCAGTCGCCGCTATTCAGCAACCCCCGCATCCGCGGGGGTTTTCTGTAATCTGAGCACTGCCTGAGCGGCCGGCCCTGGGCTCTCTGGCGTCTTCGGGCAGGTGGTCGGTCTCTAAGCGGCCGCGATTATTGGAGCCCGGCCGATCCCCTTATCGGCCCTTACTCCGGCGTGTCTTGCCCCATCTCCTCTCGATTCACAGCGCGCCTGGTGGGAAGCGGTTTTATGGGTCGCTGCCGGCGACAGGGAGTTCGCACGGTTACCCAGACGCCCTGTTCCGCCCAACCGATTTGCCTTAACCGGGCAGGCAATCGGATATTCAGCCAGGAAGCTCTCGCCGAGGCATGAAGGCCGCCGGGGAGCTGAGCCCGTGCTGAACTTCCGAGTACAAGGAAACACCCGATGTCAGACCGCTCCCGCGTCGCCGTGCCGGCTACGAGCACCGCAACCGTGCACCTTTGGACGGGTCCCGCGCGGGCCGTGGTCTGCGGCCTGTTCAGTGTGGCCGTGCTGACCCTGTGCACCGGGCAGTCGTGCAGTGTCTCCATGCCGCCGGTGGATGAGACGCCGACACCGGATCAACCCACTCACGACGAGGACGTGCTGGATTCGCATCCAGACAATCCGAACAACGACAACAACAACGATGATGACGACGGCAACAACGATCCTCCCGTGATCACACCGGGCCTGTCCGTTGAAGCGGGCTCGGCCCAGACAGTGAATGAGGGGGCGGAATTCACGCTCGCGGGAACGGTCACCGGCGGAGTCGGGACGAATCTGTCGTACAACTGGCAGCAGACGGTGGGCCCGGCCCCGATGGTTGTACAGGCAGACGGCCTGACAATGCGTTTTCAGGCACCGGCTGTCGACGAGGACACATCGCTGACCTTCCAACTCACGGTGGACGACGGCGAGTCAACCGCGGCGGACACCGTTACGGTCACGGTCCTGAATGTGCCAACCGTGGAGGAACGAGACGTCCAGCTGCGGATCGTCACGACGAGCGATGTCGGCCCCGTCCCGCTGACCGTCGGATTCACGGCCGCCACGTTTGGTGAGAAGCCTTTACCATCTGGAACATATACGTGGAACTTCGCTGACGGTTCCACCGCCGCGGGCACGACCGCGGAACATACGTTCGCGGCGGCGGGCACGCACGTGGTCACGTTGTGCGCGATGGTGGATCTTGGCCAGGGACCGGTCGAGCGGTGTGCCGAACGAAACATCCTCGCCCAACCCAATCGGGCTCCCACTGCCGTGGCGGTGTCCAGCAGCACCGAGGTGGGAACCCCGCTGGAGATCACTCTCACCGCTTCGGACCCGGACAACCAGCCCGTCGACTTCGCCATTGTGAGCGGACCGCTGCACGGGACTCTCTCTCCGGTCACGCCCGTCACCGCCGCCTCCGCGCGCGTGGTTTACACGGGCGCCACGGGGTATTGCGGCAGTGACACTTTCACGTTCATCGCGACCGACGGCGCGCTGGAGAGCGCGCCCGCCACGGTCACCCTTTCCATCCTGCCTGAGGGCATGGTCTTCATCCCGGCCGGCACGTTCCAGATGGGCGACCCCTTCGTGGTCGAGGGGGACGTGAACGAGCGCCCGACACACAGCGTGTCTCTCGACGCGTTCTTCATGGATCGCTACGAGACGACGAACCAGGAGTACGCTAGCGCCCTCAACTGGGCACTCGGCCAGGGTGGGCTGATCGTGGTCACGTCGGGCGTGGTGTATCAGCCAGGCACTGGCACGAGTTATCCCTACTGCAGCACGAACCCGACCAGTCCGACAAGCCAGATCACCTGGAACGGCGGTGCATTCGGCGTTGTGGCGGGCAAGGCCAACTACCCGGTGACTGAAGTGACGTGGTACGGCGCGGTTGCCTGTGCGAACTGGCGGAGCGCCATGCACGGCCGGACGCCCGCGTACGACCTCGCGAGTTGGACGTGCAACTGGGGCGCGGGCTACCGCCTGCCGACGGAGGCCGAGTGGGAACGAGCGGCGCGCGGCGGCGTTGCAGGACACCGCTTCCCCTGGTCAGACAGCAACACGGTCGACTTCACACGGGCGAACTACTACAGCTCCGCATCCCTTCACTACGACGACGTCGACGTCCGCGGCTACCACCCGCTGTTCAGTACGTCCGGTTATCCGTACACCTGCCCGGTCGGCACGTTCGCGCCAAATGACTACGGCCTCTACGAAATGGCGGGGAACGTCTTCGAGTGGTGTCATGACTGGTACGATGCGAACTACTACGGCAGCAGCCCGTCCAGCAATCCGCGCGGGCCGGCGACCGGCAGCACGCGTGTGCTTCGCAGCGGGTCATGGGCCAGCACTGCCTTGAACCTCCGTTGTGCGTACCGCACCAGCGGAATGCCCACGCATCGGAATATCACGAACGGATTCAGGTTGGTCATGCAGGCAGACTGACGAGAAGGCGAGTGAGCCGCGGGCTCACCAGGCGTACGGCATCGGGCCGCCAACGTCCGAATAACAAAAAAGCTTCCTGCAGGGTGTGCGACCTGCAGGAAGCTTTATACGAATACTGTCAAACCGCTATCGGGAGCCGAGGCGAAGCACCGCTTAGCGACGGCGCTTCAGGCACAGAACCGTGCTGCCCAGGAGGAGCAGCAGGCTGGCCGGCTCCGGAACCGGTGCATAGGCCGGACCCGTCGCCACGCTACCGTCGATCACGTTACCGACGGCAACCTGGTAGCGGGGCGCATTCGTCTGAACGACGAGCAGTTCCGACGTGGCACCCGGCAGCAGAGCTGCGGCACCGAGCGGCTTCGGCAGGAACGAGTAGCCGATGACGTTGCCGTTGATCGCCCGATCCATGAAGGACGGCTGCGTGCCGGCACCCGGCTGATAGCTCATATCAGTCTGCCAGCCAGCGTAGCCCGTCACAGTCACGCGACCGAGAGCGTCGATGCTCTGACCGCTGTTGACGACCTGGTAGACGAACGTCAACCCGCCGAGCGGATTGTTCAGCTCCTGGTAGACCCACGACGTCAGCGTGGCCGAGAAGGCCGGGCCGTTCATCGGAGTCACCAGCGGGCCGGCAACGAGAGCCGCACCAACTGGTTCGGGCTCCGAAGCGGCATTCGCTGACACGCCAGGCGCGATGGGTATCGCCAGGGCCTGCACAGCCGTCAACGCCACGCACACGAAAAGGCATCCAACGGTTTTCGAATTGATCATGACCTCACCCACTCCTTGTGAAATGCGTATTGGCTCCCTTTCCATCCAACTACAACCTCACTCTATCCATATCTCTGCCGGAGTTCAAGACGTTTTCTAGTCTAATTTCAAGATTTCTCGGGAACGCTCCGAATTGCCCGGCACTCCGACCGAGCTTTCCGTTTGGGTCGGGAGGAGTCGTCACGACCTCCCTCGGCGCCCCATCCACGCACATCGCGGCTCCTTGCAAAACGGCAATCAGGCGGGCGGACCCTGTTTGCAAGTCATTGAAAGTTCGGTGCTTATACCGCATACGCCGGGAGCTCCCCAGGTTTTGTCCGATCTCCGCCCATGGTGCCCACCCACGATCATCACCGTGTGATCTCGACCAGCCGGATAGGTCCGATAAGCACGGTGCAGTCCAGAGCGAAGTCGCGCACGTCTTCGACGCGAAGACGCAGGTTCAAGGTCGAAGTTTCGTCCGGAATTGTGGGGAGATCGACGAGAAACCATTCCCCTTCCGTCCGATGGACACCGACATCGACCTGCCAAACCGGCTTGTCGTCCATGAGGATCTGCAAGACCCGGTGCCGGGCCCAGCGGTTGATGACCGTCTCCAGGCCCAGGCTTTCGCGGGTCCAGTTGCTGACGTAAAGAAGTACATGCATGCTGTCGCGCCGCCCGGACACGGGGATGGTCACGGGGAGTTCGGCGTAATCACCACGCGTCCCGGCACCGTCCCGCGGCATCCAGAAGCAGGTGATGTCCCCGCCCTTCCGGTGCTGCACGCCCGCCTGCCACTTGCCCCAGAACTGCTCCTGCTCCCCGGGTGCGACAGTGGCTCGCACGACGGTCTGGGCACCCGCGGCGCCGCTGCCCCAGCGAAGCGGCGGATTCGTCATGTTCGCGAGCATCTTGTCGATCACGTAGATGTAGTAGCTGAAGTTCTTGAGATGCGGCTCGACCATGGCGCGACGGTCCGCCAGCATTTTCTGCCAGTCCGCCGCCCGCATCGACGCCCGCTCGGACCAGAACTGCGTGTAGGCCCCCGTGATGGTCAGGTGACCGAGGCTCGAGCGGATGGACGTGATGTCTTCGGTCAGGCGCGAGCGGACAGAGTCGGCCAGGCGATCGGCCTCGTCCATTCGACCGGCATGGATCGCGCTCACCAGCTTTCGCTG
The DNA here is from genome assembly GCA_964548565.1 of uncultured Planctomycetales bacterium. Taxonomy (GTDB): domain Bacteria; phylum Planctomycetota; class Phycisphaerae; order UBA1845; family PWPN01; genus CAYLLT01. Next base: position 6,622 of record CAZJTF010000179.1, on the reverse strand, counting down.
ATGATCCGGGTACCAGTACTCAGGGTACGGCGCGATGGCGGCCGCCTGGCCGGTGCGGCACTCGGTGGCCATGGGCCCGAGATACTGCTTCTCGAGCAGACCTTCCGGGAGAAGTGTGCGTTCGGCGGCCCGGGCGCTGATGGCTTTCTGCAACTGCTCCATTCGTCCCAGCAACTTGACTGCCTGCTCGCGATCTTCGAGCCGATTGAGCCGGGCGGGGAACACCGGGTACATCTTGCCGCCCTCGATCGCGTACCGGAACAGCTTCTTAGCCTCGACCAAGGTGTCGTCGAAGGCCGTCGCCTCCTCCACCAGTTCGGGGCCGAAGATGGTGTCGTAGATGCGGCTGCGCACGTCCTTCCAGTTGTGGTCGGCGGGATTCCAGGACCACCACCCGATGACCGGGATCAACGCATGCGTACCCCAGCTGTTCCCGCCCCACGGCATGACAGCGGCCGTGCAGGTTCCGGCATCGGCGAGCACATCGTACGTCGGACGGTTCCAGCCTTCGCGCAGGGCCATCACTTCGCTGTACGGGCTGCCGGACCTCACGATCGAACCGCCCACACGGGCGTGGGTGAAGCCGGGCAGCGGTCGGGGCCAGTTGTGCCACCAGCTCACGCCCGTTTCGAGACCGATCCGCCGCCCTTCCTCCAACCGCTCGGGCGTGGGTGTCGGTGTCCAGAACCACAAGGCCTTCTCCATGCCGGGGATTTTCATGACTTTGTGGTTGAAGTCGCCGTTGAGATCGATGTCGATCGTCTGGTACGAGCCTTTGGGCGGCGTCACGGCGATTTGCGCGCCGGCGATGCCGTGCTCGCGCCCCAGGGCCAGCACGTCGCTCACGAGTTTGACGGGATCCTCGCCCGGCCCCTTGTCATCGAACGAGACCCAGAGGCCGTCCGCCCCGAGCGCGATCGATTCGCGGAAACTCTCGAGCGCCTTCGGGAACAGTTCCCGCTTGACGCCGCAATTGACGATGGCGAACACCACCATGCCGCGTCTGCGGGCTTCTGCCACCGTGCGTTTCACGAGCTCGGGGTCGAGTTTCTCGCCCGGCTCGGTCGCGTAGATCCCTTCGCGGAGATCGATGAAGTTGATGCGCGACGACGCGTAGCAGTCGAGCTCGCCGGGGCGGAAATAGTGCTGCATGGTCGTCTCCGGCCGGCCGCGCCAGGGGATCGATGGCCAATCGCGGATGCCGGCGCGGACGAGGCTCAGGTCGCGCCCCTTCTGCACGATCATCTGGAACAGCGTGTCCTGCCCGTAGATCACCGCGCGGGCATTGCTGCCGCCGACGAGCACCACCAGGCGGCCCGCGTCCGGGAGGAACTCGATCACGTAGCCGTCGTGGCCGGGAGTACCCGGGCTCAGCTCGATGCGGTTCTTCGAGCAGGCTGCATCCAGTTCGGCAGATGTGGCGCGCTGCCCCACGAGGATCTCGACGGCGTACCGTTTCCGCCCGGGCTCCTCCGTCACGATGGGCCAGTCGGCCCGATAGCGCGTTGAGACCGTGCCACGGAGCGTCTGTGCGGCGTAGCGTTCCGGTTCGCTCGCCCGTGCCCCGACGACAATCGCCACGTCACCGGCCGGCAGGTTCACCGGCGGCGCTTCCGCCCACTTGACCTGCTGCGGAGCGGGCACAAGTCGAGGCGGGTGCAGCGCGAATGCCTCTGAAACACCAGCGGCGATCAGCACAACAGACCTCAGAGAGCAGGGGATGAATCGCAGCATGGGGAAGATCTCCTCGGGTGGAAAACGGCCCGGTCCGCAGCCGGCGGCAGGTGACGCAATTGCCACGACGGAGCCGGGAGTCTATTCTGTCGACAGTCCAGCCGTCAATCTGTTGACCGATTCTCATCTGGAGCCTGTCATGATTCGAGGAATCACTCTCGCGGTACTGCTCGCACCCGTCCTGTCGCTTGTCTCGGCGCCGCCCTCTGCTCGAGGCGTGGAAGTGAAGTCAGCGGAGCAGATGATCGGCCCCTGGCAATTGCTGGTGGACGACCACCTGGTAGCAAGCCGTAAGAACGTGGTCCGGCGTTACCACGAATTCACGAAGCATCCTGGCAATCCGCTGATCATCGTCGACAAGCCCTGGGAGGCCCACGTCGTGGCCGCCTGCACGGTTCTGCCGGAGGAGCAGGGCCCCGGGTTCCGGATGTACTACTACTGCTGGACCGAGCGGAAGAACGACAAGGGTCGTGGTTCGTTCCTCTGCTACGCCGTCAGCAAGGACGGTCTCAAATGGGACAAGCCCAACCTGGGGTTGTATGAGTGGGATGGCGACGGTACGAAGAACAACAACATCCTGCCCGGTGCACCGGCTCACGTGATGTTCACACCGTGGGAACAAGATCCGGAGAAGCGCTACCAGGGAGCGGGCGGCGGCTACTACGCGTACTCCTCGCCGGACGGCATTCACTGGAAGCGGCAGTCACCGGACAAGATCGTGTCGGGCGGCGACACGAGTCACTTCTACTGGGATCCTCACACCAGACAGTTTCGGTGCACCGTCAAGGGAGCGAGCGGTCGCGTCGGAGGCGAGGTCGGCGGGTTGCGTCGGCGCGTGGTCGGTTTCAGCGAGACCACGGACATCACGAAGTTCCCGCCGCTCCGCATGGTGATGGCACCTGATGACATCGACGATCTGTGGTGCAAGCAGGACACCGTGCAGCGGACGCACTTCTATGCGTGTCCGGTTCTGCCATACGAGACGATGTACGTCGGATTCCTGCAGATCTACAGGGCGGCCGAGCCCGAGGGCTATTTCCACGGGCCGCTGTGGCTGGAACTGGTCAGCAGCCGCGATGGCATGCACTGGAACCGCGTCGAACCTGACACGACGATCCGCCAGATCTACTCGCTGCAGGACACGAGCCGGCCGCCGCTGCTGAACATCGGGAAATTCCGCGAGTTTGATGACGGCATGGTGATCGCACCCACACCGCTCCTCGTCGGCGACGAGTTGTGGCTGTATTACACCGGCTACGAGGAACTCCACGACTGGCTGCCCTACAAGTCGGCGATCGGACTCGCCAAATTGCGCAAGGATGGATTTGCGTCCCTCGATTCAGACGAAGTTCCGGGCGAAGTGGTGACGAAGCGGTTCGAGAATGCCTCCGGCGCGCTCCAGATCAACTTCAGCGCACCCAACGGAGCGATCCGAGTCGAGATCCTCGATGCGGAGAGCCGGGTGATCCCCGGCTATGAGCGCGAGAATTGCCAGCCACTCACCGGCGACTCGGTGCGCGGAACGGTCCGCTGGACGGCGAAGAACGAGCTTCCGGCGGGGGCACCGATTCGGTTGCGTTTTCTGCTGGACCGCGGGCGAATCTATTCGTTCATGCCGGGGAAGGGCGCACAGGTCATCGACGAACCGGCGCCGACTCCGCTGCAGGCACTGTACACATTCGACGGCGCCGCGAACGCGTGGTCGGACATGCTGGGGGATGACGGACTGCAGGAGATGCGCAATCTCGGCACGTGCGTGATCGATTACAAGGAACCGCAACCGGCATTCGGCAAGCATTCGCTCGTCGTCGGCTCGGACTGGCGGCCCTGGAACCGCGTGGAGCTTGTCGGCACGAAACAGCTGGGGCGGCAGTTCACGCTGGCGGCCATGGTGAAGAGCAAGAACAACAAGCGCGCCCGTCTCTTCAGCGGGTACAACGGCAACTTCCCGGTCAAGACGTCGGAGCTGATCTTCGAATTCGATCCGAGCGGACGCGTGCTGAATGGCTTGCGACTGGTCTGCAAGGGCATCGAAGTCGACTCCGAAACGCTGACGTTCGAGGACAAGAAGTATCACCACCTGGCGATGGTGTATGACGACGGGCGCGTCGCGTTCTATCTGGACGGGAAGGCGGCCGGGCAGGCCTGGATTCCCGGCGGTGACCCGGTGACGCTCGATCGGAATCTGCTCGTGGGCGAGGACGCCAGCCGTGGCAGCGACGAACAGCTCCGCGGGAACGTCGATGACGTCCTTGTCTATGGCAAGGCCCTGACGGACGCGGAGATCGCGACACTGGCCGAGAAAGGCGCGGCCGCATTCTTCAAGCTGCCGTAAGGCGCGGCGAGCACCGGAGGGAACCGCCCTCGAGGGGGCACGGAGGACGACGGATGACGATCCGGAAGTGCAGACCTCTTGCCTGGCCGCTTGCCGTGGTGGTGACTGCCGCATCCGCGGAATCGGCGGCGGCATCGCTCACCATCGTCGAGAACGGGCGACCCGTGGCCAGGCTCGTGACGGCCGACGAGGCATCGAAATCCGCGCGGGATGCGGCACGGGCGCTGCAAAGCACGATCGAACGGATGAGCGGCGCTACGCTGCCGATCGTGCCGGAGAGCAAGGCCGATCCGAAAGACGTGCTGGTCCTCGTCGGGCCGTCCAGGATGGCGGCACAGGCGGGCGTCACGGTCGCGCAGCATCCGCAGGAACCGGACGGCTACCGGATCGTCGCTGACGATCGGCGTGTCGTTCTCCTGGGCAATGACGCGGGACGCCTGCGCGGCACGGCCTATGCGGCATACGATCTGCTGCAGCGCCTCGGCTGCGGATGGTATGGTCCGGCTCCAGCCTGGCAAGTCGTCCCGAAGCGAGCGACGGTCACAATTCCTCCCCTGCAAATCCGGGAGCAGCCGGCGTTCGTGAGCCGCGACATCTGGGCGATCGGCCGCCTCGACCAGTCGATCCAGGACGCGTGGCGCATCGGCGGGCACGAGGTGGACCACGGGCATGCGTTCGACCGCTGGCTGCCGCGCGACAAGTTGGCGGCCGAGCATCCCGACTGGTTCAGCAAGGACCAACCATGCCTGACTCACCCGGGCGTGATCGCATACGTTTCCGCACGGCTGCGCGAACGGATCGACGGGGAGAAGGACCCGCGGGTCGTCGTCGCCAGTTCGCTCAGCGCGAACGACAGCGAACACTTCTGCGAATGCGATCGATGCCGCGCAGTCGGCAACGTCAGCACCCGCTCCCTCCAGTTCGTCAACGCGATTGCACGCAACCTGGCCACCACGCACCCGAATCGATACCTGCTGACGTTTTACGCCTACTGGGCAACGCACGACCCGCCGGAGCCCATGCTGCAGGCGGAGCCCGGGGTTTGCGTGATGCAGGTGAACGAGGGCAACCACATGCGGCCCTGGGACCACGTGGAGCCCGAGGCCAAGCGGTCGCTCGATGCGAACGACAACAATTTTCGCGAACTCATCGCGTTCGACGGCTGGCGCAGAACGGGTGCGATCCTCGGCATCTACGAGTGGTGGATTCCGTGCGACGGTCGTCCAATCTGGTGCCGCGTGCCGTGGTATTCCGGCGAGACGACGCTGCGGAATCTTCGCTACTGGTACGCGGCGGGCGTGCGCTATCTCAGCTACCAGAGCGGCGGCGAGAAGACCGAGTTGTTCCCGCGGCGCTGGCCGCTCTACTACATCGGCGCCCGCGGCATGTGGGACCCGGCAATTACGTGTGAACGGATCATGGCCGAAGCATGCGACAAGCTGTACGGCCCCGCCGCGCGACCGATGCAGCGCTATTACGAGACGCTCGAACTGGCGATGGCCCGCGCGCCGGAGAAACTGCGCGGGTACGCGTGGAAACTGCGCAGCCCGGAGGACATCTACACGCCCGAGGTCGAGGCGGCCGCAACCGCCGCGCTGGACGAAGCCCACAAGATGGAACTTGCCGACGCGATCCGCGAGCGCGTTCGCCAGGAGCGCGCTGTCTGGGATGAGGCGCGGCAGGCCATCGCGAAAGAACGAGCCGCCTCGGAGAAACCGCAAACCCGGCCCGATCAACAATACAAATGATCGATGCCGCGCTCATTTCGCCGCGATCAGTCGGCCGATCTCGTGCATCCGCTGCACTTCGCGTTCGGGAATGAGGCCGCTACGGTCCGGCGGGATGTTGAGCAGGTAATTCGCACCGCGACCATTGCACAACCGGAGCATCTGGACGACCTCTTCGGGCGTCCTGATCTGTTCCGGTTCGGTGCCGGGGTGCCAGAACCACTGGCCGCGCTTGTGAATCGTGTCGCAGACCTCCGTCGGCGCGGTGTTGCCTTCCGGAGGCAACTGCGGATGCCAGGGCAACTCGCAACCGAGGACGTCGGAGTCCGCGAGGTCGCGGGCGTTGTTGCCCAGCACGATGCATCGAGGCTGCAGCGACTTGATATGTGCTTTGATCTCACGCCAGCGTCCGTCCAGGTATCGGCTGTTGTACTGATCACACCACATCAGGTCGATCTGCCCGTAGTACGTCAGCAGCTCCGACATTTGCTTCTTGATGAAGCCGACATAATCGCCGGCGGCTTCCGGCGGCAGGCCGTGCAGATCCTCCTCGCCTTCCTTCAGCTTGCCTTTTGAGAAATCGTTCGGGAGGCAGTAGTACAGCCCCACCTTGAGGCCGCGCGAGCGGAACGCGTTCACGAATTCGCGAACGATGTCGCCCTTCCCGCCCCGGAAGTTGTGGAAGGCGGTGATGTCGTGCGTCGTGCAGGCGCTGTCCCACAGCGGGTAGCCTTCCGTGTGCTTCACGGTGAGTACGGCGTACTTCATGCCTGCGGCCTTCGCGGCGTCGGCCCACTGCCCGCAGTCCAGCCGATCCGGCTTGAAC
>CAZJTF010000178.1:0-14154 GCA_964548565.1 uncultured Planctomycetales bacterium | reverse complement strand
CGCAGCAACAGGAATCTCCGGAGGGTCAGCCCGAATCGGAGTCGGACGACGGCGACGAACGGGAACAGATGAACCGCGCACAGGACCAGGAGGGCAATCAGCCCGCCTCCGCCGAGCGCGAGTCCGGACGTGAGGACGACGAAGAAGAGGAGGAGGGGACAGAGAGCGAAGCGGAAAAGGCGGAACAGGGTTCGGGCGAGCGTCCAAGTGCCTCCGAGGAGGAGGACTCGGACGACCGGGAGGAGAGTGAGTCCGGCCAGCGGAACGGCTCACCGGGTCCTCGCAGCCCTCGAGCCAACCAGCAGAGCAGTGAGTCCGGCGCGCAGCCGGTCGAGTCGAGCGAGCAGAAGAGTCGGTCTCCTCAGCAGGGTCAGACCCAGGGTGCGGGCAACTCGGACCAGCAGAGCGCTGAATCAGGTAATCGCGGGCAGGGGGGGCAAGGCAACCAGGGGTCGAATGGCCAGGGGGAAGGGCAGGGTCAACCCGGGCAGCAGGGCAGCGAGTCCGGCCGGAGCGGGCAGGGTGGCAATCACGCCGGCGGCTCCGATGCGCAAGGGCAGCAATCCCCCGCTTCCGAGGGCGCATCTGCGTCTTCGGAGGGAGGTCAATCGGGATCCCCGGGTACATCCGGCGAGTCGCAGCAGAGCGGCGGAAAAGGGCCAGGCCGACCCAGCGACAAGCCTGGTGGAGCAAGCGCGGGTGGCCCTGGTGGTGGTCGCGAGGGAGGTCAGCCAGTCGACAGCACGCTCCGGGATGAGCCGTCCAGCGTCCGGAGCGAAGGGGGCGGGCCGGAAATGCGGGGAGATATCCCGAACACCGGTCGTACAGCGAACCTGGTCAACCGGCTGGAGCTGGCGCTGCGGTCCGGTGAGGTCGATCCCAAGCTGCTGGACGAGCTGAAGTGGGATGTCACCGAGGCCCGCGCGTTTGTGGATGCCTACCATCGGGCGACCGCCCGCGCGCAGAGACAGACCGATCGCACCGAGATGCCCGCAGGCGAGGCCATCCAGTTAGCCCGGCCCAAGCCGCGGACTGTCCTGCGAGCGGATGCTGGAGCAGGTCGCGACACCGGGACCCTCCGCTCGGATCGGACGCGATCAGCGGACGCAGTCCGCGAGCTCCTCGAGCCAGGGCGACAGCGCGTTACGCCGAAGTATCGGACGGTGCTGGAGGCGTACTACCGTTCGGTTACATCGCGCCCGCAGTAGTGACGCGTTGCGAAAACGGCACGGAACGGATACCTTGGCGTCCGTCGTCGGGGGCTGACTCCCAACGAGCGTTTCGGGCAGGAACGAGCCGCTTATGACAGTTCTGAGGCCGGGGTTATTGCTGCCGACCGAGGTGGCCGCGCTGAGTCCATGGTTGGAGCCGACCACCGGACGCTGGTTCGTCGCTCACACCCGGTCTCGGAATGAAAAGGCCCTTTCGCAGGAGCTCGGGCGGCTCAAGATCGTCCATTATCTGCCGCTGATGTCGCGGGTTACGCGAAGCAGGGGGACCGGCCGCGTCTCACGAAGCGAAGTGCCGGTCTTCCCGGGATACCTGTTTTTCAGTGCCACGGAAGAGCAGCGGTACCTGACACTTCGGACCAACCGGGTCGCCAAAGTCCTGGAGGTGCCCAACCAGGACCAGCTCCTGGCCGAACTGCGTCACCTGCATACGCTCCTGGCCACCGCGGCCCCGATCGCGGTCTCGCAGCAACTGCACGTGGGCGACTGGGGCCGGATCATCGCTGGCCCGCTGGCTGGTCTTGAGGGCGTGATCACCCGGGTTTCCCACCGGTTCCGGCTGAGCATGAGCGTCACAATTCTCGGACAAAGCGTCAGCGTTGAGGTCGACTCCGACAACGTGGAACGCACCGAACCCCCCGTTTACGCATCCTGAACCGGGGTCCACCATCCCGCGTACTACCCTCCGAGAGTCCGCGAGGGGTCAATCTTCCGGAAATCCTCTATTGTTAGGGATTTAAGCCGCCGATAAGATTCCGGAGGTCTGCCCGGGACCCCATTCGCCGGCCCCGCAGGCCCATTTTTATCGGTCGCTCCGGCGGTCGACGGGGACGGAGTGCGCCCCAGTGCCGGCCAGGGGAGGCAAGAGATCCCAGTGATACAGTCCCTCAGCCTGAGTGCCCGCTTCAGGATGCCAACGAGGTTCCTGTGATGGGGCAGCAGGCACACTTCGACCGGCTCTTCGCGCGTGAAGCGGCCCATCTGCAGGCCGATGCCGACCGGGCGTGCTACGTCAGGCGTCGAATCCCAGAGTCGGTGCAAGCAGTCCTCGACGTCGGGTGCGGAAACGGCATTGTTGCCCAGCGGCTCAAGAGCGAGTTTCAGGTTTGCGGCCTCGATTTCTCCTTCGTCGGAATCCGCGACGTCGTCCGAAGTGGTATCGCGGGTATCCAAGGCAGCCTGGATGCCTTGCCTTTCGCGGATGGCAGCTTCGATCTCGTGATGGCAAACGAGGTCCTGGAACACCTCGGCCCAAACGTATATTCACGAGCGCTTCGGGAGATCGCTCGGGTCTCCCGTCGCTATGTGCTTGTCACCGTGCCGAACCGGGATCGGCTCACGTTCCTCCGCGAGGAATGCCCACGATGCAGATCGATCACCGTCCCATGGGGACACGTGCAGTCATTCAGTTGCGGGGCCCTGCCGGAGATCAAGGGCTTTACGCGCACGGAGACGGCCCTTTTTGGCCCTCCAGTTCCCAACTCAAACTCGCCAATCACGCGCCTGCTGTACTGGTCCAGGTACATTCGCCATCCACTGCAAGCCGGCATGACGTGTCCGATTTGCGGGTACGAAGCGCCGCCCGACGCTAACCGTGGACTGCTAGGCTTCATGGGTCGCGCCGTCGAAGCTGTGGGCCGGCGACTCTGCCCCAAGTACCCGCGATGGATTCTCGCTCTTTACAGCAGGCAAGTGGAATAGATGACGCGACAACTGGACGAGGCACACGTGCTGCGACCACGCAAACTGCTTGATCATGCCTGAGGCTGTGGCGACAAATCAGTCTACCGCGGGTCGAAAGAATCGAGTGAATCGCGCCGGCGATATGGTCCCGTGCCCCCGACATACCAGTGCCGCACGGAAGTTGCTCAATAACGTCTTTGCGGCAGCTCGGCCGCAGGACGTCCTCAATCGCCGAACTGCCGCGGCGGTGCTGCTGGCTCTCTGGGTCGGGCCGGCAATGGTTGCTGCACTGCAGCCGCCGCGGCAGCCGAGGTGGCCCACAAAGACCTCCAGGTCACTCCTGACCGATGCTGAAGTTGCCAGTATTCGAGTCCTTTGCACCAGAAGGCCGGATGCAGTCGCGCTTCGCCAATCCGCTGTGCGGCGATGTGCATACTGGATATCAATTCCAGACGAACAGCTTCGCAGTATGCTGCCGGACGCAAGGGTTGCCCGTGCCATCGATGTCGCCGCCGAAGGTTGCCCTGCGCACGGAATGGAGGTCTACAAGAACGGCACCTATCCCTGGAAACTCGACCTGAAACATCCGTTCGGCGTCACCTGCCCTGTCGGCGGCGAGCAATACCCGAGCAACGACTTTGAGGCGTACTACAAGAGCGGGATGAAGGATGCGTCGCTGCTGACTGGCTCATATGCTGATGCTGGCCGCGGTTGGCAGGCACCCAATGGGGCAAAGTACTGGTTCGTTGCCTATGCATGTCACTGGCATTGGCGGAACGACTGGATTCCTGCGGTGAAAACGCTTGCAGGCGCATACCTGATGACAGGAGATGCTGTGTATGCCCGCAAGGCCGCGGTCATGCTCGACCGAATCGCCGAGATCTATCCGGACATGGACTACACGAAGCAATGTCGGTACGCGGAGGTGACTGGAAAACCGTACCCCGGCAAAATCCTGAACGCGATCTGGGAGACAGATACGCTGCGCGAACTCGCCATCGCGTACGACTGGATATTCGACGCGGTCACCGGGAATGAACCGGTCTCGTTCCCGTGGCGCGGCACCGAGGAGCTTCGTCGCAACATCGAAGCGAACCTCCTGGAGAACGGCATCAATGCCATCAGTCGGCGGCAGGTGTATGGTAACTTCGGGATGCACCAGTCGGCTCTGGCATTTGCGGTTGCTGTTCGGCAGAACGGGCCAACCCGGGACTTGCTGAAGACGCTGTTCGATCACACCGGCACTGACGAAAGGGAAGAGGGACTCAATTACGCCTTGTACAACCTGGTGTATAAGGACGGGATGCCCAACGAGTCATCTCCCTCGTACAACTTCCTCTGGATCGAGTCATTTGTACAACTAGGCAGTGCTCTTTGCCGGAACAACATCGACATCTTTCAACATCCGCGCCTGCGGCTCATGTTTGACGCGCCGCTGAAGATGATCTGCGCCGGTGATTTCACTCCGGCCATCGGGGATGCAGGAGGCCTTGCGTCCGGTTGGATTGGACCGGATCCGGCCATGTACCAGGAGGCCTATCGGCGGTACAGGCAGCCCGAATTTGGCTGGGCCATGGAGAAACTCGGGGGCAGGGACGTCACCACGAGGTCGGTAGAGGATTTGATCAAGGGGCCGCTTTTCGAATCCGAGAGAGAACGCAGCCAGGTTAGAACGTATGAGATGCGCCCTGGCAGCCGGTTCCTGGACGGGTACGGCCTTGGGATTCTGAATAACAGGCGCGACACCGTCTCCGTTTCGATGTACTACGGGGTCCGCGGCTCCCATGGTCATTTCGACCGGCTGAACATCGAACTGTTCGGCCGCGGCCGCCGGCTGTCACCCGATCTCGGTTACCCGGATGCGATGAACGCGCTCGTGCCAGGAATCTACAGTTGGACCCAGAATACAGTCAGTCACAACTGCATGGTTGTTGACGATCGACGCCAGACTGGGGCCGCGAAAGGGAAGGTGCTCCGATTTCACGACAGCCCCACAGTTGACGTCCTCGATATCGACGCGGCTGGAACGTACCCGCAGGCAGCGACATATCGACGAACACTCGTCCTGGTGGAGGCGAGCGAGGACGACTGTTACGTGGTTGACGTCTTTCGTGTCCGCGGCGGAAACCGGTACGTCCTGAGTACACACGGGCCACCTGGCGCGTTTCAATTCGAGGGAGCAGGCTTACCCTCCGCGATCACCCAGGGCACGCTCGCGGGTCGCGATGTGTCCTACGGGCAACTCTACGATGATCCGAGATTAGGTGCAGAAGACTACCGTGGCCCGTTCTATCCTTACGAGGGAAGCGGCTATTCACACTTCTTCAACTGGCAGCAGGTCCAGACGGACCGTACAGTTGCGGGGAGGTGGATTCCTGACGGACCACCCGCTGCTGGCCTCCGTCTCCACGTCCTGCCGGCGGTACAACAAAGCGTGATTGTGGCCGACGCATACGTCTCGCCCAACCGGAAGGTGTCTACGATTCTGAAATACATGCTGGCCAGTCGAAAAAGCGGGACCGCGGGCGCAGCTTTCGTCGTGGTCTGGGAGCCGTTCGGCGCCCGGCCATTTATCGATCGTGTGCAGTTCGTGGACCAGACTCCCGGAGATTTGGGTGCTCAGCAGAGGATTGCCATCACCGTCCAGAGAGGCAATGCCACGGACATCGTGGGAATTGCCCCCGAATCGGGAGAGCATTACCGATTGAGTGGCGAAATGGAGACCGATGCGGCCGTGTCGGTCGTGACTGAACAGGGGGGACAACGGACGCGGGTTTTCGCAGCGGGCGGGTCAACAGTCTCGGGAACCGGCTGGAAAGTCCCCGTCGCGGTATCACTGGAGGGAACAATCCGCAGTGCTGATTTCAGAAGTCGGTCGATTGAAGTGGAAACGACGACATCGCCAGTATCGCCGGACGAACTGCGTGGGCGCATTGTCCGAATCTCAAACCGACAGCACTCCTGCGTGTACCAGATCGAAAACGCGCAGGCGCGAGACGGTAACGTGACACTCACGCTGAAAGGTTCCGACGTCCGAACCGGTCGGATCGCAATCGCTTCGGTTGAAACCAGTGCAAGAGTAGTGAAGTCGAGAACACGTCTACCCTTTTACTTCCAGTACCGCGGCATGCATCTCGTCACAAACGATCTGCAACACTCCGCCATGATAGAAACGACAACGCACACCGGCGAGCTTCGGTTGAACGGGAACGTCCAGCCATTCGCGGCCGGCCCTACTGGTACGGGCTCTGATGCCTGGATTATGGACTTCGGGTCCGGTGACCACGTGCATGTGGAAGGGCAGTTGTATCAGGCCTCCCGTTGAGCAAAAATGAGCTTTCTCCGGAAAGGTCTCCTGGTCTCCTCGGCTCAGATCGCCGTCAGCGGTCTCAACGTAGTGACGGGGATTCTCTACGCACGGAAGCTAGGCCCCGACGGTATGGGGCGACTGGAGCTGCTTCGGAGTACCGCGACGATCGGCATCACACTGGCAGCTCTCGGGCTTGGAAATGCCAGCATCTTCTTCATCAATAACCGTCAGGTTCCGGTTACAACTATCGCCTCGCAGACCCTGAAGGCAGGACTAGTACTCTCAACCGTCCTGGCAGCAGCTCTTGCCTTCCTGCTGCTCGTGTCGCCGATCTATTTTGGGACGATCACTGCCACCATGGCCGTGCTCTTTGGCGTCGGAGTAGGGTGCCAGCTCTGCACGCTTCTGCTGCGGCCGATTCTCGTCGCGCAGATGCAGGCGCGGCGGATAGCGGCGCTCGATCTTGTCCTGCCGTCGGGTGTTCTTGCTGGTGGCTCCATACTCGCACTACTGGGTCGACTTGAGTGGGAGGCCGCCGTTATCGTTCTATGCATTTCCATGGTCAGCAGTTGTGCCGTCGTGCTCCGGTTCCTGTGGGATGAGCTGGATCTCTCCGTTCCGTTCAACTGGGCACTTTTGAAGGGGCTTCTGGCATACGGCGTGAAGCTCGCGGCGGCAAATATTCTGCTCGTTTTTTCCCTCAACATCACCGTTATGCTGCTCCGGTATCTTAGCTTGGGAGATTTCACGGCTGTTGGCTTGTATACACGGGCGATTGGAATCTGCGCGCTGGTTACTCTCGTTCCGGCCGCCGTGGGCCCGCTTCTGTACGCAAAGTGGTCTGGTGCCGCTGGAGCAGACCGCAGGCGGCAGGTAGAACTCGCGCTGCGCATGAATTCGACATATGGCCTGGCGGCGGCGTTCTTCCTGATTGCGTTCGGCTCATTCCTCATTCAGATCATGTATGGTAGGCAATTCCTCGGTGCCTATGACGCGCTCCAACTTCTTGCGCCCGCGGTATTCTTGATGGCCTTGTTCAACCCTCTCGCCAATCTGCTTTCCGGGGACGGGCGTGCTGCTGTGGTCGCCTGGGTTCTCGGTGGAACAGTCATCATCGTGGGAGCAGTCACGGCCCTTCTGGTGCCCTCGCTCGGGATCCGCGGGGCCGCGGTCGGGGCTGCGTGCGGAAATACCTTCGCCGTTGCGGCGACCCTCCTCGTGTGCCGACATCTGTATGGCATTGACCTGGCACGCTGCCTGCTGGTGAGGCGCGAGGACGTCACTTATATCCGGCGGTCGCTGCTCCCAGCACGGTCCCGCGCAGCAGCCGACGGGCAGTGCATTGCCACGGACGAGATTGCCGTCACGCCAGGAGAACGCGGAGGTTAGCTGGATGCCACACGCACCGCAGCAATAAGGTCGCGTCAGAGTCGCGTTGTCCGTATGCGTTGCACCGTACGATCGGAGTCAGCATGCACCATAGGATGATCCTGATCACGTATCTGGATATCTGGACGCTCGCCGGGAGTGCCCAAAAGCCGGGAATCGGCAATCAGTCGCTGTACAACACCCTGCTCGGTTACGCGCGCGCGGGGTACGAAGTCCATATGCTCACAACGAGCATGATGCTGAGTCGGACGATTCCTGTGCACGACCGCGTGCATATTCATCGCGGACCAATGCTCGTGCAGCGGCTGCGTCGCGCGTGGTCGCGTTTGAAAGGCGCCTTGACGTTCTGGCACAAGCCAACTCCACTTCCACCAGGTCGCCCCAACACCAGCTACGCCATCTGCACGCCCGAGCAATGGCGCCTCGCCCAGGCATTTCGGTACTTCATGGGCCGGCGGGCCGTCCGCCTTGCCGCAAAGCTAAGGGGGGTCGACTTTATTTATGGTCATGAGATCTTCGGCGCGCTGGCAGGAGAAAAAGCAGCCAAGCGCCTCGGGGTACCATTGATCACCCGATTCCAGGGGACAGAACTGGGCCAGTTTCTGGAGAACGATGAAGCGCTTCTGGGATGCAGGACTCATGTTGCCGCAGCCCGGGTGGATGCCGACATGATAATCATGGCTGACGACGGTACCCGTGGGGACGAGGTTCTCCGTCGCCTGGGTGTACCCGAGGAACGTTGGCGTTTCTGGATGAATGGGGTCGTCAAAGATGACGTCTACCGTCCGAAGGTCGACACAGCTGCCATCCGACGCAGGTTAGGAATTGCCCCGGACGAGGCGTTTGTTCTCTACGCCGGCAGGATGTTCTACTGGAAGCGAGTGGATCGCCTACTAGAAGTTTTGAAGCGAGTCAGCGAATCGTTTCGAAAGTTCAAAACAGTGATCGTTGGAGATGGTCCCGAAATGGTCGCCGTTCAGGCGATGTGCCATGAACTCGGCCTTGATCATTGGGTGAGCTTTGCAGGCGCCATGTCACACAGCGAGGTGATGGATTACCTCAACGCCTGCGATATCTACGTTTCCTTTCACGATTTGACAAACCTCTGCAACCCATCGATCGAGTCATGTGTGTGCGGCAAGTGTATTGTCACCACCGCGATCGGCGGAACACGGCACCTGTTGACGGACAATGTCGACGCGATCGTGCTGCCGCAGCACGACAACATCGAGGCGATCAGCGCGGCACTGCTTCGAGTGCTCGAGGACCCACAGGAGCGAGCGAGGCTCGCCCGGGGAGCGTTCGAGCGAGGCAAGCAGCTCAAGACCTGGGAGGAGCGCATGCAGCTTGAGGTGAGCGAGGTAGAGGAGATTGTGAGTCGCCGGTCAGGACATCCGGCTGTTGTCCAGCCGTGAGGAAGCCAAGCTGTGCGCTGGCAGCAACGCTTGATATGACAGACGAGTCGCAGGCGGCAAGCCCTCATTTTAACGGCGGCGCACGCCCCAGGATGCGGATCGCGCATTTATTTGAAGGAACGCTGACCGGCGGTGCGGTCGCAGTACTCCGCAGCATCGTGGAGCATCTTGACCGCTCGTGCTTTGAGCCCGTGCTGCTAGCCGCGCTTCCCGGCAATGCCGTGGATTCATTCACCGCCGCGGGATACAGTGTTCACGTGATCGGCAGTGATTTCGGCCCCGCGATGAACAGAATCCTATCCGGCGGGATTCGGAGTCCCTGGCCGCTAATCAGACTGTACGCCAGCATGCAGCGGGAAGGGCAGCGATTGCGGCAGCTCCTCCTCCAGGAACGCATCGCTGTCCTTCACACCCACCATCACCATCATCATCTACTCGGAAGCGTCGCTTGCGATCGGATCATTCCGCATTTATGGCATCTCCACGCAATCATCGACCGAGACAGCAACCACGGGATCCCCTGGCGCGTTTTCAACTGGTATGCAGCCCGTCGCGCGCAGCAGATCATTGCGATCTCGCAGGCGGTTCGTGACTGTATGGGCCGGTCCGCCCGCAGGAAGATACAGGTCGTCTACAATGCAATCGACATCGCCCGTTTCGCAAGATCGGATCCCGTGTCCTGCAAGCATGCGCTGGGCGTTCGCGCGCAGGACCGCGTGGTGGGAGCAGTCGGTCGCTTTGACCCAATCAAGGGATTTCGAGACTTCGTCGAAATGGCCTGCCTCGTGGCCGAGCGGGTGCCTGATGTCCAGTTCGTGCTCGTAGGACCCGCCGAATCGAATCCGGATCTGGCATACCGTCAGGATTGTCTTCGCCGGATCGACGAGGCAGGGCTTACGCAGCGATTCAGAGTAACGGGCGAGTTGAGGGATCCAGCCGCCTTCATGGCGGGTATCGATGTGCTCGTGCTCCCGACCACAACATGGGAAGGTCTCGGTCTGGTGGTTCTTGAGGCACACGCATGCGGCCGCCCGGTGGTGGCTACCGCCTGCGGGGGGCCCGCAGAGATCGTGGAGGACGGTATCACAGGATTTGTGGTCTCACGACGCGACACTGGTGCCATGGCCGAACGGGTAATTCAGCTCCTAGGGAACCCTGATCTGCTGCGGCGGATGGGAACCGCCGCTCAAGAGCGTGCGAGAAAGGGTGGCTTCGAGATCCGTACGGCTGTCTCGCGCATAGAGGCCATTTACCGTTCACTCGCGCAGACTTGAGAGGCTGCCGATAGGATTCTGCGAACGAGGCTCTGCATGCTGACGACGCTGATCATCTTGATTTCGATTCTACTCCTCGCGGTCATTTTGTTCTGGCCTCTCGGGGGGCTTCTCCTGCTCTGGCCGATCCTCTTCTGTTATCCACACGCCCTCGCACACGATCTGCTGCCGTATAACATCGGATTCGACGACCTTTACATATCTGTACTATTCGCAGTGACCATTCTGCGCCGCACGCAAGGTGGACAGGGAATTCGTTTCGGCATATTTGGTTTTCTGTCCGTGGCGTTCTGGATTGTTTTCATCCTCGGGCAGCTTTACTCGCTGGTTTCCCTTGAAATGTACGGTGGTGTCGTTGTTCCGCTCGTCAAAGGCATGATTAAGAACGGCACATTTATCATGGTTGCCTTGACGGTGCTGAATGCCGTCGATGACATGCAGGATCTCGTCCGCCTGGTACGATGGTATCTGATTGGTGCCGGCGGCCTGAGCGTGGTCGCCATTCTTCAGTATTTTTATCCTCAGACCGTGGCAGCTTTCTACAACACTGATAGCTGGGCGCCCGGCGAAGCAGTGTTTCGTGCGACTGGCACAACCAAAGGCCCATGGGAAATCGGCGCGGTGCTCGGAGTTGCGATTGTCATGGCCATGGCAATCATTGTTCTGGGGCGTGGCGCCGCGGCGCGACCACTGGCCCTCACCTGCGGCCTCCTGAGCATGGCAGCAATTATTCTCTCGACCTCGCGCGCAGGCTGGGGACTCACCTGCGTGGGGGTTTTCACCATCCTGGTCTATGGCAAGCGGCCGATCCTCGGAACTGCGGCAATCGGCGCATTTGTGCTGGTGGTGTTCGCTTTCCCGGTCCTGACGGAGCGGATCACGCGTCGCGTGGACTACACCTTCAAGACCGGCCAACTCGACTCATCATCCAGCACCCGAATCCAAGGGTGGAAGCGAATGGTGAGTGAGATCACGCCGGCCACGTACTTCACCGGCCGCGGCACGCTGGCAACCTCCTTCTACTACCATATGACTCCTCACAATTATTATCTCGCCATTCTTCTTCAGTTCGGGCTCGTCGGTGTCTTTTATTTCGTTTGTCTCGCTGTCTCGTTGGTGCGTGCGGCAAAACGGAATCTCGGAGTGCCCCAGGATCGCAGCCTGATTGCGATCTGGAAGGGGATTGTCGCTCTTAATCTCGGAATCCTGCTGTACAGCGTCACATCCGACACATTGAACTCGACCTTGGTCGGCCAGGTGCTGTTTTTCTTCTGGGCAATGCTCTACCTTCGCCCCTTCGTCGCTGATTCGGGAACTGTCCCAGCATGGGAGGGAGTGATGGATCCAGTGTGGGCAGCCCAGCCAAGCTACTGGGCTGTTCAGGAGCAGAACTGGCGATGATGACCGTGAACCGCGCCGTTCGCCTGCTCGCATATTACCTGTTCGTCCAGCATTTGCCCGCTTCCGACAGGGCTCGCGGCGGTTGGGTGCGTCCGATCCGGGCGGCGATCTGTCGCGGGCTCTTCCAGTACGCGGGACGGCGTATCAATATTGAAAAATGCGCGTACTTCGGCGATGGTTCCGAGTTGAGCATCGGGGACAACTCCGGCCTGGGGGTCAACTGCCAGGCCGTGGGCCCCATCCGGATCGGCAGGGATGTCATGATCGGCCCAGACGTGATTATCTTCACGTCGAATCACAGGTTCGATCGGCTCGATATTCCCATGCGCGAGCAAGGCTATCAGCCCGCCCGTCCGGTCGTAATCGAAGATGACGTCTGGATCGGTGCCCGGGTAATCATCCTCCCCGGCGTGACCATTGGACGAGGAGCGGTTCTTGCGGCGGGCGCGGTTGTAACGCGGGATGTGCCGGCCTTCGCAATTGTCGGCGGAAACCCCGCGAGAATGCTGAAATCCCGGCGGCCGGCAGAGGCAACATGAATGACGCCTGCAGAAGCCTAGAGCCTATGCGCATCGCACTCGTTACGCACAGTATCTCGACGTGGGCCGCGCAATTTGTGCAGTTCTTCAAGGAGCAGGGGGATACAGTCCTGCTGATCTCCTTCTCACCTCAGCAGCTTCCAGGTGTGGAGATGGAGTTCGTCGGAGTCGAGCCCTTCGACCGGCTGAAGAACAAGCACCTTTTTTTTACCCGTGTTCCCCGAATTCGTCATATACTCAGACGGTTCCAGCCGGATATTGTCTATGCGATTTACCTGAGTTCGAATGGATTGAGTGCGGCTCTGGCATGGGGCGGGCGCAAGGCCGTCTCCGCTGTCGGGAGCGATGTTCTCGAGCACAGCGGGCGCGTCGGCCTGCGCCGTCGCCTGCGCGAGGCAGTCATACGGTTCGTTTGTCGACGGAATGATGTGATCAACACCGTCTCGGCTGATCTGGAGGCCGAGTTGATCCGACTTGGGGTCCCTGCCTCGAAAATGCTCCGCCTGCCTTTCGGCGTGGACCTGCAGGTGTTCCATCCCGATCCCGGGCAGCAGCGTCGCCGGGCGCACCGTATCATTTGCACCCGTCGCCACGAGCCGATTTATGACATCCCGACGGTTTTGCATGGACTGCAGCACTTAAAGAAAACCCACCGCTTCCACTGCACCTTCACCTCCGGCGGCTGCCTGTTAGAAGCGCATATACGGCTCGCAGTGGAACTCGGCCTGGGAGACGAGACCACTTTCACCGGTAGTCTTCCCCATGGCGAATTGCCAGGCCGGTTGCGCGAGGCGCAGGTATACGTATCTGCCTCACTCGGGGACGGAACAAGTGTTTCGCTGCTGGAAGCGATGGCCTCCGGGCTGCTACCAGTTGCATCCGCTATTCCGGCGAACAAGCCCTGGATCAACCATGGGATTAACGGGCTGCTGTTCAGGCCCAGCTCCGCCGAGGAACTGGCCCGATGCCTGGCACGTGCAATGGATGACAAAGCGCTCCGGGAGAGAGCATTCACGGAGAATCGGGAGCGCGTCTGTCAAGAGGCCGATGCGCATGCAAACATGAAGAAACTCAGAGCCCGGTTCGAGCGGATCGTCACCGCACGCAGAGGCTCGTAACGCCGACGGAGGCAATGTGGGCACGAAGGTTCTTGTCACGGGAGCAGGCGGGTTCATTGGAAGTCACCTGGTGGAGGAACTCGTCAAGGATGGCTGTGATGTCCGCGCGTTCGTGCACTACAATTCCAGCAGCAACTGGTACAACCTCGAGCGATTGCCAAAGGATGTACTTGCGTCTGTCGAGATTGTGGCCGGCGATGTCACCGATGCCTTCGCCGTGGCCAAGGCTGTTGAGCGGCGAGAACTGGTGTTTCACCTGGCGGCACTGATCGGTATCCCGTACTCCTATATAGCGCCCGGTGCATACGTTGCCACGAATATCAGCGGAACACTGAACATCTTGGAGGCGTGTAGGCGTCATGGCGTGCGAAGATTGCTGCATACCTCCACAAGCGAGACCTACGGTACTGCGCAATACGTCCCGATTGACGAGATGCATCCCCTCGTGGGACAGTCGCCTTACTCGGCGAGTAAGATCGGTGCGGATAAGCTCGTGGAGAGCTACTGGTGCAGCTTCGAACTGCCGGTAACAATCGTCAGGCCGTTCAACACCTACGGTCCCCGCCAGAGCGCCCGCGCCATCATTCCGACCATCATTGTCCAGGCGCTCACGGCGGGCTCCTTGACGCTCGGCAACCTGGATCCTGTCCGAGACCTGACATTCGCGACAGATACGGCTCGCGGTTTCATTGCGGCCTCCAAATCTGATCGGGTGCTGGGGGAGTCAGTCAACCTCGGAACCGGAGAGGGTGTTTCGGTCCGTGAACTAGTGCAGCAGATCAGCTCTCTTCTTGGG
>CAZJTF010000177.1:0-14234 GCA_964548565.1 uncultured Planctomycetales bacterium | reverse complement strand
GGGTCGCCGTTAGCGACCACCGTGCCCTGCCCAGTTCGGACTTTCCTCCCGGCCGAGCAACCGACCGGGCGATCGCCTCGCCCGCTCCGCCGAGGGCGTATTGTAGCAGCGCGACTGGCGGAACGCCGCCTCTGTCCTGCGGGGGTACGGCCGAGCTTCGGACCCCGTGCATCATTTTTGCGAATTGTCGTGTCCTGGTTGATTTCTTCTTCCACGGCACCTACCGTCCAGAAGATCCTCTCACTTCACTCCTGTCCTCTTCTCAGGAGGCCGACAATGATCCCCCCCAATCTCCTCCGATCGAATCGAGTCGCAGCCACGCTCGTCTTTGCTCTCGCCGCCCAGGCGGGATGCGCGAGTTCCACGCCACCTGTCGTCCAGGCGGGCGCTCCGGAGCCGGAGCCGGTCGCGCCCCGCGAGTTGCGCGGCGTGTTTGTCACCACCGCCTACAACATCGACTGGCCAAGCAAGCCGGGCCTGCACTGGCGCGTCCAGCGGGATGAAATCAAGGCGATCGTCCGTCGCGTCAGGGAGTTGAACTGCAACGTGATTTTCCTGCAGGTCCGCGCGTTCGGCGACCGCATGCACCGCTCGACAACCCTTCCCGCGGAGGAGCCATGGGCCGCTGCATTGAACCATCGTCGCGACCCGGACCCGCACGCGAAGAAGTACGACCCACTGGGCGTCTGGATCCAGGAGTGCCATGAAGCTGGCATCGAACTGCATGCGTGGGTCAACCCGTTCCGCGTCGATACCCTCATTGAATTGAAACAGCCGAACAAGCCGCAGCCCACCACGCTGCCGTTTGATGCATCAGAAGACGGAAACCACATGTACCTGGACGTGAACAGCAGTGAGGTGCGGGACTACGTGCTCAAGGTGATTGGCGATCTGCTCTCGTACAAGGCCAATCCGTCACCGGGGGGCAGTGCTCAGGAGACAGGATCCGTCATGCATATCCTCGCCGCGGGCGGAGGAGAGGAGGGTGTCGACGGCCTGATCTTCGACCACTTTCCGTATCCGCGGAGGCCTGCCACCCAGCCGCGGGGCATCGAGGTCAGCCCGGACGGCGCCGCCGGACTGGCGGACAATACCGCAGTCGAGGTGTCACCGCAGCCTGGATTGAAAAAGCCGCCTTCCCCGCGGATCAAGTGGCTCCTGAAGAAAGCCAACGTGCCGCAGCCCAGCCCGAATCCCGCCGCCGTGGGGGATTTCATGAAAGCCGTATCCGGGCTGGTGGGCCAGAGCCATGCCAAGTTCGGCTACAGCCCCCTGTGCGACGATGCGGATGCAAAGGGTTGGCTCAAAGAGGGGCTGTTCAATTACGTGATTCCCGAACTGTACTTCAAGACAGCCGGCCCCAGGGACTTTTCGGGTACGCTGCAGTCGTGGGTCCAGAGTCTTCCCGGGGCAGGTGCATTCAAGCCGATCGTCGTGGTCGGACTCTTCAGCATGCGTGTCCAGTCGCCCGCGCCGGGCGAGGAACCCTGGCCTGCGGACGAGATCCTCGAGCAGATCACGCAGTCAGACCAGGTGAACCCCGGGAACGGGCATGCCCATTACTCATGGTTCGCGCTCCGATCGCCCGGCCACGGCGGGCCGGCCGACGCGTCCCAGAATCTCGGCGACCTGCTCATGGCGGGGCGGTACAAGACGCAGGCGCTCGTGCCGCAGTGCACCGTTGCCCCCGCTCCGCAGCTGTCCGAGCCGAAAGTCACGTTCAGTGGCGGCAAGGCCACCTGGACGCCGGCGCCCGGTGAAGCGAAGAAGGTCTTTGTCTGGGCGGTCTGGCAGCACGACGCCAATGGTTGGCGACCGATGCAGGTCTTCCCGGCTTCAGCCAGCAAGTTGACAGATATCCCGGCAGGAGTTGACCGGCTCGCGGTTGCGGCCGTTGACCGCTACAACCAGCTCGGCCGGACAGCGAAGATCCCGTGACCCGCGATCAGTGGGGCCACCGCGGCGTGTCTGTCGGCTGTAAATGGCTTTTAGTTCCTAATGGAGTCTCGCTCTCGGGCGCGACGCCGCGGCTTTGCACAACTCGAGGTAACCGTCGGGAGCCTCGTTCCGTGCCAGTGCGCGCTCGAACTCCCGTGCCGCCTCCTCCGTCTGTTCGAGCGCCCAGAGCGAGCGGGCGAGCGTGAGCGAGGGGACCGGCGCGCCGGCAGTGCGAGCCTCCCGCAGGAACTCGACCGCCCAGTCGTTCACGCCGCGGAAGGCATACCATTCGCCCAGCGTCGCCAGGGCGGCCGGATCGCGCTCATCCGCCTGCAGGGACGTCCGCGCCGACTTCAGGCGTGGTTCAAATGCGAGATACTGCAGAGAGCGGGAGACATCCCAGAAGGTGACCGAAGGCCCGCTGCTGGCCAGCACGGCGTCACGCTGGGGGACGACCGCCATCGCCGCCGACGAGAGTTGCAGCGGGGCTCCGAGATAGAGCTCGCGTTCCGTCGCCACATCCCACATCTTCAGCGTCTGGTCCGCCCCGGTCGAGAAGAGGGTCTGGCCGTCCCGCCCGAAACCGACGCCTGTGACGATCAGCGTGTGGCCGGCGTACTGATGGATGACGCGTGCCGTCTGGAGGTCCCACAAACGGATCGTGCATTCGTAACCGCCTGTGAGGGCCTGCCGCCCGTCGGCCGAGAACGCCACGCAGACAATCGGTCCCGGCTTGTCTGCCACCTGCTTCGAGAAGATCTGCTGACGTGATTCGAGATTCCAGCAGTGCATGTAACCGACGTCGTCTCCCGCGAGGACCTTCCGGCCGTCGGGAGAGAGCGCGAGGCACCGGATGGCCCTCTCGCAGGCGGGGAGTGTGCCGACTTGCGTGCCGGTCTCGACGTTCCAGATGCCGATCGTGCGATCGGGCTTCGAGCAGATGGCCACGCGCCCGTCAGCCGAGACACACGTGTAGGACGAGCCTCCGGCTGGAATCGATTCACTCCCACCGGGACCGTCCGGGTCCGGGCGATACCCGCCAAGCTGTCGCCCGTTCTGGACGTCCCACAGGATAGCCGTCCCCAGCCGATCTGCCGTGAAGAGTCGACGCCCGTCATGCAGGATCGTGGCGCAGACGATCGGCTTGCTGTGACCGCGGAACGTCTGGAGCGGCTTGAATGTCGCGAGATCGTAGAGAGTGACCGTCCCGCTGCTGTCACCCGACACGAACATCCTGCCATCCCCTGAGCAGGCCAGGGTCGTGACGTTTCCTGCCGCCTGGGTGGTTCGCACTTCCGCGTTGCGAGCGAGATCCCACACGTTGACCGCGCTGTCATTGCCGGCCGAGATGGCGCGTCGCCCGTCCGGCGATACGGCAAGCCCGCGCACACCATCGGTGTGGCCCGCAAACGTGCGGAGCACTTTGTGCGAGTCGAGTTTCCAGAGCTTGAGCGTCCGGTCCATGGAGCAGGACAGCGCGGTGTCGCCCCGGCCGAGGAACGCCACGCCACGCACACCCGCGGCGTGGCCCTCCAATGCGTCGCCGATCTGATCGCCTGCCCGCAGATCCCAGAGCCGCAGCGTCTGATCGAAGCCGGCCGACAGCACGCGCTCTCCATGCGGAGAGAACACGGCGCTGATCACGTAGTGCGTGTGGCGTTCCGGTAACTTCCGGGGTAACCCGCCTGCCTCCAGGTTCCAGATCCAGACGTTTTTGTCGTAGGTGGTCGCCAGAGCAAGCCGCCCGTCCGGAGAAAACGCGACGCCGTAAAATGTCTGCGGCTCAGGTGTTGGTAGCAGCGTGTGACCTCGGCGTGCCAGGTCCCAGAGCCGGACGGCGCCTCCGCGACGCGCGGCCGCCGAAAGCGCCAGGCGTCCATCGGGGGAAAACCCCAGCCCGCGTACATGGCCGGTTGGCTCTTCAAAACGCCAGACCTCCTCGCCCGTATCGATCCGCGTCAGCAGCAGTTGCCTGCTGTCGTCCGACGACAGCACGGACTTGCCGTCCGGAGAGACCGCCAGTGCCGTGACCGCTGCGGTGTGGCCGGCGAAACGGCGGAGTTCTCGTCCAGTTCGGATGTCCCACAGCCGCACCGTGCCGTCCTCCGACGCCGAGCACGCGCGGACGCCGTCCGGAAGGAAGGCGACACCCATCAGGCCCTGCGTGTGGCCGGTGAGCGTGTTGATTGGCGGCTCGAATTCGCGAAGCGACCAGTACAACCCGACCTCGGCGGGAAGCGTCGATTCGTCAAGCTGCAGGATCGAATCGCGCGCCCGCCTGAACGCGGCGACCGATTCCTGCCCGCGTCCAGCCAGATGCAGGGCTGCTCCCTCGTCGATGGCGGCAGCCGCGTAGGCCCGCCGCGCGAGGCGTTCGCCCTTGACCGCCAGACCGCGCTGCTCGTCTGCGGATTGTCGCTGGCGTTCCGCCTCGGCCTGTGCGAGCAGTGCCCTGGATTCGGATTCGCGCGACTGCGCTTCCGCAGCCCGGGCCCGGTTGCGTTCCTCAATTGTCTGTCGCCAGAGCGCCAGCGTGACCACCAGTCCGACCGCGAGCATCAGCACGAACCCGGCCGCCGCCGCCACCGGCCCGCGGTGGCGCTGGACGCTTTTCCTCAAGACGTACCAGGCGCTGTTCCGCTTTGCCTCGATGGGCTCGCCGGCGAGGTAGTGGCCGATGTCGCGCGCCAGTTCACCGGCCGACTGATACCTGCGCTCCCGCTCCTTGGCGAGGCTCTTGAGGACGATCGTTTCGACTTCGTCGTTGATTTCCGGGCGGAGGGTGTGCGGTCGGATCGGCGGCGTGTTGATGATTCTGTCCAGCACCTCCCGGAAGCCCGCTGTGACATCGTAGGGGAACCTGCCCGTGAGCATCTGGAACAGGATGACGCCCAGCGAGTACACGTCCGTCCGGATGTCGATTTTGGACGGAATCCCCTCGGCCTGTTCCGGCGAGGCCCACGGCAGCGATCCGATGAACTGCCCGGTCATCGTGGTCACGTGGTTTTCGGCTCCGGACGCCAGCGCCACCTTGGCGAGGCCGAAGTCGAGGATCTGCGGCTGGCCGTCGGCGTCGATTCGGATGTTCCCGGGCTTCAGGTCGCGGTGGATGACACCCCGCAGGTGCGCGGCGTTGACGGCTTCACAGATCTGCTTGAACAGGATCAGCGTTTCGGCGACGCTTCGTCTGCTCGTGCTCATGTAGTCGTCGAGCGCCTGCCCGGAAACGTAGTCCATCACGAAATAGAAACTGCCGCTGGCAGTCCCGCTCTCGTGGATGGCGACAATGTTGGGATGCTTGAGGCATGCAAGCACGTGCACTTCGCGCTCGAATCGCGCCCGCTCGTGCCGGCTGGCGAAGGGGCCCTCGCGCATCACCTTGATCGCGACCTTGCGACGCGTTCTCTCCTGGATTGCCTGGTAAACGACTCCCTGGCCACCTCGGTGGATCTCACGGAGGATGCTGTAGCCTGGAATGGAGTCGGCGACGGGAGGGGGCGGCTCTCCCATTCCGAGAAAGCTGGTCAGGTCGGGCTCCCAGGACGACCGCTGGGCGGCCGCTTCGGGATTGCTGCCCGCGAGCAGATCCGGCGACGTGACAGGGCGCTCGCATTCGGTGCCCGGCTCAGGGGTCGCCTGCTGGCGCGAAGGCTCATCATCCATCCGCGCGACGGAATCGGACATCCCGGGATCGTTTGAAGGGGGTGTTGTCGCGAGGTGTGCGCCCCCGCCTGACGGCATCTTCACCTGATCTTCCGGTTCGGGAGGAGTGCACATGTCGATTCTCCCCACCACGTCCGCCCATGAGGCGTCGCGGTGTCGAAGTGAACCGCTCGTGCTCTATCCCCTGCGACACTCCAGATCCGGCTCGCGTCGCCGTACCGGACATCTGCAGGTTCTTGAACCCGCTTCGATGCGGGTCGCGGAGGAGGCGCGGTTGAGCCGTCGGCTAACCGGGTGTGAGGCAAAGGAGAGTCGTCAGGGCGTCCGGGCTCCCGCGGGCCTCACGCATGAGGCGCTCCCGCTCGCTCGTCGTGGGCACCCCCGAAGGGCGCCCCTGAATCACAGCTGACGCGTGAACAACTGCCATCCTATGGTTCGCGCCTGGCAGTTACAAGCGAATCTCCTGCGGGTGTGCGGTTTCGCCCGTCGCATGTGCGACCGAGAGGAGAAACGCGCAGATCGGAGCTGCCGATCAGCTTTGTCGCACGGTTGCAGAGGCGGGGCAGCTTCGTCATTCCTGTGTGCCGCTGGTCGTTCAGTTCAGCGCCGGACCAGTCGCTGTGGCGACGCCGCGGTGCGGGATTCGGCATTGCTGCCCGACGGATCGAGCGGGAACACAGCGGCGAACGGCGTGTCGCCTGCGCCCGCGGAGCTCAGGCCTGATCCCGGCGGTGTCATGCCGGCCAGCACATGTGCGAGCGCGCCGCCCAGGTCGCTGCGAACCCATGCCCGCATTTCCGCGGTGTCCGCGGAGGTTCGGAAGCTGCGGAGGAGGGCGTCGTTGCGGGCATCGCCGCTGCTCAACTCGCTCCGCAGGACGCCCTTCGCGTGGATGTCGAGCGACCGCTGCACGTTCCAGGCAATGAACGCTCGAAGTTTGCGCCCTTCCGGGCCGGCATAGTACGCCGGGTCATACTGCTTCACGGCCATGCCGACCGCGCACCCATAGAACATGAACTCCAGCACGTTGCCGGCAGTGCCCGGCTGGATCGCCCGCAGGTTGAACGGGTTCAGCGGCTTGCCGTGATCGAGCTGGTCGACCGCCACGGTGACGTCGTTCGCGTAGGCGACCCACTCGTCCAGCAGGTAGAGCGGGTCGACCTGTGCATTCCCCCCGTTCTCGACGAGATAGAGGTTATAAAGGTCACCGCGGAGGCTCGCCGGGACATGCGGCACCGTTCCCTGCAGCCCGCGGGGGTCCGACAAGGTCGCATACCGGCCGTCCAGCAGGTAGTACGCACTGCGGCCGGCGCCCGAGCGCAGCCCCAGGTGCTCGTTGAGGAAGTGCGTCCACTCATGGCCCGCGGTGACGAGGTCGCTCGATGCGATGTAACGCCGGTAGACGTCCTGGTACCGCGCGTCCATCGGCAGGCGCCGGGCAATGTCGGTCAGCACCGTTCCCCATTGGGGGCTGGTGTGCGTGCTCTGCTCCGGGTGTTCCTGCAGGCTCAAAAGCGCGGTCAGGCCGCCGAAGGCGTCACCGGTTGCGGCGGGCGACGGCCGGGGGCTCACGGAGGTGACCGTCCGCTGCGACGGCGCGACCGGCACGACTGAGTGGCTCACGTCGAGCGTGTCCCGCGATGTGACGCGGCCTGCGTTTTGACCGCTCGGTGTCAACGTGCGCGACTGGCGCGAGACAGCCTGCGGACTGCGGCTGCGGGTGCTGGTCGAGACTTCATTGGCGAGAACGGCGAGGGGGCAGGAGAGGGACAGAAGGGCCACGGTATAACCAAAACCGGCCTTCGTCATGGGGGACTCCTCCATGAGTTCGCTAAAAGTTCATGAGTCATTCATGCCGGGGGCCGGTGACTCCCACCTTGACCCGGACGACACGTGAAACGGAGCGATTCACCCGCACGCCGTCTCGGCGATCGGATGGATCATGGTGATTCGGTCACGAACCACCGGTGCGGCCTGCGTGCCCGCACCCGATCCTTCGAGAGGATCTCTCCGTCACGTTCTCAGCCGATCCACACGGCCAGGGCGTCCTGCGAGCGGTGAATCGGCCGGGCACCACGCCTTCCTCCCTGTGTGTACACGCCAACTGCCCGCTTGTTGCGGGCCGGCATGCAGCAGTCCCGCGCATTCCATCCGAGCGGGAGAGCAATGGGCAGGGAGTGTCGGCAACCACGGAGGGTTCTCGACGGCGAAAGCCCGGGGGAGCGCGCTTATCGTCGCGAAGGCGGTGCACATGTTCAGGTTCGTGAATTTATCGGGCGTTGGATCGAAGGTCAACGGGGCATCCTCCCCACGGATCGCAACGCCTGCCGGATAGCTCCCCGGAGCACCCTGCGGTTGAACGTCGGCCTTGCTGCTGGTGAAAACGCAACGACCAACGCCAGCGACACCGGCCGGCTGTGCGACCCGATTCTCTCCCTGGTATCCCCGGGGATGGTGATGGCTGAACCGTAATCTATCGGCGTTCCGCTTGACGTGCCGCGACTCAATGGCATAATCGCCATGGATATGAAGGCGAGGCGGTCCATCCAGTTCTATGAAGCCCGCGCCCGGATCGCGAAGGCCCTCGCCCATCCCAGTCGCCTGCTCATGCTTGAGTCGCTCCAGGAGAAGGAATTGTGCGTCTGCGAACTGACCGAGATGGTCGGGGCGGACCAGTCGACCGTGTCCAAGCACCTGGCAATTCTCAAGCAGGCCGGCCTGGTCCGGGATCGCAAGGAGGGGGTACAGGTCTACTACCGCACCTGCTGCCCGTGCATCGAGGGTTTCTGGCAGTGCATTGAGGCCGTTCTTCAGCAGAACCTCGAGAAGCAGGCCGCCTGCTGCCGGTAGGTCTTTTTTTGGGATGAATACATGGCGAATCGGCCATAAAACCATGCACTTGGAGTCGGCACCGTGAAAGAATGGAAGATCTTCGCCGCCTTCGCCGCCATTTTTTTGACGGCCTACTACCTGCCGCTCTCGGATCCCAGGGTGTCAGGCGCCATCGTTGAGGCGTTCAAGCTGCTGCAGTGGTATGCCCGCAACCACACGCTCGCGTGTGTCGTGCCGGCGCTGTTTATCGCCGGGGGCATCATCACCTTCCTCTCGCAGGCATCTGTGATGAAGTACCTGGGTCCGAATTCGAACAAGGTCCTCGCGTACACCGTGGCGTCGGTGGCCGGCACGATCCTGGCCGTCTGCTCCTGCAGCGTGCTGCCGATGTTCGCTGGTATTTATCACCTGGGTGCAGGCCTCGGTCCGGCCAGCGCGTTTCTCTACTCGGGCCCCGCGATCAACATTCTCGCCATCTTTCTGACCGCCCGGGTGCTCGGTTTCGACATCGGCCTGGCCCGGGCAGTGGGGGCGGTGCTCTTCGCCTTCCTCGTGGGACTGGGCATGGCCACGATCTTCCGCAAGGAGGAAAAGGCGAAGGCCGAGGCCGCCCTGTTCATGCCGGAACCGCCGCCGGCCCGCCAGTCGCTCTGGCAAAGGACCCTGTTTCTGGCCTGTATGGTCGGATTCCTGATCTTCAGCGACTGGTTCAATCCTGGAAATGCGATTGTCTACACGACTGACGGCATGGCGGTCAGGGGCGTCGTGCTGCAGGAGATGCAGGACGAGATGATGATCCAGGTGCAGGAGTCCGGTTCCGGCGTACGGGCCGGCGACCGCCTGACCCTGCCGAAAATGCGAATTGACCGTGTCGAAGAAGCGAAAAGCTGGGTCATGGACATCCATCACATCCGCTGGTACCTGGCCGGCGCGTGCGGCCTGGCCGTACTCCTGATGGCCCGCTACTGGTTCCTGCCGAGCGAGATTCGCGAGTGGATGCACAACACCTGGGCGTTCGCGAAGATCCTGGTTCCGCTCCTGTTCGGCGGCGTGTTCGTGGTCGGATTCATCAGCGCACTGCTGCCCGACGAGCAGATCGGGCGGCTGGTGGGCGACAACAGCCTGCGGGCCAACTTCTTCGCGTCGCTCGTCGGGGCGCTCTTCTATTTCGCCACGCTGACCGAGGTGCCGATCACCCAGGCACTCATGGAGCACGGGATGGCGAAGGGGCCCGTTGTCGCGTTGCTGCTCGCCGGGCCGTCGCTGTCGCTGCCCAACATGATCGTTCTTTGGAAGCTGATGGGAGGCAAGAAGACGCTCGCCTTCAGCGGTCTCATCGTGGCAGCGGCCACGATTGCGGGTGGCGTGTTCGGTCGATTCGTCTCGTAACACGCTGGACATCATCGAAGTTGAGGAGAATGCCATGAAAGTCGAGATCCTGGGCACCGGCTGTCCGAAGTGCACGACTCTGGCCGCCAATGTCGAGGCGGCAGCGCAGAAACTGGGTCTCCCGTGCGAGATTTCGAAGGTGACGGCCATCAAGGACATCATGCAGCGGGGCGTCATGATAACGCCGGCGCTGGCGATCGACGGGCAGGTCAAGTCCGCGGGCAAGGTGCTCACGGAAGCGGAAGTCACAACCCTCTTGACCACGGCGGCCGAGCAGTGAGCGGTCTCACACGCTGCGGTTCATAAAAGCGGGCATGCTGGAAAAGGTGCAACAAGATGAGCCATTCGCTGCGAATCATCATTGTCGGAATCCTGGTGGTCATCGTGGGCTTTGTCGCGATGAACAAGCGCAAGCCCGCCCAGACGGCCGTCCATGCCGATGCGCCGAAGCCGGCAGTCACGGGTTCTCCGGCGTCAGCCGATCCGGCGGTGCCCCGCCCGCGTCTGGTGGATCTTGGAGCGGGCAAATGCATCCCCTGCAAGATGATGGCGCCCATCCTGTCGGAGCTCAAACAGGAGTACGCCGGCCGGGTCGATGTCGAGTTCATTGACGTGTGGGAGAACACCGCGGCCGCCGAGAAATATGGCATCAGCTCGATTCCAACGCAGATCTTCTACGATGCGTCGGGCCACGAGCGGTTTCGGCACGAGGGCTTCTTCGGCAAGGACGAGATCCTCGCCAAGTGGAAGGAACTCGGAATGCTCGGGAGTGCGTCCGCGCCTGCATCGTGAGCCCGCGGCGAGCCGTGTCGCCAGGAGATGAGATGACCGAGCTCTTTGCCACGCTGACGCGTGCTGTTGAAGGCACGCCGCTTGTCGCGCTCGGCGCGGCGCTCGTCTGGGGTGTTCTCAGCATCCTGCTGAGCCCATGCCACCTGGCAAGCATCCCGCTGATCGTCGGGTTCATCAACGGGCAGGGCCAGATGACCACCCGGCGGGCCTTCGGGCTCTCACTGCTGTTTTCAGTCGGGATCCTGCTGACGATCGCGCTCATCGGCGTGATCACCGGGACTGCCGGGCGAATCATGGGCGACATCGGGCGTTACGGCAACTACTTCGTGGCGGGCGTATTCTTCCTTGTCGGCCTGCACCTGATCGGCGCCATACCGATGCCGTGGTCGGGGCCGGGGCAGGTCGGCTATCAGCGCAAGGGTCTGTTCGCGGCGTTCGCGCTCGGGCTGGTCTTCGGGATTGCCCTCGGGCCGTGCACGTTCGCGTTCATGGCACCGGTGCTGGCCGTGGCGTTCAAGACGGCCACGACAAGCCTGCTGTTCGGGACGCTCCTGCTGCTCGTGTACGGGATCGGGCACTGCTCGGTGATTGTCGTCGCCGGAACGTCGACGGAGCTTGTTCAGCGGTACCTCGACTGGAACGAGAAGTCGCGCGGTGCCGGGGCGGTCAAGGTTCTTTGCGGCGTGCTCGTGCTGCTCGGCGGCGTGTACCTGATCTACGTCGCGCCGTAATCGGCGCTGCTGCAGGGCGACCGCTCATGGGTATAAGGGACCTGGAATGAGTGATGTGCCAGCTACCCGTTGCCGGCCGCGGCTGTCTTTCCTGGACCGGTATCTGACGCTGTGGATCTTTCTGGCCATGGCAGTCGGCGTAGCTCTCGGATACCTCGCGCCGGCGGTTCACGGGGCGATTGACCGCCTTTCCGTCGGCACGACCAACATCCCCATCGCAATCGGCCTGATCCTGATGATGTACCCGCCGCTCGCGAAGGTGAAGTACGAGGAACTCGGCGACGTCTTCCGCAATACGCGCGTGCTTGGCCTCTCACTCGTACAAAACTGGGTGATCGGCCCGGCCCTGATGTTCGCACTCGCGATCATCTTTCTGCGCGGCTACCCGGAATACATGGTGGGCCTGATCATGATCGGCCTGGCCCGCTGCATCGCGATGGTCATCGTCTGGAACGAACTGGCTCGCGGCGATACCGAGTACGCGGCCGGACTGGTGGCGTTCAACTCCGTCTTCCAGGTGCTGTTCTTCTCGGTGTACGCATGGCTGTTCATTACCGTCCTGCCGCCGCTCTTTGGGCTCAGCGGGGCGATCGTCGACGTCAGCATCCGCCAGATCGGTGAGAGCGTGTTCATCTACCTGGGGATTCCGTTCCTCGGCGGGATGATCACCCGGTTTGTGCTGCTGCGGGCCCGCGGTCGTGACTGGTACGAGACGAAGTTCATCCCGCGGATCTCGCCGATCACACTGGTTGCGTTGCTGTTCACGATTCTGGTCATGTTCTCTTTCAAGGGCGACAAGATCGTGCAGTTGCCACTCGACGTGCTGCGGATCGCGGTGCCCCTGTGCATCTACTTCGTCGCCATGTTCCTGGCATCGTTCTGGATGGGCCGCAGGCTGGGAGCGGACTACTCGAAGACCGCGACGATCGCCTTCACCGCGGCCAGCAATAACTTCGAGCTGGCGATCGCCGTTGCCATCGCGGTGTTCGGCATCACGTCCGGGCAGGCGTTCGCGGCCGTGATCGGGCCGCTGGTCGAAGTGCCGGTCCTCATCAGCCTCGTGAGCGTGGCTCTCTACTTCCAACGCCGATATTTCGTCAAGGATGCGGGACTGTCCGCGTCGGGAGGGGCGGGGCTGGAGCCCTCCAGGCCGACAAGCTGAGGGTGCCGTTTCCGTGAGAGGAGTTGAATGTGTCCGATCCAATCGTTGATGCAGTCCGGGCGAAATACGGCTCCGTGGCCGCCAGCAGCCTCTCGAGCGAGCACGCCGGGGTGCGCGCCGTGGCAGAGGCGTTCGGTTACTCACCGGAGGAACTCGCGTCGATCCCGGCCGGGGCGAACATGGGCCTCTCCTGCGGAAATCCGACGGCCACCGCGAATCTCAGCCCCGGCGAGGTGGTGGTGGATCTCGGGAGCGGCGGGGGGCTCGATGTCTTCCTGGCCGCCCGGAAAGTTGGCCCGACCGGCAAGGCCATCGGTATCGACATGACACCCGAGATGATCGACCGCGCCCGCCGGAACGCGAAGACCGCAGACAATGGTCAACCGCTCACGAATGTCGCTTTCCACCAGGCGATGATCGACAAGCTCCCGCTGCCGGACGCGTCCGTGGATTGCGTCATCAGCAACTGCGTCATCAACCTGGCGCCGGACAAGTGTGCGGTTTTCCGCGAGATCGCGCGCATTCTCAAGCCGGGCGGGCGCCTGGCGGTCAGCGATATCGCGCTCAAGCGTGCGCTGCCGCCGGAACTCGGTCAGGACCTGGTAGCGTATGTCGGGTGCATCGCGGGAGCGATCGGCATTGAGGAGTACCGCCAGGGTCTGCTTGACGCAGGATTCGCTCACGTGCAGATCGTTGACAGCGGCGCCGATCTGAATGCCTATGCCAAGGTGGAAAATGCGTCTGGGTGCTGCTCGTCGGCCCCGGATCCTTCAGAGCTGACTACGACGGGCGGTTGCTGCTCACCACCGGCACCAAGATCGCGATCGCTGCCGGTCTCTGAACCGGGTTCATGCTGCTCGCCACCGCAGTCGGCCCACGACACCCTCCACACGCGCATGGCCGACCTGCTTCGGCGCTACAACGTCAACGACTACGCGGCCAGCGTGAAGGTGTACGCGATCAAGCCCGGACAGGCCGCGCCGACCTACTGCGGCAGGTGAACGACGTGTGAGACGACGTAGTAGACGAGGGCGGCCATCGCGGCCGAGGCGGGGAGCGTCAGCACCCAGGCGGACATGATCTGACGTCCGACGCTCCACCGGACCCCGGAGAGTCGCTGTGTCACTCCGACACCAAAGATTGCCCCGGTGATCGTGTGGGTGGTGCTAACGGGGATCCCCAGTTTCGAGAGCGCCAGGATCGTCACGCCACCACCTGTCTCAGCGCAAAACCCTCCGACGGGCTGGAGTTTCGTCACGCGATGCCCCAGGGTCTTGACGACTTTCCATCCGCCCGCGTATGTGCCGAGGGCGATCGCGCCATGGCAGCTCAGGATGATCCACCAGGCCAGCTTTGTGGATTGGGGATTCCCATCGTGTGTCGCATAGGATGCCAGCGAGCCGACGCTCAGGAGCAGAGCTGAAATGATGCCCATTGTCTTCTGCGCGTCGTTGAGTCCATGACTGAGGCTGTAGATCGCGGCCGAGAAGAGCTGCAGGATGCGGAAGATTCCGTCGACACCACGCGGTGTCTTGCTGCGGCAGATCCACATAGTCCCAACCATCAGGGCCCATCCGATCAGCATGCCGATAACTGGCGAGAGCACGATGAACAGAGCGATGACTGCGATCTTGGACCAAACGATGGCAGTCGCTCCCGCCTTGACGAGGGCTGCGCCGGCCAGAGAGCCGATCAGGGCAAGCGAGACGCTGATTGGGAGACCCTTG
>CAZJTF010000176.1:0-14356 GCA_964548565.1 uncultured Planctomycetales bacterium | reverse complement strand
AGCCGCCCACGGGCCTATCTGTGAGGCCGCCGACTTGGATGGGGATGACGATGTCGATCAATCAGATTTCGGCCTGCTCCAGCGGTGTTTTACCGGCACAGGTAACCCTAACCCCGCCGACCCGAACTGTGCGAACTGAGCCGAACCGCCCGCTGAGAACCGGTCTGCCCTTGGACGCTGAGGAGCAAGACGCCAGAGAACGAAGCGCAGGGCTCTACTCAGAGTGCAGGGCCAAACGGAAACCGCCGTCGTCGTACCGGCGGCCGGGGAAGTAGGCGAAGAGGTTGAAGCGGAACGCCGCGCGGCAGTATACGGGGTTGTTGCTCCAACTGCCGCCGCGGTAAATACGCCAGCTTCCGCTTGCAGGGCACACAGGGCCCCGCGGATTGTTTTCCGGACCGGGACCGTACGCGGCGCCGTGACAGTCGTTACACCACTCCCACACGTTGCCGGTCATGTCATACAGTCCGTAGCCGTTGGCGGCGAAGTGCCCTACCGGGCTGGTATAGGGTTGCGCCCCGGCCTTGAAGGTGGGGTGATATCCGCGTGTGGGGCTCTCGTCATACCAATAGCTCGAGGAGCTGTAGTAGTTTGCCCGGGCGTGGGTGATCATGTCTGAATTCGACCAGGCAAACCGACGCCCTGCCGCGCCGCCGCGGGCCGCCTTCTCCCATTCCGCCTCCGTGGGCAAGCGGTACCCCCCGCCCCAGTTGCATTCCCACGTGGACGTATCGTAGCACAACGGCCGGCCCTGCATCGCGCTGCGCCAGTTGGCATAGGCGGCGGCTCCATACCAGCTCACCTGCACGACCGGGTGGTTGGCCTTCCCGGAGACCGCTCCGAATATCGTGCCGTTCCAGGTGATCCGGCTGTAGGAACTGCTCGTCGTTGTGTCGCAGATAATGTAGTGGTACCCGCCGTCGTAGACCCCGTCGGCGGTCGGGTGGATGAGGTTGCCCTGGCCCAGTGCCCAGTTGAGGCCGTCGGCGTACTGCTGGTTGGTCACCTCAGTCTGGTCCATGTAGAAGGCGTCCAGATAGACCACATGACGGGGCAACTCGTCCGACCATCCTTCGGAGGGGTCGAAAGCGTTACCCATCTGGAACTCGCCCGCGGGGATCAGGACCATGCCTGGGGGGACGGGCTGGTTTACCGTGAGGGCCACCCCGCGCGTCGTGTCTCCGTAGTGGTTCGTGGTGTTCGTAAAGGTCACGGTGTCGTCGTAGCTGCCGGCCGCCAGGCTGTTCGCTCCGGTGTTGATCGAGATCTCCAGTGTGTCCGAGGCTTTCGCGGCGAGCGTACCGCTGGTTTTGGACAGGGTCGTCCACGTTTGGGTATTCTCCGCGGTCCAGTTTATCGGCAGGCCGCCAGGGTTGGTGAGCGTGTAGGTCTTGCTGATCGGTGCAAACGGGCCGCCCCGATTGCCTGTACTGACGAGGCCGTCACCTTCTGCCACCGACAGCACTCCCGGCTGCCGCGGCTGGTAATGGCACTGGAATGCACCGAAATCGTCCTGGTCCACATCACCGTCGCGGTCCAAGTCAGGGGCGATCTTGTCCTCGGCATCCGGCTTCAACGTGCAACCCGTTGGCAGGTGGTGCGGACCATACGGGATAGCCGGTCCAGTTGCGCAGGTTTCAAATACTTCCAAGTCACGCATGTCGACGAATTCGTCGCGGTTAAAGTCGCCGGTCACTGCAACCAGGATCGTCAGCAGGTCCCCCATTTGCACATCCGGCAGGATGGGATCAACCGGAACCCAAGCCTGGCCGGCGGCGCCAGAAAGGTAGCGCGTGAGCTGATGACTGGTCAGGTGCCCGGTGGCAAACATCTCCTGATTGTCCGGGCTGAACGTCTGGGACACCGCTGACGGAGCATAGATGCTCACCTGGTCGGTCAGATCGTCAGACGAGGGATCGAGCTTGAATCGAAAGACGTAGCTGTTGAAAGGATCAGCCACATAGAGTTCATCACCGCCACGTACTTGCAGGTAGTGCAGCCCCGCTGAGCCGGACACGCTCGTGCCTGGCAGCTCGTTGCCCGTGGTCAAATCAAATTGCCGAATCGTCGTGACGGTGTAGGCTCCCCCGGGACTGGGACCGCCGGTCAGGTAAAGCCTCTTGCCGTCCGGGGACACGGCCACGCCTCGCATCGTCCCCGCACCGCCGATCATTCCGTTGGGTACGGCCTCTCCTGCCGCATCAAACGTGAAGCGGGAAATCCCCCCGTGATAGTTGGCCGCGAACAGCTCGCCGGTCGTGGGGCTGAAGGCCAGTTGATGTACGCCACTCAGCGAGTTCCCGGTTATACTGCCGTGGGGTTGAAACGTGTCGGTGGCCGCATCGTAAATGAACCGCGAAATGCTGCCGGGCCCTGTATTTCCATGCCGGTTCCCGACAAAGAGCTCGCGGGATTGAGGACGCATCGCCAACCCTGCCGGATCGGCGAGCAGCGATTTGTCCAGGTCCGCCAGGCGGACCGGTGGGCCGCCCCTCCGATCGATCTCGTACCGTATGACTCCCGCCCATGTCGCCGGGTTCCCATTATCAGGGCCGGGCGGGCTTTGGGTCACCCACACCTGGTACGTATTGCCCCACGCCATGCTGCCCAAACACACGCACGCACCCAGCGTCATGATGAACCGAAATGGACCGCACATGTTCGACCTCCTCCGCGTGCTTCGACCCCTGCGCGTCATCCCGCTTCGGATTGGCCAGGGTGATTCTGCGCAGGTCCATTATACCAATCGCTGGGGAAGACGATTGTATCAAGGGCGTGAAGAATGAAGGATTCTGCTCCGAAGTCTTTCTGGATACTGGGTGTCCACTTGATTCAACTATCCCCAATGGGTTGTGGGTGGATCAGTGTTTGAAACGAACCCGTCCCGTTTGTCTGGTCGGCTGGAAACCTGTGCCCACACGACGCGGCGGGACGGCGAGTCTGCACGGCGAACCTTGGCAAAGGCTTCGAAGGATGGTGTGCTCCCTGGCGAGCGCTCTTGCCGTGAGACGCCCACAAAAACAGGGCTGACGCCCGGGGGAGGAACCTGTACACCCCAGCGTTACATAATTCTGCCCCTCAGGCGGCGGAACGCACGGCTTTGAGGATGTCGGCGAGTTGCTGACGGGCCCAGGCGTTGGCGTTGAGGGTGAGGGTGAGGACGCCCTGTGGCCGGGTGAAGCGGCCGGCGCGGCAGAGCAGCGTGGCGCGGAGGGTGTCGAGCTTCTCGAAGGCCCAGAGGGCGGCGCGGTTGGCGGTGGTGTTCCGGCATGGCGCAGCGGCGTCCATACAATGACCGGGTGCGCCTGCGACGGTTGCCAGCGGACGCCCAGCGTGGGTCCTCAGGCAAACGCGCTTGACCAGTTCGTCGTCCTCCAAGCGGCGGAGTTCCCGCCCCCGGTCGTCGCCCTCGCCCCACAGCTCACGCCAGAGCCGCGCGTAAAGCAGGCCACTCCGGCCCGGGCACCCGCAACGGGCGGCCGCCCTGGACCACGGGTACGCCGTCGCCCGCCGCAGGCTCGTGTCGTCCCGTCGCGCTGGCCCGGACAGGGGGCACCGCCGGTCGTCATCGCTGCAGAAGGCGTTCTGCCGGTTGTTGCCGCGCTGGTACGTGGTGGGCGACCCCCGGAAGGACGATGCGTGCAACGCGTGGCGGGGCGGGGCAGGGTAACGCAGGCGTGCGAGGACGTCAGCCGAAATACCGAGCCGGCGTCGGCTTCTCCGCCGTGATCAGCGACCCGAGACCGCACCGGAAGCGGTAGACCAGCGGTCCGATCCGGTCGGGTGCCGGCTGCAGCACGCAGGAGGCACACACAATCGAACCTGTGCCGTTTGAATGCCCCCGTTTAGCTTTACCACCCTGCTGTTCGTTAATCGCCGGCCGGAAGCGTGTAGGAGAACGATGCGTGTAACAGAACCAGCACCCCGCCTCGTTGAACTTCCAGCAACTCTATCTCGCCAGCGGAGGAGCCGTCGGTATGTGACCGCAAAGTGCTGCCGATTTTTCCGCTCACCCTCCGGATGCCGCCTATCGATTTGACGTCAAGCGTGGCGGTCTTCTCAACAGCATCAAATGCAACAAGAGTCACGGTATACCCGAGCGCTTCCACTTGCGGCATATCGACCTTGAGAAGAACCAGGTAGCTCGCCTCGCCGTAAACGGATGAGTACGTGAGTCGGCTTTGAGGGACAGTAGAGTCGCATCGAGACTCCGGCAACGACGCACATGCGCAAGCCAACAAGGTGCACACCACACACGGATAATACACCCGGGACAGGTTCGCTTGTTTCACGCTACGGCCTCCTCTCCACGCTGCTTGTGCGGCCGGCAGAATCAGTGATCTCCCGTTTTCCTGTCCGTCAAGTCGAGTGCCGAGCCCTTTTGGATCGCTCAGATGTGAGTCACAGCCGCGCGCTGCCTGCAAAGCCACACCACCAGATCTCCCCACGTGTCCATTCCTGTCTTGGGCAACACGAGGCTTGTGGAATGGATCAGGAAGGCCAGATCGCAATCCGGGTGTTCTACGATCCCGGAGAGCTCGTTACTCAGCGCGTCGCTGGCATGTACTCTATCCCCCGGAATGCCATAGAACTGTGCCAGCTCGTTCCAGGCACCCGTCACCGCCGCAGGAGGCAACGCGTGCGTTGCTGCAAGCTCAAGACACTCTCGATCGTAATCGTGAAACTCGCGCCGGCGGAGGATTCCGCGGTATCTCCGGAACCTGAGTGATTCCGGCAGGAACACAGCAATGTAGAGTGCGACAAACGCGCCTCCAAGTAATAACGAATTCGCGTTCCACCACACCAACGCTGCGAGTATCAAGCACAGGGACAAGCCGCAGACGACTTTGCGTAAGCGGTTCAACGTTCGCCGTCGATGCCCCATCCGTACACCAGATTCGAGTTCTCGTTGTCACCGAAAACGACAGCAGGACAGGTTCGCCTTTTACCGCCCCCTCTGCTTGCGAGCCGTGCCATTTGTCACCCTTGGCGCTGGATCAGGCGGGAGTACGCGCCCGCCTCGGACAATGCAAACGGGACAGGACAATGCAAACGGGACAGGTTCGTTTGTTTCACCTCCGGCCTCCTCTCCACGCTGCTTGTGCGGCCGGCCGCGGAGACCTCGCGGACAGTCGCCTGTTTTCAAGCCTTCTCACCGCATTTCGCCTTCTTCCCCAGGCGTCCGATCGGCCGGGCGCAGGCGGCGGCCGATCTGATGTTCCAGCTTACTCCTGAAAGCCGTCGGTCGCCAGCGGACGTCCTGTGTCAGTGCTCAGGTGGACGCGTTTGAGCAATTCCTCCATCCCGCAATCCGACATTCGCAATCCGCAATGGCCACAGCCCACTCCCCCGCTCCGCCGGGTGGAGGCACCGGTGGCGGGTCACTGCCCCCACTTGAGCTTTTTAATGAGGGTGTACCACGGCGGCTGGGAGGGGTTGTGGACGAGCTGGAAGTCCTGGTCGTAGCGGCGGACGGTCAGGCAGTCGCCGGCGTGGAGCGGAAGGGAGACCTGGCCGTCCACGACGGCGGTGGTCCCCTGGTTGGCCTGCAGGGCGCGGACGGTGATCGTGCTGTTGCCAGCCACCACCAGCGGGCGGTGCGTCAGGGAATGCGGGGAGATCGGCGTGACCACGATGGCAGGGATCTCGGACTCCAGGATCGGCCCGCCGACCGCCATGTTGTGGGCGGTCGAGCCACAGGGCGTCGCGAGCACGAGGCCGTCGCCGCTCATCTTCGTGAGGTGGTTGCCGTCGACCTCGAGCGCCAGCTCGATCATCCGGTACGGCGGTCCGGCATGGATGACGCAGTCGTTGACGGCCCCGGCCCGCGCGGCCTGCCCGCGGTCGCGGGTGATCGACGCATCCAGCATGATGCGCCGGCTCACGATCCCGTCGTCGTCGAGGATGGCGTCCAGATGGCGGCTGACGTCCTCGAGGCTGAACTCGGCGAGGTAGCCGAGCTTTCCGAAATTGACGCCGACGATGGGGATCTGCTGCATCCCGAGCGACCGCGCGACGGCCAGGATGCTCCCGTCCCCGCCGAGGACGACGATGCGGTCCGGCCTCTCGCGGACGAGCGTCTCCGCCTGGTCGATGGTGCCGGTCGCGACGACCACCGCGCGGGCGTGGATGGCGGCCACGAGCGAAGCGAGCGTGGCCTCGGCCTCGGGCTTGGCGGGGTTGCGCAGGATGACGATGCGGCGTCGCTCGCTCATACGTGAGTCCACCCGTGATGCCGGCCGGATGCCTCCGACGGCCCACCCCAGCAGCCTACCCGAAGGCCCGCCGCGCTGCACCTGCTTTGCGGCCCGGCGTCACGAGACAGTAGAATGCCGCCCGTTACCACCGGGACTGCACCTGCATGCGTGGACACAGCACACCCGGAAGCGGCCCGGAGCGGCGCCCCTCTCCTCTGCCTCTGGCGGCGATCGTCCTGCTGGGCGCGATCCTCCGCCTCGTCGCGCTCGACACCGTCCCGCCGGGAATCAACCAGGACGAAGCGGTGCGGGCGTACGATGCGTGGTGCCTGCGGGAGACCGGCCAGGACCACTACGGGGCGAGCTGGCCGATCTTCCTGCGGGGGTTCGGAAAGGTCGACTATCCGCCCGGGCACTACGTGTACCTGCTGATCCCCTTCCAGGCCATCCTGGGCGTGGATCCCTGGAGCACCCGCCTGCCGGCCGCCCTGTTCGGCATCGCGGGTATCGTGTTCGCGTTCCTCCTGGTGCGGCGGATCTACGGCCATCGAGCCGGACTGCTGGCGGCGCTGCTGCTGGGGGTGTCTCCGTGGCCGCTGCACCTCTCGCACCTGGCGTTTGAGCTGTCGCTGTGCGCGCCGATGCTGACGTCCGGGCTTTACCTGCTGGCGCGCGGAGCGGGTAACTCGAACCGGCAGAGCCCGGAGGCGCCGGTCGGATGGCGGTGCCTCGCGGCGCTCGTGGCGGGCGGCGTCTGCCTGGGACTCGTGCTGTGGACGTACAACGCCCTGCGCGTCGTGACGCCGCTCCTGCTGATCGGCGGGGCTGCCATCTACGCACGGGCAATCCTGGCCTTTCTTCGCCGCGAAGGCGGGCTGCTGGCGGGCAGCGGGTTCGTACTGGGGTTTCTCGCGGGGCTGGCGCCGTTCATCTGGGCCAGCGCCCGCTCACCGGACGAGGCGTGGGCACGGGCGAAGGCGGTTTCGCTCGTTTCCCTCCCCATGCCATGGCAGGAAAAGCTCGCGACCGCCGGGCGCCTGTACGCGGCCCACTTTTCGCCGGATTTTCTCTTCTTGCGCGGCGATCCGTGGGCCGTGCAGTCCGTGACCGGCTACGGCAAGCTGCACCACGTGTACATGCTGTTCCTGCTGGCGGGGCTGGTGCGGGTCGTCGCGCGATGGCGAACGGAGCGATTCGGGCGGCTGCTCGTGTGGTGGATTCTGATCGCCCCCCTGCCGGCGGCGGCGACGTTTACGGCCACCACCCACAGCCTGCGCGCCGGGGGCGTCATTCCCGCGTACGACATCCTGGCCGCCATCGGGATCGATTTCGCGATCGCCCTGGCGGCGGGCCGCTCGCCCAGAGCCGCGCGGGTGCTCACGGGTGCCGCGCTGGGAGCGCTGGCGATCAACGTCGCGGTCTTTCTCCACGTCTTCTTCGTGCAGTACCCGGTGGCGGCCGCCCGCGAGTTCCAGACGTAATGGAAGGACCTCGCTCAACTGGCCCGCTCCGAGCGGCACCGGTACCGGCTGTTCGTCTTCACGCACGAGCGGGCGAACCAGCCGGCCATCCTGTACCTGTTCTGGGCCGGCGTCGACCCACGGGACTACTTCGGCGCGCCGCGGGAGATCCAGCAGCACGGCGACTGGGACTTTCTGGTGCGAACCGGCGACGTGTTCTTCATGCCCAGTCGCTATCTCCGCGCGCTCGCACCGCTGACCCGGCCGGGCGACCGCGTGCTGGTGGCCGAACGGGAGGGAATCGGCGTCCCGGGGAGCGAGATCGGGCGGGTCCGGTACCCGGACGGCGGTACGGCCGTCGTGTTGTACGAGGTGCTGGTGGGCACGGGGCCTGCGACGGCCCCATCGGCGGGTCGGACGCCCGGGAGGGGTGCGACGACACCCGGCGCCAGTTAAAATAGCCACACAACGTTGTTCGTCCGGTTGTTTCGGCGGAAGCGTCCCGCCTCCGCACCGCGAACGCGGCTCCACGACTGGAGTTCATCATGCCGATGCGTCAGCGATCCCTCTGTCTTGCCTGGATTCTCGTGCTTGCCTGCTGCCTGCCTGCTGCCGCCCAGAACGCGCAGCCCGCGGCGCCGCCCGCCGGCCTCGGGGCGGAACAGGCCGCCCAGATCGAGGCGGAAACCTCCCCCGAGGACCTCGTGAACCTCGCCAAGGTCTTCACCATCCGGAAAGACCTGGCCGCCGCGGGCGCGGCCGTGGAGAAAGCCTGTACGCTCAAGCCCGAGCTCCTGGAGGACGCCCGACGGCAGTCGCCCAAATCGTGGAACGACTTCTGGTTCAGCCATCGGGCGAAGCTCCGCCTGCAAAAACTGCCTGAAAACGACATCGCCGGGCGGGTCAAGATCGCCGAATGGCTCCGCGCGGGCGACGAGGTGGCCCTGGCGCGCCAGACGCTGCTCGCGGCGCTCGAAAAGGACAAGAACAACCCCGAGGCGCGAGCACTCGCCGAAAAATGGAACCTGTTCGGCGGCGGCCCGATCCAGTTCGACCTGCGCCCAGGGCTCAAGCAGCCGCTCATCGCGGCCGACTTCCAGGACGAGGGCGTTTCGCTCGCCGTCCGCAAGGATCGTGCGTTCGTGATCCTGCCGTTCTCGTACAACCCGGGCGAAACGAGGTTGATCATCAACAAGGGTCTGCTGCGAGCCGTCACCGACGACAAGAAGTCGGCGATGGTCAAGGGCATCGCCCTCCTGTCGAAGGACGGGACGCTCGCCCAGGATAACCAGCCGCTCTACGAGCGCATCGAGGCCGTCTACAAGGAAGGGGAAGGCACCAGCGGGATCGAGATCGTCTGTTTCAACACGATGCGACCGCCCGCATCGCGCGGCGGAGGCGGGCCGGCCCGCCAGCCTGAACCGATGAGCCGCGAGCCGCAGGAGGGCACGGGGAAGGCGGCGTTCATCATCGACGTGCCGCAGGGCTTCAAGTCGCTCGACTGCGAGTACCGGGGGGCGCCGCCGCTGCATCTCGAGGCGTCGGTGCTGCTCGCCATCTCCGGTGGTGGTAAAGAGACGACGCAACCACAGCGGGACGCGATCGTGGCGGTTCTGGCCCAGGAAGCCGGCGGCAAGCAGGCCACCGTGGCGAGCGCCGCCGTCGCCCGCCTGGCGGCGCTGCGATCCGCCACACCCGAGGGAGCCCAGCAGGTTCCGGCCGCGCAGCTGGCGGCGATGAATCAGAAGATCGACCGGGCGCTCGTCACCGCGATCACGCAGCAGGACCCGCAGACCCGGCGCGAGGCGTTCGAGGCGCTGGCGTTCAGCAACACGCCGCTGAGCACCGACTTGCTCGCCATGCTTCGCGACAACAAGGACGCGGCGGTCGGTCTGGGCATTCTCGAGGAGTGCGCGGCCCTGCTGGCGCCCCCCGTGGAAGGCCAGCCCGCCCGCCCCACCGGCGGTCAGCCCGTCGCCGTGCCGGAAGTCATCACGCGCGTATCCGGGACGCTCCCGTCCGTGAACGTGCCGGCGAACGCCTTGATGATGGTCGCCGCGTGCCTCGCCTCGGCAGTCCCGCAGGTCCAGCAGCGCGCGGCTGACGTGCTGCTGACGAACCCGAGTCAGCAATCGCTGCTCGTGCTGTCAGACGCGAGCGGCCCCACGCGTCCGCTCGTTGTGGACAAGC
Source organism: uncultured Planctomycetales bacterium (assembly GCA_964548565.1). Lineage (GTDB taxonomy): Bacteria > Planctomycetota > Phycisphaerae > UBA1845 > PWPN01 > CAYLLT01. The sequence continues at coordinate 4,509 of CAZJTF010000176.1, read as the reverse complement.
TCGCGAAGGCGTCCAGCCCCGAGCTCAAGTCGGCGATGCTGCGACTGATGCTCCTGCGACCGGATCCGGCCACGTTGCCGAAGATGCTGGCCGCGGCCAAAGACGTGCCGGTTGTCGTCAAGGGTGAGGATGACCCGTTGATCGGGTCGCTGCTCGCCCCCCACTCCGCGGCGAGCCTCGAGCTGCTGCTGGAGATGCTGAGCCGGGCGGATCTGTCGGCAGTGGTGAACTCCGCAAATTTGAAGAAAGCGTTCGAGACGATCGCGTCGACGCAGCAGAATTCCAAGGCGATCCGGGCGGCGCTCCTGAGGCTCGCGACAGCGCAATTCCAGCCGCCGTACGAGGCTCCCGTGAAGCGCGGATCCGCCGTGCAGCGCCCGTCGGAGACGTCGGCGTTCGAGGCGCTGCTCGTGACGCTGGCGACATCCACCGATCCCGACACCGCGCAGGCCGCGGCAACCGCCCTCATCAATGTCGGGCGGCTCACGGCACTCAACGAGCAGCTCCGCAAGGCCGACGCCAGGATCGCACAGGGGCTGATCCAGGCGTTCTACCGCAACAAGGCGATGTGGGAACGGGAGTCGCTGCCGATCTTCCTGGCGTCGCGGCTCTCCGACACGGATCCGAAGACGCAGCAGCTCGCGCTGGCGGCGCTCCTGTCCGGGCTGCAGACCGTGCCGGCAAAAGAGCGATGGAAAGCGACGCTGGCCATCAAGCTGGGGGTAGATCGGGCCCAGCTCGTCGAGCTGAGCGGCAATCCCGAGGAGCGGATCGCCCAGCAGGCGACCGAACTACTGATTCGACTCACGCAAACGCGTCCGAGCGAGGCGAGTGAGCTGGCCAACCTGCCGGACAAGGCCGCGCGGGATGCCCGGCTCGCGACCATGGAAGGCGAAAACGCCGCAAAGGCGGCCGGGCCGTTCGTCTGCATGATTTACCTCGATGTCGCGCCAACTGGGCAGCAGCAGTCGTTGGAACCGGGAGCGGACGTGGAGCGACCACGATTCAGTGTCCCGATCGCCGGCCCCACGGTCGTGTTCCAGCGCCCGGGCGGAAAGCTGGCCGTCCTGCTCGATAGCACGAATATTGCCGTCACGTCGGCAGGCGGTGAGCCGGGCGGCGGGCTCAAGATCAACGCCGGCCCGATCCTGCGAGCGGCGGCGGAGTCGCCCGCGGCGGGAAAGGAGAATCTCGCCGGCCGGATCGATCTCCTGCCGCTTGCCGAGCCGCGCGAAACGGAGATCAAGTACGAGCAGTTCGGGATGTGGAGTGGCGAGGCGACGATCCAGGATCAGCAGCGGCCTGACAACCAGATGCCGCTTCGCATCAGCGGGGCACGGATCGTCTTCGAGCCGCTCGCGCCGCAGTCGTAGGCGAGCGGTTGGCACTCGGGATGTTGCCTCGACGGAAGGTGTGAGGGCACCGACATGTTTCTACGTCGGTGGATCGGCCGACTGCACGCGCGGGAACAGACCTGTGGGCGCCACCCCGGGTCCAGCGAGACACAGACAGGACCCGCCCCCTTGAGCGTTCGTCAGGCTGCTTTCCAGCCGGCCGGGACGTAGGTGCAGTCGGGCTCGGGTCCCAGAGGATCGCCGGTCACCGCGAGAGCCCGCGCGCGGCTGCCGCCGCAGACCTGCCGGTACTCGCAAACGCCGCACTTGCCGCCGAACTGGTTGGGGTCGCGCAGGCTGCGGAACGTCTCCGAATTCTGGTACACCTCCACGACGGACTCTGCCGGGAACCGCCCGCACACGATCGGCATGAACCCGCTCGGCTGCACCTCGCCGATGTGGCTGACGAACATCACGCCCTTGCCGTCGTTGATCCCGAGCGGCGCCCGTTCGTACGAGCCCCCGTCGCGGGTCGGCATCTTCTGCGGGTTGCCTTTGCGCTGCAGCACGAATCGGCGGTAGTGATGGGCCTCCGTGGTCTTGACGCCGAAGTGGCCCGCCTGGGCCGCGTCCCAGAGTTGCTCGAAGACGCCCTCGTACTCGTCCGGCCGGATCCGCTGCTCCGCGAGGCCCCGCCCCACCGGAATCAGGAAGAACACCGACCAAAGAGCGATGTCGAGTGTCGCCAGCAGCGACGCCATCGCGTCGACCTGGGCGACGTTGTACCGCGTGATTGTCGTGTTGACCTGGACGGGCAGCCCGGTCGCCCGGGCATCGCGGATGATCCGCAGCGCCCGCTCGAATGTCCCTTCGACGCCGCGGAAGGCGTCGTGTGTCGGCGCATCCGCACCGTCGAGGCTCACCGCCAGTCGGTGCAGGCCCGCCTCGGCCAAGCCGTGCACGACCTCCGTCGTCACCAGCGGCGTGGCCGACGGCGTAAGCGAGACCTCGAGCCCCCGGGCAGCGCCGTGGCGGATGAGGTCGTAGATGTCGGCGCGCTTGGCCGGGTCGCCGCCCGTAAAGACGAGCATCGGGGGCCTCGGGAAGCTCGCCAGCTGATCGATGAGCTGCAGGCTTTGCTCGTGCGTCAGCTCCTCGGGGTGCCGCTCCGGCTGGGCGCTGGCCCGGCAGTGCTTGCAGACGAGGTCGCACGCCCGCGTCACCTCGTAGAAGACAAGCAGCGGGCTGTAGGGGAAATCATCACGGGTGTATGGTTTGAAATCGCCGGGAATATTCATTTTTCACCGGTCGCCACCATAGCACGCCGCATGTCGGTCGGGCAATCGCCTGATGATCTTCCGTCCGGTCGGGGTCCCGACAGGCAGGCGGCGCGGTCTGTCGGCCGAGCGGCTTGAGAGCCTGTCAGGCGGTGCCACAGGTTCGGCACCCGGCACCGCGGCGCTCGTAAAAAAGAGCTGGAAATCACGGTGATCTGCCGATAGGATCTGGTGATGCCGCTCCGTGCGTTGCGGCACGGCGGGCAGATACACAGGGGAAAGGGACCTCTCGCAGCCCACCGCCCGGGTCCGTTGGCGCAGGCGTGCTTGCTTCAACGAACATCGGCGGGAAATGCGAAACTCAGAGAGCAGCGGCTCGGAATTCTCCTCCAGCCGATCATGCTCTCTGCTTTTTTGCGCCATAGTCCGATGCACTGCCCGCCGTTGACGCGCCACCCCGGCTGAGCCTCGCGTTTTCTTGCCTCCCCCGCGCGACGGCAGTATCTTCCTTCGCTCCAGCGACTGGAAACAAGCAAGGAGACGGTGAATGGGTTCGGTCAAGCTCCCCAAAGAATTCGTCAGCAAGTACCCGCACAAATTCGGCAAGGGCAAGCAGCAGTTTCTGCGCGGCAAGCGGATTCTCCCTCAGCCCATCACCGGCAAGGAATCCCTCCCGGACCTGATCGACCGGGTGTTCCTCGCCTACAACGCGGGACGCCTGCAGGAGAGCTGCCGCCTGTTCACCGAGATGATGCTCCAGCCGGACGTCACCCTCGGCATGAGCCTGGCCGGGGCGCTCACGCCGGCAGGCCTGGGCGGCGCGGCCGTGATCCCGCTGATCAAGGCGGGCTTCGTCGACTGGATCGTCGGGACGGGCGCGAACCTGTACCACGACATGCACCACGCCATGAATCTGCCGCTGTACCGGGGCTCGCCGCACATCCCCGACACCGCGCTGCGGAAGGTCGGCGTGGTGCGGATCTACGACATCCTGCTCGACTACAACGACGTGCTGATGAAGACGGACCACATCCTCCGGCAGATCCTGCTGCAGCCGGAGTTCGAAAAGGAGATGGGCACGGCGGAGCTGCACTACCTGCTCGGCAAGTACTGCGCCGAGTTCGAGGACCAGACCGGGCGCAAGGACGTCTCGGTGCTCGCGGCCGCGTACCGGGCGGGCGTGCCCTGCTACACCTCGTCGCCGGGCGACTCGACGATCGGCATGAACGTCGCCGGCCTCGAGCTCCGCGGCTCGAAGCTCCGGATGAACCCGTCCCGCGACGTGAACGAGACGACCGGCATCGTCCTCGACGCCAAGCGCAAGGGGCACAAGACGGGGGTGCTTCTGGTGGGCGGAGGTTCTCCGAAGAATTTCATCCTCCAGACGGAGCCGCAGATCCAGGAAGTCCTCCGCATCAAGGAGGCGGGGCACGATTACTTCATCCAGTTCACGGACGCCCGTCCCGACACCGGCGGCCTGTCGGGGGCGACGCCTTCAGAGGCGGTGAGCTGGGGCAAGGTCGACCCGGACAAGCTTCCCGGCGCGATTGTCGCGTACGTGGACTCCACGATCGCCCTGCCGCTGCTGACGCACTACGCGATGGCCCGTCACAAGCCGCGCAAGCTCAAGCGTCTCTATGACCGGCTCCCCGAGATCCATGACATGGTTTACAAGGAATACTGGAAGCGCAACAGGACGCTCTGAGTGGAATGACGAATGACGAGGCTCGAATGACGAATGACCAAATACGGGTCGCGCCATCCGGGCTGGCTTCGTCGTTCTGATTTCGACATTCGTCATTGGACTGCCAGGAGCGGCGACGAACGATCACAGACGACGCCCGAGTCAGGTACCACGCCCAGAGGGCGTGGCCTGAAGAAGGCCCCCCAAGGGGGCC
>CAZJTF010000175.1:0-14360 GCA_964548565.1 uncultured Planctomycetales bacterium | reverse complement strand
CGTGATCTCCGGGATGCACAACGGCAACCGTCCCTACGTGCGTCCGCGCGACGCGGTGCACACACTGGCGGCACTGACACGGGCCGGCCATTTCGACGAGGGCGAGCAGATCATCCGGTTTTTGCGGGACGTGGCCCAGCGGTCGGAGGAGCCGTGGGGGCGCGGGTTCTGGTACGACAAGTACACGACCGACGGGCGGCGGCTCTCGGATCGACCTCAGATCGATGCGGCGGCCGGAATCCCGCGGGTCGGCTGGCTGTACTACATGGCGACCGGGCGCAGCGATTTCCTCAACCGCAACTACCCGTTCTTCGCGGACGTCGTGCGGGTGATCACGGAGCGCAGCACGGCCGACGCCCGTGTCTACTTCGACGACACCACCGGCCTGATGCACGCAAACACCGCCTGGGACGAGGGCTTCGAGCGGTCGATCTACACGAACGGGGCGATCGAGCGCGGACTGCGGGATGCGGCACGGATTGCCGCCGCCACCAATCACGCTGCGGAAGCCGCAGTGCTCACCCAGCGCGCCGACGCGATCCACCGCGGCGTCAACGACCGGCTGGCGTGGGACGGCGACAACACCGATATCAGCGTGCTGGGGCTCGTTTGGCCCTTCGAAACGCATTCGCCGCTCGAGACGCAGGTCGCCCATGCGATGGCTCGCATCAGCGGCTCCGGGAAGGACCGTTTCGGAAATCTCCGGCCGCTCTTGCATGCGTCCGGCGAGTTCGAGGGGCTCGTGGACCGGTTCTGGGGCGATACGGCCTTCGACGGCGGGCCCTGGCTGCTGAGCACACTCTGGTACGGCCAGTTTTACGCACGGCGCGCCGACAACACCGCGGGACGCGCGGATATCGACCGCCTGAAGGCGGTGATTGACCACGTGCAGCGGACGCTGGGACCCGCGGGGCTCGCCTCCGACCAGGTGGCGTCAGAGGAGGCCCTGCTGTATCCCGGCGAGGACGACTTCCGGCTCGAAGCCGCCTGGCCGAGCTCACGGAACACGGCGGCCGCGCTGGTCGACAGCCTGCTGATGTTCCTCGACGCACGTCCGGACGCGCCGGGGAACGTGATTCGACTCGCACCGAAGCTGCCGACCGGCTGGAACACGCTGACCGCGCGGAACGTGCGGATCGGCGGTCGGTCGGTGGACGTGACGGTGACGGAATCGGCGACGCGGAGCACACACGCGATTCGCAACAACGCCGGCGGGGCCCTGGGCTGCGAAACCTGGATCCGCGTGCCGCCGGGCGTGGTGATTACGTCCGTCAAGCAGGGCGACACGCCCGTGCCCTACACGTTCGAGCCGGGTTCATGCCGCGTGCGGGTGGCGGCGGCGATGAATGACGCGGCTGGCTCGACAACGACTCTTGAAGTGAGGTTCGAGCAGGAAACGCGGCGTGCGGATTGAGCCCCGAGCGGCGCGCCGCATCGTGCGTTCCACCTCTCACTTCGAACTTCAAAAAACCTCTTCTCTTGGCGTGTCGATCCCCAGTGATTCGAGGGTGCGGTTGATCTGCAGGCAGGTCTCCTGCGGCTGACCCGCATCGAGGTGGTACTGGAACTCGAGACGCCCGTCGCCGTTCTCCTCCACACTGCGGCGGGTCCAGGCATCAACATCCGCCGGCTTGCCGAAGGTGAGCAACTGCGTATCCGGAATCAAATCGATTCGCGTCGGGCCGAAGCGTTCGCGGATGGCGGCCACGCTGGTGTTGCTGCCGACGTTGAGCGATGCCAGGCCGCCCACCTGTTGGAACGTATCCAGCAGGTGGTCTGAATGTCCGCACGAGTGCAGGCGGAGCGGGCCGACGCGTCGCGCGAAGTCGTCGAGGTGGGGCAGCACGAACTCCTCGAACTGGCGCGGCCCGATCATGCAGACGGAGCAGTCGCCGGTGTGCAGTCCGGTGATCGGCAGGCCGGCCGCCGCGGCGAAGAGATGAATCTGCTTCACGTACGCGTCGACGATCCATTCGAGGAATTCGTGCACGAACGCGGGGTTATCCACCATCTCGAGGAACACGCGTTCGCCCATCAGCTTCTGCGCGGTCGTAACGATGCCGTGTGTCGTCGCCCGGCCGGTGGTGTCCCAGAAATACGGTGGAACGATGGTCGGCGCCGGTACTCCACCCTGCGTCCGGGCGAACTCTCGCCGCACGCATTCGATCTGGTCGAGAAAGAGGCTGACGGGCCAGGTGGACGCCCAGTCGATCTTCCAGAGCGGCTCCAGCGACGTGATGTCTTTCAGCGGCGTCTGAGTGACGTCGGGATCCTTGTCGCCGTAAAAGACGAACCGCGCCCCGACGGCCGCCCCGAGGATCAGGTTGGGCTGGATGCCCCCGACCAGGACAACCGGACGTCGGCGCCCCTCAACCTGCACAAGGTGCGCCTCAATGTTGTACACCGGATCGCGCGGGAACCGGCGCGCCACGAACGCATGCATCGCGGCTTCGCGCTCCCGACGCACCAGCGGGTCCATGAAGAACGGCTCGTCGACGACGAACCCGCCATCGTCGTGCAGCCAACCGAAGCTGACGCTGCCGAGCACGGAAATGGGTGCGCCGATCATGGCGGCGGTTGTACCGGAAGGGAACCGTGGATGCCACGGCGCTGCAACATCATGGCGGATGACTGGATGAGGACGTTCCCGATCGAGGTCAGATGGATCGTCGCTGCATATTGACGCGGGAAGAACGTATCGCGCGTTGACGTTGCCTACAGCCTGACCTTTGATACGGCGCGGCTCGCCGGGTCGAGGAACCGCAGGGGCTTGTCTCGCCATTCCTGTGCATAGTCGATGCCGACCCGCCGGGTGGTCAGGATCTGCGGGGGCGGCGTGCCCGGCAGGAGGAACATGCGGTCGCCGGTGAGGTCGAGCCCGTTGTCCGTGCGGGTAATGCCCAGGGCGCGGGTGAGTTTTCCGGGGCCTGACAGGTCGGCCTGCCAGCCGTCGAGCGGTTCGCCCGCGCGGATCAGCACGGCCTGGGCGTCGCCCTCGACGCCGGTCACGATGTTGAACATCTCGTACATGCCGTAGATCAGGTAGACGTACGCGTGACCTCCACGGCCGAACATGACCTCGGTGCGCTTTGTGCGGCCCTTCGCGGCGTGGCAGGCGAGGTCGTGTGAGCCGACGTACGCCTCCGTTTCGACAATGCGGGCACGGCGGTCGCGTCCGCGCAGGCGGCGCACAAGGATGGTCCCGACCAGGTCGCGCGCGACATCCTCGGCCGGGCGTTCGTAGAACGGACGCGCGAGTCTGCGGTCGTGGTTGTCAGGTGCGGTCATGTCTGGCTGGAGCGGATCGTTCCACACGTCGGCGTCCGCAGTCTACCTCACGCCGGTCGCCCGAGAGCGGCGCTGGCCACATTGAGCCAGTGGCGGGCCTGCTCACGCCGGCGGTCGTCGGTGAGGCGGTCGAGAACCTCCCGGAGATGCCCCTCGGCGACCTCGTGCTGCTGCAGGTCGCGTGCGTAGATGATGCCGAGGAGCAGCTTGACCTGGTCGGCCTCGGGCGACGGCGAATAGTTCGTCAGGTACTTCTCGTAAGCGGCTGCCGCCTGGGGCAGGCGACGCATCGTGTAAAGCTGATTGGCGACGTCGAGCTGCTGAGTGCGCGAGAGCACCTGGCGCGGATCGAGCTCCATCAGCTGCTCGTACAGGCTCGACGCGGTGTCGCGGTCGTTGTGGGCGAGGGCTTCCGCGATCTGCATCCGAAGCTCGCCGACACGGTCGCTCACCATCGGGGGGCCGTTGTGCACGGTCACCGTGTCCATCGAGACCGGGCGGGCGACGCGCCCGTACATGGCCCGGGCGCGGGCATTCGGATCCGCCATGGCCGCCTGCATGCCGCGCCGCTGCATCCATCGGCGCCAGAGAGCGACGATGTCGAACTGATCCCGCGGCAGCACACGCAAAGCGAGCATCGCCGAGGCGGCCGCGAAGCCGAAACCGTACCCCGCCAGGTGCGCGCCGAAGGCGATGTTGCTCTCGCCCACCATCCCCGGGGCCATGATGTTGTCCCAGAGGATCATCTTGAACAGGATCATGATCATGCTCGGCAGCTCGAACGTGCCGATGAAGAAAAACCAGTACACGATCGTGATGTGGCTGCGGGGAAACAGCGCCAGGTAGGCGGTAGTCACAGCCGCAATCGCCCCGGACGCCCCGACGAGCGCGTGGTCGTTGTAAAGGGTGTACCCGGTCGCCGCGAAGACGCCGCCCGCCAGGTAGAACAGCAGGTACGGACCGTGTCCCATCTTGGCGTTGACGGGGTTGCCGAAGACCCAGAGGAACAGCATGTTCCCGCCGATGTGGGCGAGCCCGGCGTGCAAGAACTGGTACGTGAAGAACTGGTAGAGCTGCGGATTGCCGCCGTCGAGCTGCAGCATGGCGTAGATGCGGCGCATGCTGCTGTCGCTCCGGCCCTCGACGCCGCCGAGCAGCAGGTACACCAGCACGTTCGCCGCCAGCAGTCCGTAGTTCACCCACGGCGTGCGGCGGACGGGCGTATCGGTCGAAATCGGGATCATGCGTGCCTGTCAGCGCCCCCTGGTGCCGCATCCGGTGCGCCGGCTCCCGCTCCGGCTATCTCGACAAACGCCAGCCGCAGCTGGTGGAGTGTCCCTTCCATGATCTTCTTCTCTTCCTCCGTGACCCGGTCGCGCGTTTTTTCGATCAGGAGCGCCAGCAGATCGATGTAGTGGCGCGCTGCGAGGAGACTCGGCGGAATACGCTGGCCGGTCTGCGGGTCCTGGAAGCCGCCCAGGCTGACGCTGGCCTGCATGACGACCATCTGGATGATGTCGAGAATCGATGCGGGGGGCATCTCGGCCTGCGCCTGTGCCTCGCGCGTCTGGCGGTCGAGCTCCTCTTTCTCCTTGCGGGCCTCCTCTTTCCAGTCGGAGTCGATGAAGATCTTCGGGGCCTCGTCCTTGTTTTCGGGCATCGGCGTGCTCCAGGTTCGGGGTTCGATCGAAAACGAATCATAGCAGCCGGCGGCTCAGGCCGGTAGGCGGGCGCCGTCCACCGCGCCGCGGATGCCGTCGGCCAGGCGATCGAGGCGGGTCCGCGGCTGCAGCGCGTAGAAGTATTCCCGCGAGCGGGCGAACTCGTTGCTCGCCAGCTCGACGGAGGTCCGCGCGACCGCCTCCTCGAGCCGCGACGGCAGCTGCCCGTCGCTGGACAGCAGCTGATCGTTGACTGCACGAATGTCGAGGCAGATCGCCCGGCGCTCGAGCCGCGGCGCGCGGCGTTCCCGCGCGGCACGCGAGGCGGCGATGAGTTCGCGGCGCCGTCCGAGGAGGTCGCTGGGCAGATTCTCCAGGTACCGCTGCGGGTTGAAGCGTGCGTCGCGCACCCGGGCCCGCGCCGCGCGGAGGTCGTCGTCGGCAACATCGAACGTCGGCAATGGCAGACGGAGGGTTGCGGTGACGCAGGCGTAGGCAGGCGGCTCGATACGGTAGTACGTGCGGAGGATCGCATCGGTGATACGGTCGTATTTCGCGCCGCCGATGCCGTGCACGAAGAGGTCGCAGGCCAGGAGCCGCGCCCAGAGTGTCAAGGTCAGAGCTCGCGGGCGCACGACCCACGGTTCGAGTTCCCGGAGCGCCACATTCGGGTCCCGCAGGAGCTCGTGTGCGGCGATGACGCCGATTTCCTGCGCGCCGGCGTAGAGCATCACGCGGTCTGACCCATGGGCAATCCAGAGACGTCGGCGCAGCTGCGGGCCGGATGCAGTCGAGTAGGTCCAGAGCGCTGTCTCCACGCGACCATTCTCGCGTCCGAGGTTCGGCAGCGGGCGGTTCGGGCTGCGGACCTCCTCCCGGAGACGGTATTCGGCGAGCGCGTGGTTGTAGGCGCCGGCGAAGCGTTCGGCGTGCAGGAGCAGGTCCGCCACGAACGCTCCGCCGAACGCGCGGCTGACGCGCACCTCGGTGAGATCCGCCTCGAGGGGACCGTCGACGCGGGCGCGCCCGGCGAGATGCTGAGCCACGAGATCGTCCGCTGGCGCTCCCAGCCCCGCGAGGTACGCGGGCATGCACGAGTCCTCCAGCCGCGGTCCCAGCGCGTCGGCCACCTCGGTCCGGATCCGCTCCAGATCGTCTGCAGAAAGGGCGGGGCGGCCTTCGTACGATGAGCCCGCCGGGGCGGGCGCCAGCCGGATCAAGCGCGTGGTGATCAGGCCGTCGCGTTCGACGACGGGGATCACCAGGTCGGGTGCGGTGGGAGCGTCATTGTCCACCACGAAATCGAGGCCCTGCACGTGGAGTCTGCGGGCCATCGCGTGAACGGCCACGTGCTTGGCCCATACACCCGGGTGTACGAAAGCCGGCTGGTGCCCGGCAGCGATGATCGGCTGGGCCGGGTTGAGCGGAGCAATTGACCGCCGGACCGCCTCGCGCTCGGCGGCGGCCGTCGTGCCGGCCAGGCGCAGGTCACCGGCTCGGGCGGCGATGTTCCGCTCGATCAGGGCAGGCCATTGTCCGGGGGGAGGTTCGACGAGGATCGCACCATCGTCCGCCGGCGCTGCGAGCTTGTGGAAGTCCATGAACCGTCAGCGGGACGGCGGGGGCGCGGGCTGGCAGACCTGGCAGGACTCGAGGCTCCGCTGTGGCCATTCCACCTGCCGGACCAGCTCGTGAACCAGCACGTCGTAGTAGTAGAGCAACCGGGCATCCGGGTCATCCAGGGACCCGCCAAAATGCCGGTTCGGATCGTTGTAGATCAGATGAACCGGAATCTCGCGGATCCGCAAGCCCAGGCGGGCCGCCTGCACCCAAAGCTGCAGCGGCATGCCATACCCCGGCACGGTAATATCCAGCCGCGCGAGGGCCGACACCCGGTACGCCTTGAAGCCGCAGAATGCGTCCGTGATCCCGAGGCCGAACAGCTCGTTGAGCAGATCGGTGATCTTCTGGTTGATCGCGCGGCGGTCGAGCGGCGGCGTGGAGTCCCCCGGCATTCGCTGTAAGTACCGGGATCCACTGATGATATCAGCATTGTCCTCGCGGGCGACACGGAGGAATTCAGGGATCAGTCGCGGATCGTGCTGCTCGTCGCTGTCGAGGGTGATGAGCCAGTCGTAATCGTGCGCAACGGCGTAGGCAAATGCATCGATGAGGCTCTGGCCGTAGCCGCGGTTGTCAATATGGCGGATCTGCTGGATACCCGGCTCGCGGCGGAGCAGCTCGGGTGTCTCATCGGTCGACCCGTCATCCACGACGAGAATGTCGCGGGTGTAGCGCCGAACACGCGCGAGGACCGATTGCAGATTGCTGGCCTCGTTATAGATCGGGATCGCGACCAGATGTCGCATGGGAACTCTCCCACCTGCACGCCTTTCGGGGGCCTCCGGCCGGCACCCTCGAACATCTTATGCAGCGCCGCCCCTTGAAGCCAAAGCCGGATTTGAGGCGCCCGAAGCTCTGCGGTACGATCTTCGAGCGGCACGGATGGGCGGATCCGTTGGCGGCGTATGGCTTCAAGACTCCGGAACCGGGCGGCCGATACCGATGAGAATGAGATGTCGCAATCGGCGATGGTTCGGGCATTGCCTCGTCTGCGGTGGACTGCTGGCGCTCCTGGCCGGTTGTCCGCGCCCGCTGGAGCCGTTTGCTGCGGTCCGTGCGAATGCCTCCGCCAGCCGCGGCGAAGCGCACCTTCAGCAGGAGGACCTCGACGCCGCCCTCACGGAATTCCAGAACGCGGTCGAGCTCAACCCCCGGCTGGCGACCGCCCACTCCCGCATTGGCTGGATCGCGCGCAAACGCGGCGAGATCGAGGCCGCGGTCCGTGCGTACGCGGAAGCGGTCCGTCTCAACCCCCGGAACTTTGACGACAGCGTCGCCCTTGCCCGGTTGTACCAGCAGCTCGTGCGGTTCGCGGACGCCGTCCGCGCGTACCTGCATGCCTGCGAACTCGAGCCGAAGAACTACGAGGCGCGGCTGAACCTGGGGATCTGTTACCACCAGTCATCGGAACTGGAAAAGGCGATCGAGGCCTACATGCAGGCCATCGAGATCGATGCATCGCAGGCAACGGGCTACGTCAACCTCGGCGCGGCCTACGAGGCCCAGGGCAAGTTCTACGAGGCGATCCACGCGTACAACGAGGCGCTCGAGCGCGACCCCGACCAGCCCATGGTGCTCGTGAACCTGGGAACGACGCTTCTCAAGCAGGAGCGGTTCCCGGCCGCCCGCCGGGCGTTCGACCGCGCGATCGAGATCGACCCCCGGCTCCCCATGGCTTACGAGCGACGGGCATACTGCCTGTTCTGCATGGGCGAGTACAAGGAGGCGGTCACCAACTACGAGTATGCCGCCACGCTCGACCCGAAAATGCCCGAGGCGTTCGCCGGGATGGGCGCGGTCCGCATGATAATGTACCTCAAAAACAACAGCGACACGGAGTCACGGCAGGCCGCCATCGATAACTGGCACCGCTCGCTCGAGCTCAACCCTGACCAGCCAAAGATTCGCGGGCTGATTCAGAAGTACCAGAGCGTCGCCCAGCAGCCGACCGAACTCCTCCTTGGAGCGCCCTGATATGATTTTCCGACGGCCCGTTCTAGCGTGGTCCGTGGTTTACTGTTCCCTCCTCTCGGTGGCGGTAGCACCGCCGGTCGGCGCGGCGGACTGGCAGACCCGCGCGGACGAGGTGGCGCGACGTCGCCTGGATCGGGCGCACACGGCGGCTTCGGCCGCGCTCAGGGAGGTACAGCCGGTTTTCGTCGCCGAGCGACCGCAGGGCGGTGCAATTGAGCTCCGCCCGGCGATGCTGGCAGCCGACGTACCCGAATCGCAGCCGGCGACCGAGTGTCCGGAGGCCTGCGCCATCGAGCGGGGCCCGCTGCCGGACTTCTGGGATACCGTCAAGCGCGATGTGAAGGAGATGCCCGGGCTGCTCTGGCATGACACGAAGAAGGTCTACCTGAACCCGTGGAACGTCGTGTTCCTGGTAGGCGCCGGCGGTGCCTCGCTGGCCCTTCGCCCCGAGGTCGACGACGACATCGAGGACTTCTACCATCCGAACCCGTGGGACACGAAGCACACCATGAGCAAGGGTTGGCGGAACTTCTTCGACGCGGCCGGCAACCCTGGCACGGCGTTCGCGGTCGCCGGAGCGTTCTACCTGACGGGGCAGATGTTCCAGGACATCAAGACGTATGAAGTCGGCAAACGCATGGCCAGCGCCCTGATCATCACCGACCTGACGACGGTGTTCCTCAAGCTGTGTGCTGCGGACACCAAGGCCCCGAACGGCCTTCGCTATGCCTGGCCATCGGGCCACATGTCGAGCACGATGGCCCTGGCCACCGTCTTGAACCACGCGTACGGGCCGGTAGTCGGCGTGCCGATGTACGGCTTCGCCGCGCTGGCCGGGATCGAGCGGCTCGATGACCGTGAGCACGACTTCTCCGATGTCGTCTTCGGCGCGGCCCTGGGCTGGGTGGTGGCCGAGACCGTCATGAAGGAGCACCGCCCCGAAATCTTCGGCGGCGAAATCGTCCCTTACGTCGACCCCAATTCCGGCAGTTCGGGCGTCGCCTGGATCAAGAGCATCGGCGAGTAGCGTTCCGCCCGGCGATTCCTGCAAACGCGGCACGCCGCTCCAGGCAGCGAGGTCCGCCGGTCTGCGCGGAGTGGCAGGGCTACCGCTGGTGCAAGCGGGCTCGCGCTGCCGTACCATGTCGCGGCGGCACGATCGCCGGATCGCGCCGCAAATCACCGGCCGGCGGACCGGCCGCTTCGACGAACACCGGCGGACCTGCAGGAGAGCATCCCGTGAAGAGTTTGACCGCTGTCAAGGACAACCCCGAACGCGCGCTCGGCCGGCTCCCGAGCGGCTGCTGCATTCTGACCGCGCGGTCAGGCGATGAGGCGAACGGCATCCTGGCGTCTTGGGTGCAGCAGGCCGCGTTCAAGCCCCTGATGGTGACGGTGGCCGTCAAACATGGTCGGCCGGTGCAGGACCTGATCGAAGAATCGGGCCGGTTCGTGCTCAACATCGTCGGGGAGGATGCCACCGGGCTCTTCCGCCACTTCGGCAAGGGCTTTGCCCCCGGCCAGCCCGCATTCGAGGGCCTCGCTGCGGAGACCATCAAGGAAGGCGTGGTCCTCGACGATGCGATCGGGTACCTGGCGTGCAAGCTCACCGGCCACGTGGATGCCGGCGATCATCGCGTTTACGTGGGACAGGTGACGGCCGGCGCCGCCCGCCCGGGCACGCAGCCCCACGTCCATCTCCGTGCGAGCGGTGCGAAGTACTGACGGACTCCTCGCGGATTGCCTGAGGAAGAAGGGTCGGCAGACGCACGGCCGGCTGGCCGTCGGGGGCCTGCGGGTCGGGTGCCATGCGCGGGCATGGCGCGGGTTCGCATCACCTTATCAATGCTGGCGTGCAGGTTGTTGTCTCGACGCGGGCGACCGCCAGCGGTACGTTCCCTCGAAACGCGTCCGATAACATCCCTGGCCAGAGTAGCGGCTGCCTGGGCCCGCCGGGGCGGGCCGGTACACCCCGCGCCCGCTTTCCGAAGTATTTTTTCATATTTCGCTTGGATTCTGTCGTCAGAAACAGTAGTCTCTGGTCAACAAACCTCACGTGGTGCAGTCCATCTTTCAACCGGGAGGGTGCCATGTCCGTCCAGGGCTGTCTTCTCCGCGCATTGCTTATTCTGACGCTGCTGGCTTCCGGGGCCGCTGCCGCCCGCATCCGTCCGGACGGTGACCCTGCCACCGATCGCGTGATCTGGGCCGATCCATTCGACAACTACAGCCAGTGGGCCCAGGACCACCGGGATGATCCGGCCTATCAGCCGAACGGCACGACCTGGCAGGGGGGGCCCATGCCAGCTGGCAGTTCGAACGGGATCTACCCGTACAAGTCCGACAACGGCGACCCGAGCCAGCCGTACAACGGGTGCGGCGTCGTCTACCAGGAAAAGCCGGCCCTCCACTATCTCGCCCGTCAGCAATGGGTGGCGAACAGCTGCCCGAACTACATCACCACGCCCGCTGGCGTCGCGGTGGGGCCGTGTACCTTCTACGCGGGGCCTGACTCCTTCACCGCCAACACGAACTGCCTCGGCGGGGGCTGGGTGGAGACAATCGCCGAGTTCGGTCGGGTTGATTCGGTGTGGCAGTCGGTGTCCGGCTACTACACATCGCTGAATATCTTCACACACAACCTGGTGCCGCGCATCCAGAGCTGGTCGCCGCTCCGAGCCTGGGACCAGCCGACGCCGAATGCCGCGCAGGGGACCGACGAGCACCCGCTCACGCTGGTGTTCTACCTGCACGACTCGGGTGGTCCTGCGAATCGGCGCGCCTTCGTGAACAATACCTACGTCGAGCTCAACCTCGACGACGATCACGCCCCGACCGACTACATCTGGCGCGGCAAGCGCGACAAAACCTACGACACCGGCGACCCGGAGTGCTGTCCGGAAGGGCCCTACCCTGTCATCTGTCAGCAGGTCCGCGAGGTGAACCCGGGCAACTACGAGCAGCAGCAGGACCTCGACTATCTGAACGCCCACTGCCCCTCGCTCGTGCCGCCGTACGATCCGGTGACTAAGACCGGCAAGACGTGGCACGCGATCGCATTCGGGTTCCTTGCGATCGGCGACAAGGACCCATGCAAGTGCGCCGAGCAGGGCGTTGCGGCTCACCAGCCGCAGATGAATCATCCCATGCTGTTTGACGGAAACGTCTGGCGCGAGCTGCGCGCCGGTCGCGGGACGGCGCTGGCGGAGTGCCCGCCGAGCTGGGGTCCCGGACCGGAGGAGCTCGGCGGTCCGGAGACCACCATGCAGGACACCGGCGCCGGGTCGTGCGGTGACTTCACGCTGGGGGGCGGGACCCACAAGGTCTACCTGAAGCTGACGACCAACCGCATCCTGATCTGGATGTGGACCCGGAGCCGATCGGGCGGCGTCACCACCGAGTACAACTACTGCGGAGCGTTCGACCGGGTGTACAAGGGGCCGTTTAACCGTGTCGCGCTGGGTGTCGGCCCCGGCTGCGAGCTGCAGGACAAGGCCGCACAGGGCGACGCGTATACCTGCAAGGCCGGAGGCACGCCGAAGCGCTGCCTGACATACTCGAACACGAACTACAACGGCTACTGGCGCACGAACTGCGACTCCATGAGCCTGCTGGATGGTGTGCTTGTCCAGAACAGCAACGTGGGCGGCTGCTGCCTGCCGGACGGCACGTGCCAGTCGCTGACCCAGTCGGAATGCGAAACGGCCGGCGGAATCTATCGCGGGGCCGGTACCATCTGCGGTGGCTCCCTCTGCACGGGTGCGTGCTGCCTGCCGATGAGTACGTGCACCGAAACCAACGACGGCTCGTGCGCGGGTACGTTCCGCGGGATCGGGACGCGCTGCAGCGACGTGCCCGGCTGCCCCTGCCCGGCGCCCTGGGCTGACTACGATGGCGACGAGGACGTGGATCTCGACGACTTCGGGCGGTTCCAGCAGTGTTTCACCGGGCCGGGTGTGCAGGCCGGCACCGCCTGCCGGTGCTACGACCGCAACGACGCCACCGGCGCCCCGGGCGGTGACGGGGACGTCGATCTCGACGACTTCGCCTGGTTCCGGAATTGTGCGACCGGTCCAAACCTGCCGCTCGACACAGTCGACCCGCCGCCGGGATGCGTGCCGTAAACGATAGGCAGCTGGTTCTGTCGCGCGGCAGGTCTGCGTATGGAACTCCGGAAGCGCTGATTATCCGGAATCATCGCGAACAGTTATCGGGCGTTCTGCCCGATGATCCCGGTGCCCCGTCCAGCCGATACAGGAGCGGGAGGACCGCGCGCCTTGGCCACAACGCCGCCTGTTTTCGAACTCCTGCTCCGCGAGGAGAACCCCGAGGCCGACGACGCGCTCCTGGCCACGCTGCCAGGGGCGGATCCGGTCACCGCCGGTGCGGTGATTGGGACGTTGCTCGCACGGCGCCGGCCCGCCGGCCTGAAGGGGCTGATCGCGCACTATCACCTGCTCGATGAGGGTACCCGGAGTTCTCTGATCGCCGACGTCGACGAGTTGTTCCGCACGCTGCGAGAGAGTTTCGCCGCCCGGGTCGAGCAGACGCGTCTGAACGTCGTGCAGGTGATCGCCGCCGGGCGAGCCTGCCGCGCCGCCTACCTGCTCGACACCGCCCTGCACGATCGCTCTCCCGCCGTGCGGGTTGCGGCCGCGGAGGCGCTGTGCGGCCTGGCGGACGAACTGCTCAGCGCACCGCCGCCCGCGCTTGAGCCGCGCGTCGTGCACGACGTCGATGAACTGCGCACCTGCTCGGCCCAGATTGCGTCGTGGATTGAGGATCGGCGCCAGGTCGTGGGGGCTCTCGAGTCGGGGATCGCCTGCTTCAACGTGCATCTGCACCCGCGCGTCATGGAAGCCTCCATGTGGCTCGTCGACGACATGGGCCCGCGGTTCTGGGCGCTGATCTCGGATTCCGGCAGCCGGACCAACCGGGCCGCCGGCACCGCCCTGCAAAGCGCCGGGACGCCGCGGATGGTGGCGTTCTGCCTGAGTGCCATCGCCCATTCCGGCCTGCGCCAGTACGTGTCGAAGCTGCTGGCCGCCTGCCATGACGAGGCGTTCTGGAGCGAGTTCTTCACCGCTTGCTGGAGGATTGCGCAGCCCCGGATTGCCCGCGGACTCTCCATTGTGCGTGACATGAGCTGTCTGCGGGATCATGCCGTGCAACTCCTCGAGCTGCCGCCGGAGACGCTCGCCCACGCACCGCGGGTGATCAGCTGCTGCGGGATTCCGCTCGAAAACCGCATCGAGGTGCTGCGGCAACTGGATGCACGCGGTGACCTGCAGACCCGCCGGGCGACCGTTGTCGAACTCGCCGACATCGCCGACGAGCGGGCGGTCGCCGCGCTGCGACGCATCGAGAAGGACCCCGAGCCGGCGGTTGCGGAGCTCGCCCTTCTGGCGTTGGCGCGACGCCTGCCGAACGAGTACACGCCAGCCTCGGTGCTCGCGCGTCTCCGGGGCGACAGCGAGAAAGCGGCGACAACCGTTCCCCGTTCAGCACCGGCAACCTTCGAGGTTTTCTGGGCCGGGTGGGACACGATGAGCGGTCAGGAGCGCCTCGCACGCGGGCGGCAGCTCCTGACTCCTGGTTCCAGCGGAATGAACATGCTGGGGCATCACCTGAACGGGCGCGATCCGGGTGCCCGCGTGCGTGCCCTTCGAATCGTGAGCGAACTCGGACTGGCCGGCCAGTTCAGCGAGCAGATCTACCGCCTGTGCCATGACGTGCACGCGGATGTCCGCAGCGCGGCGATGATTTCCCTCGGCGCGATCGAGGGTCCGACCACTCGCCTCATCCTCCGCCAGG
>CAZJTF010000174.1:0-14374 GCA_964548565.1 uncultured Planctomycetales bacterium | reverse complement strand
TCCTCGAAGAAGAGCTTGATGAACAGGCGCTCGAGCCGCCCGTAGATGTTCCAGTCGAGGAAGCGCAGGTCGTCACCGACGACATAGTTGCGGTAGTCGGCAAACTCGACGCTCTGGCCCTTGCGCTTGCTGCGCCGCTCGCCCTTCATCCGCCCGGCAAAGATGCGCCGCGACACGATGTCCAGCCGCTCCAGCCGCGACATGAACTCGGGATCGAGCAGATCGTTGGTGCGTGCAGTTACTGGCATGACTCCGCCTCGCGCAGCCGATCGTATGCGGCATTGAACTCGCCCGGGCTGAAATCCCTGAATACGATTCCGTCCCCGTCCAGCCAGTGCGACCACATCTCATAGCCCTCGGGATGCCTGGCGATGACAATCTCCAATTGGTCTTCCGTTCTGAGAACGCCGGCACTCTCCAACCATCGCCGGCACTGCTCGACGTCGGCATCCGTGAGCGCTTCGGCGGGGTTGCAGAATTGAATCATGCCGTCCACGACGCGATACAAGGCCCTGGAAGCTCGGTTCAGATGATGCCACTGCCCGTCATCAACGCAGGTCGGGTCGAACTTGTAGACCCACCCGCCGCTGAGCGGGCACTGCTCGTATTCAAAGGACCAGTCCCAGTTCACAACACCTCCCAACCGTCCGTGCCCTCACTTCGCTTCAAACCTCATACGTGGGCAGCCGCTACAGCTTGTCGGCGAAACACGCGAGCACTTCTGTCCGCCCGGTCTGTGCCGCCTCTTCTGCCGCCGTGTAGCCGCCGCTGTTGCAGATCGATGCATCCGCCCCGAGCGTCAGCAACAGCGTCACCATCTCCGGTCTCCCGGCCGCCACGGCGTGGTGCAGCGACGCTTCACCCATTTCGTCCCTTGCGTTCATATCGGCCCCGCGCTGCGCCAGGAGCCGCACCAGGTCCTCATGCCCCAATGAGACGGCGTGCATCAACGGCGTCTTACCGTGATCGTCGGCCGTATTCACTTGGGCCCCTCGATCAATCAGGTACGCCACGGCATTCATCCAATGCTCGATCGCCACGTAATTGAGTGCCGTCTCACCGATCGAGTTCCGCCACTCCAGCAGTTCCGGGTGAGTCTTCAGGAGTGCGTCTGCGCGCGTGGTGTTCTCGCAGCACGCATGCAGCAATTCAGTCCACCGCGATCGATCCCGGCCCACCGCCACGATTCCGCTCCCGCGCGGTCACGCCACCGCCTGGCTCACCGTCGGCGTGTTCTTGATCATGTCCTCAATCACGGCTTCCGTGCTCAGATTCTCCGCTTCGCCCTCGAAGTTGAGGAGCACGCGGTGGCGCAGCGCGGGGACGGCGATCTTCTGCACGTCCGCAAAACTCACGTTGAAGCGCCCGTCGAGCAGCGCCTGCACCTTGGCCGCCAGCGTCACAGCCTGCGCTCCACGCGGGCTCGAGCCCCACCGCACGTACCGGTTCGTCATCTCGGTCGCGAATTCGCCGCCGGGATGCGTGGCCATCACCATCCGGACGACGTAATCCTGGACGTGCGGCGCCACGATGACGCGCTGCACCAGTCGCTGCGACCCGATGATCTCGTCGCGCGTCATGACCGGCTCGATCTTGGGGGCAAATCCCGTCGTCGTCCGGTCGAGAATCGTCTTGAGATCCTCCTTGGATGAGTACGCCACCACGAGCTTGAAGAAGAACCGGTCAAGCTGCGCTTCGGGCAGCGGGTACGTCCCCTCCTGCTCGATCGGGTTCTGCGTCGCCATCACGAAGAACGGCTCCTCGAGCGGGTAGCGTGTCCCGCCGACCGTCACCGTGTGCTCCTGCATCGCCTCCAGCAGCGCCGACTGCGTCTTGGGCGTCGCGCGGTTGATCTCGTCGGCCAGCACCATCTGTGCGAAGAGCGGCCCGCGCTGGAACCGGAACTGCCGCCCGCCGGTGGCCGGGTCATCGACGATGATGTTGGTGCCGATGATGTCCGCCGGCATGAGGTCGGGCGTGAACTGAATCCGGCTGAAGTCCAGGCTCAGGGCCTGCGACAGCGTGCGGATCAGGTAGGTCTTACCGAGTCCCGGCACGCCCTCCAGCAGCGCGTGCCCGCCGACAAAAAGGCACGTCAGCACGCCCTCGACGATGTCGTTGTGGCCGACGATCGCCTTTCCGATCTCTTCGCGCAGCCGCGCAAACTTGTGCCGGAACTCGAGCGTCGCCTTCTCAACCGTTGCGTCGATCACTTCGGCCATGTCTGGCCCTCCTGGGTTGAACCACGGAGCCACTGAGAAGAAGGAGCGAATGAGAGAAGGAGAGATGGAGCGAAACGAGCGACGTGGCGGCTGCCGGCATCTCTCTCTCCCTCCATCGCTCTTTCGCTCTGTCTCTCATACGTCCTCTCCGCGCCTCCGAGATAATCCTGTTTATTCGTTCCCTTCGGTCCTGTCGTCGATCTGGTCGCGTGCGCGCTGCTTGGCTTTACGAAGCCTCGCGGCCAGGTCACTGGCGGCAGGCGGCGGCGTCTTCATACGCTCCGCGGCCGCCACATCCGCCGCGTTTGCACCGCCGAGCGACTCCGTCAGGTCACCCGCGGGCGCCGCGTCCGCTTTGTCCCCGGCATCAAATCGCGCCCCGGGGTTCACGACCGACTCGAGCGGCACGGATTCCTGCACACCCGGTACCGGCCGCGTTTTCCGCCCCTCCGCTTCGGGGCTCTGGCCCAGACCCTCCCGTACCTTCTCACGCACACCCTTGAGCTGCGAGAGCGCTTCCGCGCTCCGCTCGCCTGTGAAGGCCCCGGACGTGAAGAACCGGATCGTCGGCACGAGGTACCGCCGGCGGATGGTCCACCCGACTGCCTCGGCGAGCACCAGCGCCGCGGGGAATGTCCAGATGGGCGGCCGACCGCCCCAGGCGGAGAAGCACGTCGCCACCGCCACCACGAACACCGCCACTTCGACGTACACCGACAGCGCGAGCACGGACGCGAGCCGCCGACCGGCCACATCCAGCAGGAAGAGCGGGATCAGCAGCCACTGCACGACCCAGCGCCACACCGGTTGACGTGCGACGGACGGCGGGAGGTCGCGGCTGAAGACCTTCGCGGCGTCGGCGTTCATGTCGAGCACCCGCCCGCCCGTCCGCTCGGCCACGCGCTGCAACAGCGATGTGTTGGCGCCAAGTTCGCGGAATTCCGGCGAGTATGGCAGCGTCACACCCGTGGTGATCAGCCCCTTCTCGTTGTTCGCGCCCGTGTACTGGAGGCTGACGGCGTAGTTGCCGTGCTCGGTGATGTCGAACGTCGCCTCGTACTGGCCCGGGCCCGTCTGGGTCACGGAAAGCGGCTTTTCGTCAGAAGGGCCAACCAGCCGTCCGCGGAAATTCAGGAAATTCAGGTACGACGCGTCCTTGTTGAGGGCCTCGATCGAAATCCGTCCCTGCGTACCCTCGACCCGCGCATAAATGTCGAAATCCCCCGAGCCGCTCTGCCGCATCGCCCACCGAACGAGCTGCGCCCAGAACTTGCCGAATTTCTCCCAGGCAACCCAGTCCGTGCCCCACTTCGGCCACCAGCCGCTGGTGAACACGGCCATCTTGCCCATCTCGTAGTTCCAGTGAGCCAGGACCGGGTCGTCGCCGTCCGTGCTCCGCCGGATCATCGGCACGACGGCATCCGGCTTGGGTGACGTGAGGACAAGCCCGCCCAGGCCCGGCAGTTCGCCGTCGCTGAGGCCCTGCGTCGTCTGGGCGAAGCTGAATGGCAGACGCGGCGTGAACGGTCGGTCGTCCACCAGCGGGCGTTTCACGACCTTGGCTTCCTTCACGAAGATCTGCGGAAGCTGGCGCGGATTGCGGCAGGCGTAGAAGCGTCCCTTCGTGGCCGACGCGATCCGCTGCAGCGGCGCCTCCATCACGTGGCTGCCGTACCCGATGCCCACCGTCGAGCAGGTGATCTGGCTGTTCACCATCCGCTGCAGCGTGGCAGGGCTCGGCGGCTGCGGGTCGCCGTCGCTGATGATGATCATGTGCCGCTGCGACACGTCGCGCAGCGCCAGCAGGTCGCGGACGGCGATGTCCATCGTCGTGGCGAAGTCCGGCATGTCGCCGATCGTCATCGCCTTGATCTTGGCGATGACCCCCGCCTTATCCGTGGCCGGCGCGAGCGGGACGTCCCAGTTCGGGCCGCCCTTCATCGGCGAAAAGCAGATCACCCCCAGGTAGTCGAGCGAACTGATCGTCTGGACGGCCGCGATCGCTACCTGCTCGCCCCAGTAGTTGCCCTTCGGGATCTCGCAGCTGTGCATGACGATGGCCAGCGCACCGCGGGGCATCACCTTCTTGTGCTTGACCTCGAACGACACCGGGCTGACCTGCTCGACCGGCGTGCCGATCCAACCGCCGGCGCCGAAGCCCTGGTCGCCCCCCGTCATGATCAGGCCGCCGCCGAAATCCTTCACGTAGCTGGCCAGCGCCTTCTGCTGGTCGCCGTTGAACAGGTCGGCCGAGACGTTGGCGAGAACGACGACGGCGTACTCCTGCAGCTTGAGCAGATCGAGCGGCATCTGCGCGTCCGCCATTTCGACCTCGATCTGTTCGCGCTGGAGCGCCTCGTACAGGGCGCGGTCGTCGGGGGCGCCCGGCTGGCTCACGATCAGCACGCGGCCCTGGTCTTCCACGAACGTGAACGCGCTGGCCACGTTGTTCTCGGGAACGGAGTCGGCGCCCGGCGTCACGGGCTCGACATGCGCCTCGAACCGGTGAATCCCCCCGCCGTGGAGCTCGATGGGGATCGTGAAACGGTCCGGCTTCATGCTGCCGGTGAGGTCCAGGGTGGATTCGCCGAGCGGCACCTGCCGTCCCTGGTGGTAGAGCGTCAGCTTCACCCGTGTCGGCTTGCGGCTCTTGGCGATCAGCCGCAGCGGCACCTTCGTGTCCTTGCTCGCATGGGCGGGCACGACGAGGCGGTCGAGGAGGATCTCGTTTTCGTGCTGGTAATCGAGAGGGATCACGTCCACGACGATGTTGTTCGCACGGGCCGCCTCGATCTCCTCCGCCAGGTTTCCTGTATTCTCGTTGCCGTCCGTGACCAGGATCACGCGCCGCCCGAAGCCCTCGGGAAACGCCGCCATCGCCAGCCGCAGGCCGGCCGAGAGGTCCGTGTGGTCGGGCTCGACCGCCATCCCGAAGCCCTGCACATCGAGCCCGCCCCGGCTGGCGATCAGGTCCAGGTCGGCCTCCCCGTCAAAGCCGATGATGCCCAGACGGTCATCGCGGTCGGCCCTGCGGGCGACCTTTCGCACGTAGTCCTGGGCGTCCTTGCGGAGCACGTCCGGGACGCTGCGCGAGCGGTCGAGCACGAACATGACCGCCACGTTTTCACTGCGCTTCACGTACTGGATGCGGGCCAGCGCCAGCGCCAGGCAGACCACCACGAGGCTCCGCAGCGTCACCGCCAGGATGCGACGCGGGCGGTCGAGGCCGGCCAGCGACCGCTGGGAGATCACCACGATTGCGGGGATCACCAGCATCAGCAGCAGCCAGGCGGGCCGCTCGAAAGACAGGGGCCAGTTCACCGCCAGCAGCATCTCACATCCTGAACATTTGAACCCGGTGGTTCAGGTAATCCACGACGTACACCCGTTGCCCGGCTCCCAGCGCCACCGCCCAGGGAGACGCGAGCTGGCCCGGGCGTCGGCCCGGACTTCCCCACACCTCCAGGCTGCGTCCCGACCGATCGAACCGCTGCAGCCGGTTGTTCCCGAACTCGCAGACGAGGATCGTCCCGTCGGGCAGCAGGTCGAGGCCGTAGGGGTATTCTATCTGCCCCCGCTGTCGCCCGGCAGTCCCGAACGCGCCCAGGAATTTCCCATCGCGCGTAAACCGGCAGATCCGGTGGTCACACGCGTCGGCCACCCACAGAACGCCCTCCTTGTCCATCACCATGGCCTGGGGGCGATTGAGCGCCGCCTCTCCCCCGTCATGCCCGCCGAACGAGAGGAGGTACTCGAACCGCGCGTTGAACTTGCTGATGCGGTCGTTGCCGCCGTACTCGCTCACGTAGTAGTTCCCGTCATCGTCCACGACGACATCCGTCGGCAGTGAGAATTCGCCCGGGCCGAACCCTTTCTGCCCGAAGCGGGCCAACTCGTGCCCGTCGCGGTCGTAGATGATCACCCGGCTGTAGTGCGTATCCGCCACGAGCACCCGGCCCGTCTTGTCGACGGTGAGCCCCGTCGGCTTGCCGGCCTCCCACTCGGGCATCTGCCAGAGCAACTGGAACTCGCCGTCCGGCCCGAACCGCTGGATTCGAGCCGTCTTGTCGACGACGAAAACACAGCCGTCGGGAGACGTCGCCATCGAGCGCGGGTGCATGAACTGACCCGGCCCCAGGCCCTGCTCGCCAATGATCCGGTCCGGACGCCGGTCCTCGATCGATGCCCGGTTGCAGCCGCCCGCAAGAGCGCCGGCCAGCAGCACGAACACCAGGCTGGAGAACCTCCCCCTCATGCAGTCCTCCATTTGAGCAGCAGCCCCACCCCGGACGTCAGCGCAACCCCACCCGCCATCACCAGGAGGCTCGTCGTGATCACCGTGTCATCCCGCCCGTAGTGCATCTGTGCCAGCAGAGTCAGCGCGATGCTCGAATACCGGGCGGACGCCAGCAGCTGCGTCAGCACGATTTCGAACATCGTCAACCCTGCGACCACCAGCATCCCCGCCAGGAGCGAAGGCCATGCCGTCGGCAGGATCACGCTGGAAAGCACATCCCACCGCCCGGCTCCATCGGTCTGGGCCTGCTCGGCGGCCGCGATCGCGCGTCGCCCGACCGTCAGCCAGGTAATCAGCACGACGATCGCACTGTACCGTGCCGCGAGTGCCAGGCACCAGAGCACCGGCGTGTCCGTATACACGTCCCCCAGCACGTTGTCCCGGTTGTAGACCAGAATGTACCCGACGCCCAGCGCGACCGGAGGCAGCATGGCACCGCCCGCGGCAACGAAGGCCCCAGCCCGGGCGACCCCCGACAGGAGCGAACGTCCGGACCGCGGGCTGGCTGCCGCCAGCAGCGACGTCCCGGTCGCCATGACTCCCGCGATGACTCCGGTGGCGATGGCAATGCCCAGCGAAAGCCACCATTCGTCCGAGAACAGCCGAAACCCGGCGAGCCATGCTCCCGACACGCGCAGATTCAGCCACATCGCCAGCGCGGGAATCCCCACGCTGAACGTCCAAGCGAGCAGGGCCAGCATCGGCAGCACATAACCCACGCCACCCATCGGCAGCGACCGCCCGGATTCATCCTCTTCGACCGCCTGCCATCCGCGCAGCGCCCGGACGCTCCCGTATGAGATGAGTCCCACAACCGCGACAATCAGCGCGATGTGGAGCGCCATCCGGACGATCTGTCCGGGCGGGGCGAAGGCATCGCTCAGCAGCAGCAATTCCGTCGCATAGACGCGGACGACCGTCAGGTGCGGGATGGGATACTCCAGCAGCGTGATCACGAACACAAGGGCGACGGAGGCAACAAGCCAGGGACGCAGGCTCGGCAGCACCGCACGGAGGAACGCCCGGAGCGGAGTGGTGTCAAGACTCGCGAGCAGGTACACCGGCCGCCCCGCCGTCCGCCAGCCGGCCGCCAGGATCAGCGCCGGCACCGGCCAGAGCCAGCCCGCCGAGATCAGTCCCGCCCGCGCAGGCAGGTTCTGCCAGATGCCGACCCGGTGCAGGGGCAGGATCGCCGAGAGCGGTCCGTACATCGAGCCCAGCAGCCCCCACGCGTACGCGTAAACCTGCGGCGGGATCAGCAGCGGCGAGAGGATCAGGCCAAGCACCAGGCCTGCGTGCCGCCCTGAAACCGTCGCCAGCACCCCCGCCGGCGCGATCGCCAGGACGATCGCCAGCACGGCCGCCACGATGGAGAGCAGCAGGCTGTCCCTGAGGAGCGTCAGGGCGGGCGGCACGTGTACAACGGCCGTCGAAATCGCGCTCGGATTCATGGCTGCAACAACCATCCCGGCGGCGGGAGCGATCCACCCCGCCACCAGGATCAGCCCCGCGGCCGCGCAGGCGGTGATCGTCAGCCATCGAGCCACCAGGTGCGACAAAGACACGACCCCTTTCTCATCAGCCCCCGGGGCGAAAGGAACGCCGAAGGGTGTCATTATACTCTTTGGATCGCCTGCCGCATTTCTTACGGCCGGCGATCGCGGCGGAGCCGAAACGACAGGTCGCATGGGGCGACGGAGCACGCCGGCGGCGGTACACTGGCAGCGGCTTGATCAGGGTGAACGTGGCATGTTCCAGGCCCACATCGAATGCGACCTGCGGGATCTCGTCGACGCGGGAATTGATGACGCGCTGGATCAGCTCAAGGGCGAGGCCGGCGCGACCGGCATCACGGTGGGCTGGTGCACGTCCACACGTCGCGCGCTGCGTGCGGGGAGAACGATGCACCCGCGGATCGTCCGCAGTGAAGGTGGAGCCCAGTTCCAGCCGGAACCCCGGTATTATGCCGCTGCCCGCGTCCGTCCGGTCGTCGCCGCCTGGCTCCGCAAAGCGAATCCGCTCGAACAGGTCGCCGAGGCCTGCCGCAAGCGCGGCCTGGATCTCCGGGCCCGCCTGGTCGCCTGCAACTGCCCGGCTGTCGCCGCGAAACACGCCGCCGCCATGATCAAAGACGTCTTCGGCGAGCCGCGGGAGGACTGGATTTGCCCGCTGAATCTCGACGTGCGCGAGTACCTCCGGGGAATGTGCGAGGAGATCTCCGCCCAGGGTTGGGCGAGTGCGGTGATCCTCGCATCTGTCGGATTTCCGCCGTCGCCGGAGCCGTTCATGCTCGGGGCGCAGCCCGGACCCGTCGAGGACCTCCTGCGGAATCTCTGCTTCTGCGAGTCCTGCCGTCAGCTCGCGGGCCGTGCGGGCATCGATGTCGTCGGGGCCAGCCGCTCCGCCGAGCTCGTGCTCGAAGGGTTTCTCTCCGGGGGCGGAATTCTGTCGGAAGACCCCGTTTCGTTCCTTGAACGCCACCCACCTCTGGCCGATTTCGCTGCCTGGCGCAGTTCCGAGGTGACGGAGCTCATCCGCACCTGCCGCACCGTCCTGCGGGTACCGATGATCGTGGAACCGGGCACAAACCCCCTTCTGGCGGGCCCGGATCCGCGTACTGCCCCGGGCGAGGTCGACGCCCTGCTGGTCCGGCCCGCATCGCTCGACGCATGCGACCTGGCCGAGGCAATCGGGAACTTCCGGCAGCCGAACGGCGTCCCATCATCCGTGGAGCTCCGGCTGTCGGCCTGCACGCCGCCGTGCCCGGATGCCGCCGCACTCGTCCGGGCGACCTCCTGGGCCGCCCGCGAAGGCATCCGCAACGTTGAAATCGGCGATTTCGGCCTGCTGCCGCCCTCCCGGTTCGACTGGATCCGACAGGCCGTCCGATACGCCCGGCGGGAGTCCGCCTGAAAGAACCGGCCGGGATGCCGACAATAGAGGAGAGGAATCCGGGGGATGCCTCACCCGTTATAATGGGGTGCCAGCACTGCAGAGGGGCTGTTCGATGAGCAACACCGGCCGCAAGAGACCCGCGTTACACCCGCTCCACCGTCCTGTCCGGCAGGCCCAGCGCCGTCTGTGGGTCAATCGATGGCTGGGCGCCCTGGGCTGGTGCCTGGCGGGTGGAGCACTCGTTTTCATGGGCGCCGTCCTGGCAGACCGCCTGTGGCTCGCGCTTCCGAACGCGGGGCGCGTGCTGGCGATCGTGGGCCTCGGCGTGACCGGACTGTCGCTGGTGACCTCCGTCATCTGGGCCCTTTTCACGCGCGACAGCATGGACATCGCCGCGTCCCGCCTCGACGAGGCGGCCGGCCTCAAGGAGCGCATCAGCAGCGGGCTGTTCTGCGAGGATGTCAGCGACCCCTTCGCGCAAGCCGTTGTGGCCGACGCCGCCAGGGTTGCGCGCGGGCTCCCCGTCCGCGAGCACATGCCGATCCGTTTCCCGCAATCGGCCAACTGGGCCGGCGGCACGCTCGTACTCGCATTGCTTCTCTTCCTCCTTTTCCCGAGCTTCGACCTGGCCGGAAAGCAGCAGGTTCGCGTCGACCAGGAACGCAAGCTTGCGGAGATCAAGCGCGTGGAGATGGTGGTCAAGCCTGCCATCGAGCAGCAGCTCAAGCAGGCCGCCGACCGAAACCCGCTCCTCAAGAAGGAGATGGAAGATCTCGAGGCCATGAAGGAGGCGCGGCTCGAAACGCCGCTCGATGTCCGCCAGGAGGCCTTCAAGAAGGTCGAAAAGCTGAGCGAGAAGCTCGAGGAGAAGCGCAAGAGCAGCGAAATGGCGCAGATGGACGAATTCAAGAAGATGATCCGCCGCGCCGCCGACCAGCAGAAGAACGACAACAGCGGCGTGGGCGCCCTCGCCAAGGCCATGTCTCAGGGCGACTTCAACGCCGCCCAGAAGGCCGTCGAGCAGATCAAGCAGGAGCTCGCGAAGAGCGCGGAGACGCCCGAAGAGAAGCAAAAAGCAGAGGCACTCAAGCGGCAGCTCGAGCAGCTCTCCAAAAAGCTCGAGGAAACCGCCCAGGATCAGAAGAAGACGCAGGACGAACTCGCCAAGTCGGGGCTGACGCAGGAGGAGATCAAGCGCGCCCTCGAGTCCCTGCAGAAAAAGGACCTCGACCAGCTCAAGAAGCAGCTCGCCGACAAGGGCCTCAGCCAGCAGAAGATCGACAAGCTGATGCAGGAGATGAAGAAGAACGCGGCCGCTCAGCAGGCCTGCAGCAAGCTCGGGCAGGGCCTCGCGAAGGCCGCCCAGGGCGCCTCGGGCACCGGCCAGCTCTCGCAGTCGGCGGCCGAGGGACTCTCCGCCGCCTCTGAGCAGCTGTCGGACATGGAATCACTCCAGCAGGAGATGAACCAGCTCACCTCCAGTCTCTCTGATCTCGAGTCGCTCAAGCAGGGCCTCGGTCAGGGGTGCAAGCAGTGCAACGGAAGCGGAATGTGCAACGGCAAACCCTGCGGCGCCTGCAACGGCTCCGGCTGCCTGGGGCCCGGCGGGAATCCGAACGCACGCGGCAGCGGCATGGGCAAGCTCGGACAGGGCCAGGGCGGAGCGGCCCCGGAGGAGGAGACGGCCGCCAAGACTGTGCAGCGCCGCACGCAGGTCAACACGCTGCCCGGCCGGATCATTTCGCAGCAGTTCGTGGACGGCGAGCAGTACAAGGGTGAGGTCTCGAAGGAATTCCGCGAGGCCGCCATCGCCGCCCAGCGCGACGTGACCGACGCCATCGCCCGCGAGCAGATCCCGCGCTCGATCCAGGGCCCGGTGTCGAAATACTTCACCCGGACCTTCGGCGATGTGCCCTCCGATAAAGACTCCGCCACGCAGGACAAAGACACCGCCGCCCCCGCGGAAGACAAGCCGGCCCAGAACCCGTGACGCTGCCACTGTGGCACAGGCTTCCAGCCTGTGATGGAACTTGTGGCACAGTCTCCGACCCGTGATGTGTGGCACAGGTTTCCAGGCTGTGATGTGGCACAGTCGAACCTGTGATGTGGCACAGGCTTCATGTGAAGTGTGGCACAGGCTTCCAGCCTGTGATTGGAACTTGTGGCAAGGTCTCCGACCTGTGGTGTGTGGCACAGGTTTCCAGGCTGTGATGTGGCACAGTCCAACCTGTGATGTGGCACAGTCTTCATGTGATGTGTGGCACAGGCTTCCAGCCTGTGATTGGAACTTGTGGCAAGGTCTCCGACCTGTGGTGTGTGGCACAGGCTTCCAGCCTGTGATGAGACTGGTGGCACAGAATCCCAGCTTGTGATCGGAGACATGGAGAGCCGCGGGAGGCAGTCGCCCCTTGTCCGCCGCTGTTCCCGCACCCAAACTGTGCTCAGGCCATCATCAGCCGTAGAAGGAGCCGCTTCATGCGACGCCCCGCCGCCCTCTCGCTGACCTGCATTCTTGCCGTTTCCGGCTGCCGTGATGGCGCCGAACAGCAGAAACTGACCGTCACCCTGTATACAAGCGTCGACGTGCCCTTCGCGCAGGAGGTCGTCGCCGCGTTCGAGAAAGAGACCGGCGTGGACGTGCAGCTCAAGACGGACACCGAGGCCGGCAAGACCACGAGCCTCGTTCGCCGCATCGAGGCCGAGCGCAACCGCCCCCAGGCGGACGTTTTCTGGTCGAGCGAGCTCTTTAACACGATCCGCATGGCCCGGGCGGGCCTGCTCACCGGGTACCGCCCCCCCGCCGAGGGCATCCCCGACCGCTACCGCGATCCGGAAAACCGCTGGATCGCCTTCGGCCTGCGCGCCCGGGTGATCGGCTACAACACGCAGCAGGTCAAGGCCGACGAACTGCCGCGCCAATGGCGTGATATCACAGATCCGAAGTGGACGGGGCAGCTCGGGGTGGCTGACCCGCGGTTCGGCACGACGGGCGGCCATTTCGCCGCGTTCCTGGCACTGTGGGGCGAGGAGGAGTACGTCCGCTTTCTCGACACATTAAAACGAACGATCGGCGGGAGACTGCTCGACGGCAACGCCACGGCGGCCCGCCTCGTCGGCGCGGGCGAGCTCAAGCTCTGCGCCACGGATACGGACGACGTCTACGCCCGCCAAGAGCGCAAGGAGCCCGTGGACCTTGTGTACCCCGACATGGGCGACGGCGGCACGCTGCTGATCCCGAACTCCGTGGCGATGGTCGCCGGCGCGCCCCACCCCGAGGCCGCCCGTAAGCTGATCGACTTCCTCGCCTCGGAAACGACCGAGCGGATGCTCGCCCGCAGCGAATCCCGCAACATCCCCGTCCGCGAGTCACTCCGGAAAGAGTTGAAGATCGACCTGCCGCCTGAAACGAAGGTCTCGTTCACCGCCATCGCCGACCACTTCGAACGCGCCCTCTCGCTCGCCGGCAAACACCTCGTCGAGTGACGGCATTCTCCTGCCATAGGCGCGAACGATTGAATTCTCCCTGCGCCCAGGCAGGCGGCGCTGCAAAGCCGGCCGCAACGCCCGAGTGCACCGGTACGAGTCCGCTGGTGCGAGAATCCCTTCTCGCACCCTCCTCCGCCGGAATCCTTTCCGGCAAACCATTCGCACGACGACGAACCCTGCCGAAGGTCCACCGGGAGAAAAGGTCCACGCAACGGCTGTTTCTCTATCCGCGTCCATCGGCGGTTTCTGTTGTCGTTCCTGCCTGGCACGAACATTCAGATCCGCAGCACGGCCGGCGCGACCCGGAGGTTCAGCGGCAGCCGCAGGATGCCGCCCAGGTCGACGAACGCCTGGATCGTCACGGTCCCCGACGGCGCGTCTCCCGGCACTGTCAGCACGTACAACCCGTCATCCACCTTCACGGGCGGCGACCACCCACCCGGCACCTCCCACTTCGCGACGCTCACGTCATGTGGAAAACGCAGGTTGACTCGCGCGCCCGCCCGGGGGTGCGATGTCTCCGCCGTCAGCGTCAGCGATGCCGGCGCTGCGTCCACGGCGAATTCCGCCGGCCCGCTCAGGTAGACAGGAAAACCGGCGTCCAGCGTGATCACGCTTCGCCCGCCGACGCGCACCGGCGCAACCGGCTCGCCCATCGCATTCACCACATTCAGACCTTGCGCGTCGGCCAATGCGAGCAGCCGCGCCGCCTCCGGAGCGCAGATCGCCACCACGTCGCCTGCCGGGCCGCCGAATCGAAACGCATACGCCCCCTCGCCGACATCGACCGGCCCCTTCAGCCGGCGACCCTCGAGCAGGCGCCCGAGCGTCGCCAGCGACCGGTAGGCCGGCTTGATCCGGAAATCGTGCCGCACGAGCCCGAAGTTGTGCTCTGCGTAAAACGGGTCGTCCCCGTCGTTGCGGAAGTCGTACCATGACACGTTCGCGATGGCGTTGCTCGCAAGGGATGCCAGGTACACCCGCGCGACAAGCGACGCCTGGTTCCGATCGCTGTAACCGGTGACAATCTGGCTCGGGAAACCGATCTCGGTGATCCACACGGGTCGCCCGCCCACGAGTTCCCGCACGTCCCGCAGTTCACGCATGTACTGCAGGTCGTCGAATACGCCGCGGTACGGGTGAATCGTGAGCGCGTCGAACCGGCCGCCCCACTCCATCACCTTGCGAATGAAGTTCGTGTCGATGCCGGCCGTCGAGCACCCCATCACCACGGCATCGGGATCCTCCGCCTTGATCGCCTCGTACGCCGCCGTCAGAAGCTTCGCGTACAGCGCCTTCTCACCACTCCAGCAGACGAGGGTCGGCTCGTGCCACACCTCCCAGTGGTGGATGCGGTCCTTGTAGCGCCGCACGACCTGTCTTGCCCAGCGGCAGTACTGCTCGACGCCTTCGGCCGTGTACGGTTTCGACCAGTTCGACCAGTACGCCAGCAGGCCGTAGACGCTGATACCGT
>CAZJTF010000173.1:0-14463 GCA_964548565.1 uncultured Planctomycetales bacterium | reverse complement strand
CCAAAAAGAAGAACCTCGTGGGGTATTGACACAGACGCGCACGTCAGGGTGACGAAGGAGGATGGAAATGGCGGCGTTGAAACAGGCGTTCGGCGTTCTGCTCCCGGCGGGTCTCTGCCTGGCGTGTGTCTTCAGTGAGATTGCTCGAGCCGACGCCTATGCTCCGCCGGCGTGTGCTCCGGGCGGCACCTGGAGCTATCGCTACGAGGGCGCCGCCGCGGCCAAGGGGCTCAACGACAACGCCGACGGCGGCACGTCGCTCGATGGAACGTGGACCTGGTACTGCGCGGGCACGCTCAAGAACATGGCGGTTGCCCCGGCACACGATGACCAGTGCTCGTGGGATGGTACGGGGCCCGGAGCCCACGCCGCGCCCGTGGTGCCCGGTGGAATCAGCGTACTGACCGAGAACGCCGGCGCGACCACCTTCCTGCGCATGCAGGACGCGGGCGATTACAGCATCCTCCCGTACAGCAACCCGCCTATCGCCGCCGGTAACCAGAAGTTCCTCTTCGGCCACAACATTGCCGCCGACGTGGGCGGCAGCGCGGCGGATACCATCCTCGACCGCGGCGTCACGCTGTCATTCCGTGCCCGACTGGCCACGACGGGACCGCTGGATCAGCTGTACCCGGCGGCAGGAGGCGGGCCCGTGGCGTGGCCGCCGGGCGGAGACGGCTATGTCGACGTGTTCACGATCCGGCAGGGCATGGACCAGCAGGCCATCCGGTTCGGTCTCGCCCTGGACAGCGACCTGCCCGGCGCCAGCTATATGAACGGTCGGCAGGGGCTGGTGATGAACCGATTCTCCACCACTTCTGGCAACAATCGGTTTCGGCCCAATGGTGTATCGGCGGTCACGAACAGCAACGGCACGCTCAACGTTCTCCAGATCGCGGACATGACGGCCTGGCACGAGTTCTGGATCACGATCCAGAAGATCGGAGAGCCGATTGTGGTTGATCCGGCAACCACGCCTCCCACGATTTCAAAAGGCGTGGGGACGCACCAGGTGACGGTCTGGATGGATGGCTCCCTCACGCCGGCGGGAACTTTCGTCGTGAACGCAACCGTGGGGGCCTCCGACTTCACCTTTGAAAACTACCTGCAGATGGGGCTGTCCGATGCGTCCGCGAGCGGCGCGGTCGACGTCGATTTCCTCGCGTACGCCTTGGGCGCGTATCCGCCGGGTGCTACGACGTCGCTGCTGGTGGATCCCCGTGTGACACAAATCGCCGACGTCGCGATCAACGAGGCGCACCCGGGCTTCACGTACACGATCCGGAATAACTCCGCGACTGCATCCACGCTGGTCTACACCGTCACCGAGTTGGACGCCACGCAGACGCCGTCCGACATCTCCTGGCTCTCGTTGACGGATGCGGCCGGAAGCCCCAAGAGCGGCGGGACCGTCGCGGTCGGCGACGTCGATACGCTCGTCGCGCGCCTGAACACGGGCGATCCGAGCCTGACCTCCGGCACGCTGAGCACCGCGTATCTCAAGTTCACTGACAACAACACGCCGCCCCACGAGATTCTCCGCGAGGTGGACCTCACCGTGCGCACGTGGGATGTGGGGGGCGCCCTCCACAAGGAATATCGCGTCTACACGCCGTTCGCACCGAACTCGACGATCGTGCCGGTGACGCACACGATCACCAACAGCACGGCGGCTCCGATGCAGTTCTACGTGACCACGAACAGGGGCTACCTGACGTATCCGTGGACGGCGACGCCGCCGAACCCGCTGACGGTTCCCGCGGGCGGCACGGTTTCGGTCACGGGGACCTTCGACAAGAACGGCTCCGGGATTCCGCTGTTCGGGGATGCCGGCACCGTGACCGTGACCTTTACGAACGCAGCCGACTCGGCCGACCGGCTGACGCGCAACATCAACCTGCGGATGATGGACGCGGCCCATGGCACGGACGTCCGCGTCTTCACCTACCGCGCGAATGTGGACCCGACGACGCCGAACTCGGCGGGGGCCGGCAAGCGGTTCCTCCCGCTGAAAGGCGGTCTCGGCGCGAACCTGACGGGGACGGTCGAACAAGACCTGACCAGTCCGAGCCGGCGGGCCTGGCGGATCGTGGATCATGATCCCAACGGTCGGATCGTATACCGATCCGAGGTGACCACCGAATCGGGCGCCAGCAGGGGGCTCCCCACCGTGCGAGATGCCGGGGTGACGGTGCTGGCATGCATGAAAGTGAACAACTGGGGGGTCGACCGGGGCCCGCAACTGTTCCTGTTCCACAGCGATGCGTCCGGCATCACCGGTAACAACGTCCTGGGCAGCCTGACCTCGTGGGGACACTGGGGCGGCCTGGATGGGCGGCTCGAGGAGCAGCTCCGGGGTGCCGTCAAGATCGTCCCCGGAAGCAGCGATTACGCGATCATCCGCCTGACCGCGGTGGGGCAGTACACCGACACCGACGACACCGTGTCGAACCTGGCCAATCTCCGTCGGCGCCACATGCGGATGTACGTGAATGAAGACCCGACACCCGCGGCGGTGCTCGACAGCGGGGCGGTTCAGTACGACTGGGTCGATCCGAGCGACGGCGGAGGATTCGGGTTCGGGGCCGGCAGCACGCGCGGCACCATGGATGTGTCTTTCGCCTGGGTGAGCGGCACGAATGCGGGGGCCTTCGCGCCGGGCGAAGAGGTGTACGTGATCGGCCGGAGCCTGGTGCCCGAGTTCTGTCACTTCCCCTTTGCGGACACGGACAGCGACCAGGACGTGGACATGGATGATTTTGCGGTCATCCAGGCGTGTTTCACCGGCCCGGACACGCTCGTTGCGGGCAACTGCACGTGTTACGACCGGCCGACCGTGACCGATCCGGAAGGGGATCTCCACGTCGACACGGACGACCTCCTGGAGTTCGTCAAGTGCGCGACCGGTCCGGACATTCCCTTCGACGAAACGGTGGCGGCCCAGGCGGGGTGCCAGCCGTGACCGGGTGATTGGCCGGGACCAGTCAAAAGTGTGATCGTGCGGTTCACGTCAGGGGACGTTGTCCCCGACCCGTGCCCGCTGGCCGCGGATCCTGTCCTGCACGGCTGCGACGTTGCCCGAGACAATGTAGTCCGTGAGAGTCGCGCCGCAGCCATCCTTGACCTCCAGCCGGATCCCCGCGTCCGCGATTCCGGGAACAAGTACATTTCGGATGGACAGTCCGGAGAAATGCCGGTCCTGCGTGAGGCGGTAGATGAGGCCGGCGCTGAGATTCTCGCCTTTTCCCCGCAACGTCACCCCGTCGATAATCGCACCGTCGCAGTCCTCGATCAGCACGCCCGGTCCCTTGTGATCCGTGTTCTCGATGATGATGTCGCGAATCATCGCTCCGTGGCAGTTCCGGACGGAGACGGCGGGGTCTTTGCCCGCGTGATCGATCACCAGGACACTGCCCAGGCGGAGATTGTCGGTGTGCGAGATCTGGATCGGCATCCCGCACTCCCTGGCGGTCACGTCGCGTACCGTCAGGTTTGCGTGGCCGTGCGGATGGTTCTTGGTCCGGACCGCCGAGTTGCACCGCAGCGCGAAGACATCCTCCACTACGATGTTGCGGTTGATCTGCCGCTTCTGGTCGTGATCCTGAATGTCCACCCCGTAGATACTGGCCTCGGCGTAGACCTTGCGGACGGTGATGTTGTCGGCTCCGTCGCTGACCTCCACGGCCCCGCGCTTTCGGCTGCGGTAGCACCGGATGTTCTCGACGAGCACATTTCGCACGAGAGACCCGGATTCTCCGCTGCTGCTGCCGCTGATCGAGACGGTATCGCGAATGACTTCTTCGCCGACGATGTCACGGACGACCCCGCCGACGAGGTCCTGGCCGCCCGCGAGGTCGCCGTCGATCATCACGCCGTCCTTCGAACTGTTGACGAAGCGTCCGCGCTCGACGTGGAAATCGCCGGCACCGATGGACAGGAGCGGTGCCCGTTCGTCCTGCGATGCCGTGTCGCCGTTCCCGGTGAGCACGAAGTCCGAGATGGTCACGCCCTTCGCCGTCACAACGAGCAGCGACGTATTGCCGAGTTTCGGCGGCAGGCATGCGTTGAGGCCGCGGAGCGTCACCGGGCGCGTGATCGTAAACGGTGCAGTACGCGTCACCTGCCGATTGGGGTCGCAGACGATGATGGCGCCGGCCGGAGCATCATCCAGCACCTGTTGAAGATCACGATCTCCGACCTGGATGATGGCGGCAGCCGCTGCACGCGGGGAACCCACGGCCGCGGGGCTGTCCGCAGCGACCGTGGACTTTGTCACGCCGATCGTCGGAGCCAGGCCCAGCAGCGCGCCCAGCAGGCGCACATGTCTTCCGCACCCGCCGCATCGTTTGGACAGCACGCCTGACCCTCCCTCTCTTGAATGAACTCGGCGGTTGTTATTGAGCGGGGCGCGACTGCACGGGCGCCGCCGTGGAACCGCCCATCTCGCGCAGGCGGATATTCCGGAACTGGACCGGGCCGGTGTGGGCAGACAGGCCGATGTACCCTTTGCGCGGACGCGATTTCAACTGCTCATGCTCGGCCATCGAGATCTCGTTGATGACGACGCCGTTCAACGTCACCTTCACCTGTTCACCGTGGCAGAGGATCCCAAGATCGTTCCACTCGCCTGCGGGCTTGGAGGCCAGCGCGCGGGACGCCGCAACCTGGTAGATCGCGCCAGTGCTGCCCACGCCCGGTCGGCCCTTTTTCTGGCCGTCATCGAGAATCTGGATCTCCATGCCCACGCGGGAGGTTCGTCCGTCGCGCGGCGCCCGGATGAAGATGCCGCTGTTTCCGCCCTTTGTGATGCGGTACTGCAGGCGCAGCTCGAAATCTCCGTATTCACGCTCCGTGCTGAGCCAGTACGCCCATTCCTTTTTCGCGCGATCCCCGTTAATCATGCCGTCCTTGACGGTGAACGAGCCCGGCGTGCCGTTGTGCACCCAAGCGGTCAGATCCGCGCCATTGAAGAGCGCCCGGAAGCCGGCCCCCGATTCTTCTGGCGAAACCCGGTTGGGCAGAAGCGCATCGCCTCCGGCAGGAGCGGGGTGGCTGGAGGCAGAGAGCGACAGAAGGAGGAAAGCGGTCACGCGCGTCATGGGGTCCTCGTTCGATGATGCACGAAGCCGCGCCAAGCGTGTCGCAGATCGCGACTGCGGCGGGGCCGGGTGCTGAAATGTATTTGACGCCCACCGGGGCTGTCAATAGATTATCGATTATTTGCCGGTTTTATCTTTATATTGCGGTGGGGGGTGCCGCAAGGAGGAGCAGCCGATGCTTGCACTTCTGATGAGCGTCGTCGTGTTGGGTGCGCCGGCCGCGCCTGCTTCAGACATGGCGGAACCGGGAACCCGGGGGCGTTACCTCGCCCTGACCTGCAAGGCAGACACGCCTGTCCCCTTCGAGGTGGTGGAAGTCACGCGCGGCCCTGGCGAGAAACTCGGCGACACGCCCGGCACGTGGCTGCAGATCCGCGGCTTCTCGAAAGAACAGGATACGCAGCCCGCCCTGCAGGTCCGCTTCCTCACCGCCGGCGATCCGTTCTCCGCAACCGACGACCTCCCGATCCTTCGCTACATCGTGGACATTCCCGAAGCCGGCGAGGCCTTTGAGTATCGGAACGTCCACACGCGCCGGGCGCTTCAGCCCCCATGGGGAAGCTTTCAGCGATACTTCCTGCCGCACGTGGCGCAGGGCAGCGGCTGGCGGCAGGGCCTGCCCCTGACGGCGACGTACCTCGGGCACGTGCTGACGCTGAAACAGGTGCAGCGCGAGGTCCCGTGGACGCCTCTCGAAGCCCGGACGCTGGACCTCGACCCTGAACTCCTGGTCGGGACGGCTCGCAATTTCAAAGACCAGGAGGGGCACCGCCTCCCGCAGAAGCCCGAACGCAAGAACTACACGTACATCCCGTTCACGGCGGACGACTACAAGACAATGATCGAAGCCGGGTCGAACATCTTCCTGATCGGGCCTGACCAGGAGCAGTATGTCCGGGGCGAACCGGTGTTCTATATCCGAAATCCCTCCGCGAAGGCGCCGATGCGGTGGCCCGCCGATTTCCACCGAAGCAACTATCTCGGCTCGCAGATGTTCCTGGACGAGCCGGCCATCATTACCGTCGGCGACAAACGCGTGAACACGAAGATGGTGTACTTCTCCGATTACGCGGCGGTCGTGCGGGGCCGGGTGCACGAGGAGTACACGTTCAGCCGGTACGCCCTCGACAAGGCGTTCCGCGACATGAAAGTCAATCTCGGTGACATGCGCCTCGAGTCCCCGGATCACGCGATCTGGGAGACGTTGTACGAGACGTCCTTCTACCAGATGGCGAGCGGGGCGGCCGGCATCGTTCACGAGGGCCGGTACAAGCTCGAGGACTTTACGAAAGAGGTGTCGCAGCGCGCCGGCGTCGATCGGAAGTATACGGTCGAGGAGATGCTCCGCTATTACTACGCCACGCTGCGCGGAGGAAGTCGTCCCTTCGGCAAATACTGGGGGACGGCGATCTACGGCCAGTGCGATCCGACGATTTCACCGACTGCCATCGCGCAGGCCTACGACATGGGCGCCCGCTACATCTGGTTCTGGACGTCCGATCACGAGCACCACCTGCCGTGGGTGGAACAGATGGAACTGACGCGTGGACTGCGCCGGCATCAGAAGGAGCACCCGCGCCCATCGATCCTCGGCGCGGCCCCGGTGCGCGATCTGGCGATCGTCGTCCCGTATGGCTATTTCCTTTCGCTCGAGAACCTCTGGTTCATCCGGGAACTCGATCCCAAGGGAGAAAATGAGTCCTCCGTCCGGTACAGGAAGCTCCTGAATCGCGGCTTCCAGGCCGTGAACGAGGCCCTGGATCGCGGGGAGGATTTCGACATTACCGTCGACGACGGTCGCGACATCGTCGGCTACCAGCGGGTGATCCGTCTGGCCGACGAGCCGGCAGCCTCCGTCGGCATGGGCAGGTAGGTGACCGTCATGGCCGGTCGGCCGACGCTGTGTCTCTTCGGGATGCTCTCCAGCGCGCTGATTGCCGCGGCCGAGCAGCCGATCGAACTGGCCACGCCCGGCGCGATCCCGCGCAGAGAGACCCGGCAGGCGGACGTCGCGTCCCTCCTGGACAGCGCCGCATCTCGGCTTCCGCAGGGCCTGCGCGAGATCCTCGCAGCCAAGCCCAGCCCGTACCTCGTGAAGGTGCACGACGTGGGGGCTCCGACCGATTTCGACACGGATATTCCCTGGCATGCACTCGAGAAGGAGAAGGATCCCCGGTTCAATCTGCCGCATGACGGCGAGATGGGCCTCGTCAACACCAACACCGACGTGAATTTCATCCTCGGGCTGGCGGTCGACTCGGAAACGGGCGACCACCCCCGCGCGGTCCGCGTCGATTTCAATCCGCCGCGCCGCACGACCGACCACCTCGTCAACCTGGTGGCCCAGCAGGTGCAGCTTGCCGGCCTTGATGCCCGCGTGCTGTTTCTCCCGGTTCTCAGCGACACACTGCTGGCAGTCATTCAGCTGCGAACCCCTGAAAAGCAGTCGAAAGTTGTGCAGGTCGCCGCCGTCTGCGCGAAATCGCCAAACGGGGACGAACCGTTCGACCGCTACGGCTACGGTATCCACGTCACTACCGGGGGGCTGCAGTGGATCGGGTACAACCCCGCGAACGCGGCGCTGATCTCGAGCTACGAAGAGTGGACCCGCGACCGCGACCAGCATCGAGCAGGGTCGCTGCTCTGCACCATGGTCGGCAGTGAACCGCCGTCGTCGTGGGACTCATCTCGCTCGCCGGAGCGGGCCGAGGCGCGTCTCGGCTTTCGTCTGCCACTGCCCGCCGAGGGGTCACGCATCCTGCTCATCGCGCTCAATCTTCACCGCTACGGAGCGGAGCGGTTCGAGTCGCCGCGGCAGATCGTGCTCTATCCCCGCCAGACGCCGGACGAAGCCCGCGAGCATTCCGTCCGCGCTGCCGTCGAGTCCCTGGCGGCGGATTGGCCGTCACTCCTGCACGACAGCTTCGAATGGTACGCGAGGATGCCCGTTTTCCGGATGCTGGAACCGTCATGGTCGGGCGACTTGGCCTGCGCCATGGAACTGCCGCGCGGCAACACGTGGAGCGCGCAGGGGCAGCTCCGCCAGCCCTGGTACACCTTCTGCCGGGTGCACGGCCACAACCCGTACGGCTGGTGGAGCTACGGGATGCACGCGCACGAACACCTCTCGACGTTCGTGGTCAATCTGACCGAGCCCGCACTGTCGCAGAGTTACCTTCGCGGGCATCTCCAGGCCATCACGCCCGACGGCTTCATCCGCTACGGCGTCAACCACACGACGCACGACGTCCACCCCGGCCTCGCCACCTGTCCGCTCCTGATGTGGGAGGCGTGGACAGCGTACTGCTGGAGCGGCGACCGCTCGTTTCTCGAGGAGGCGTACGCCGCGGGGTCGCGGTACATGCGCTGGTGGCGCTCGGACGAGCGGACCCGGGCGGGCACCATCCTTCAGCACTGGAAGGACTACCTCGAGACGGTGCGTGACGACCGCGATCTCGCCACATGGAAGGCCACCGGCAAGGCCGAGCAGCAGGAGGCGCTGGACCTCAACTGCTATCTGCTGAGCGAGGAGCGGGCACTTGCGTCCATCGCGCACGAGCTCGGCCACCAAAACGAGGCCAACGACTGGACGGCCGACGCGGACCGGCGGCAGGACGAGATGCGGCGCCAACTCTGGAACGCGCAAGACCGCGTGTACTACGGAAGAGACCTCACCGGCGGACGGTGGGCGCGCGTGATGGACGTTTCGACGTTCTTTCCGCTCTGGTCCGGCCTCGCGTCAGAGGAGCAGGCGAGGGACATCGTTGCACTGCTGAAAGACCCGCAGGCGTTCGGGACCGACTACCCGGTCGCGACGCTGGCGGTCCGGCACATGCCGGAGAAGCGGCGGGGGGTGTACCACTGGCGCGGCTCCAACTGGGTCGAGATGACATGGCTCGTCATCCAGGGTCTGAAACGGTACGGCTATAACGACGAGGCGGCGCGCCTGGCGGAAATCAACTGCCGCATGGTCTTCAAGACCCTCGAATCGAGCGGCCACTTCCGCGAATTCTACAACTCGCTCACCGGTGAGCCGTCCGATCTCACCGATTACATCTGGGCCTCGATGCCGGCCATCATGGCCACCGAAATCTTCTTCGGTGTGCGCCCGACCGGTGAGGGGCTGGAGGTCTTACCGACGCTCCCGGCGGGGTGGCGTGAAATCGCCGTGGAGAATCTGCACCTCCGCGGATCGACGCTGTCGATCCGGATCCGCCGCGACAGCGGGGTGCGGAGGACCACCGCGATCGTCAACAATGAGGCCACGCCGCTGTACAAGAACCGTGGCTTGCTGCTCCGATGGAATGAGCTGCCCGCGACCTGCGCAATTGAGATCACGCAACCGCAGTGACCTCCCGACAGCGAGATCACTTTGCCGGCGCGGTCTGCGGATGGGCCGCGTAGAGGAACATCCGCTCGTAGACTCCGTTTGCCCCCCAGACGTCGAAGTTGCACAGGACCCTGAGCACGACGCGGTTCCGGGCGCCGGGTTTGAGCAGTCGCGTCACCTCCAGGTTGAGCGGCTGCGGCCGGAACCACGGCATCTTGTATGGCCGATGCCCCGCATACCGGCCGTTGACCCACAGCCACGCCTCATTCACGACGGCAGGCGCGTGCAGGTAGACGCTTTTGCTCTCCGGGACCGCGTCCACATCGACGTCGAACGCATACCACGCGACACCTTTGTACGGGCGCCCGCTCGCGTCATGGAAAGCCTGGGCATCCCAGCCGGCCGTCGTGAGCAGCGTTTTCCAGCCAGCCAGGTCAATGCCGGTGTCCTGCCATCGCTCAAACCTGCCGTCATCGAAAGGATCGAGCCGGAAGGATGCCTGTTCCGGAAGCATCGCGACCAACTGGCCGCCGGGCCCGTCGAGCAGCGCGGCGATCTTCTCCATGCGCTTCCGTTCCCAGTCGC
This sequence comes from uncultured Planctomycetales bacterium, assembly GCA_964548565.1. Classification (GTDB taxonomy): domain Bacteria; phylum Planctomycetota; class Phycisphaerae; order UBA1845; family PWPN01; genus CAYLLT01. The sequence continues at coordinate 4,449 of CAZJTF010000173.1, read as the reverse complement.
ATTCGTACGCCTTGTACGGGTGCCAGCCCAGGAACGGCGAGAGTTCGTTCATCGCTTCCTGCGTAGCGACCATGCGTGCCGCGCATCGTGCGGCATCGGCAAAACGACCGGCTGCCTTGGCCTTCTGCAGCTTGACGAACTCCCGCAGATGATCGTAGATCGCCCGCTCGATGCGGATGTGCGACCGTTCGGCCTCGGTGCGGCCCGCGGACTCGGCCGCCGACATCGCGGAGTCGAGCGTCGCCATCAAAGCGTCCGTGTAGATCGAATTCAGGATGACATCTTCGTGCCCGTGCTGCGGCGCCTTTTCGAACGCTTCCTCCAGGGCATCGTAATACCGCTTCATCGGAGCGGCGGCCGCCCCAAACCACTTCGTGTAAAAGTCGTCGAGAATGGCATCGACGTCGGCGCGGACATCCCATTCGAGTCGGGCGCGCACCAGGCGCGTGGGAATTCCCGTCAGGGCCCAGTCCGCCTCGTCCTGGTCGTGGAACCCGAGGAGCCCCCACTCCCTGAGCAGCGGGATATTCCGGCGGAGCCGATGCACCATCGGCGTGATGGTGCCCTTGTTGACGAGCATCGTGTAGTTATAGTTGTAGATCCACACCTTGTCCGACAATGTGCACCACTGCCGGATCATCTGGCCCTGCCGTCGCATCTGCCAGCATTTCGGATCGTCGTACGCATGGATCGTGCAGGCGCCGATGTTCGCGAACATGACGACCAGGTTCTTCGACGGATTGAAGACGACGTCCGGCGGGAGCTCGGGCGCGATGTCGCGGTTGGCATAGCCGTTGGTGGCGATGATGTACTCGGGGAATTCCCGGTTCACCTCGGCCAGTATGCGGTTGACGAAGTAGAACCACTCGTTGCTCGCGGAGGATTCGGGCACGGGGTCGCGCTCGTTGGCGCCGTACCCGTCGAAGCTGTTTCCGATCTTCTCGCACCGCTCGCACCAGCAGCGGGGATTGCCGTCCACCGGGGCGAAGGCGGACAATCGAACTCCTGCCCGCGCTTCCGCTTTGACACGGCCCACGATGGACTGAATCATCCCCTCACTCGTGGTGCAGGGGTGATCCGGGTCGCGGGTCCCGTCACGCTTGATTGCATGCCAGTCAGGATGTTCGGCCACCCCGTTTTTCGGAAGGTACCGCTTGATCGAGCCGTCCGCGGGGACGCCGAACGCGTCCTGGACGTCCGGATTCATCTTGTTGTGAATCTTCCACTCGCGGCATTCGGCGGCCATGTTGCGCCGGGCGTGTTCCCACCAGTTCCGCATCGGAAAATCGGGTCGCTGGACAAGATTCGTCACCTCGACGGTGATGCTCGAGACCTGCGGGATGACCTCACCCATTGTCCCCGGCATGAACCAGCGCACGCCCTGGCGATGGAGGAACTCGACCACGGCGTAACGCGTGCCCAGGTAGGGGGGCTCATCGTTGCCGGCGAGCACCAGGCGGTCGCCGACGGTGCGAATGACGAAACCTTCTTCGCGGAGGTTCTTCGTCCGCCCGGAGGGGATCTCCAGATCAGCGATGGCATCGGTCACCCGGCTCCGCCCGACCAGCACGAGCGTCCCTGCCGGCGGCGCGGCATCCGTCGCGATGGGAAGCCGGGCGCCCGTCATCTTCTCGAGGTATTTCTGTAATTCCGTCGCCGCCGAGCGTGCGTTGTCCGTCGGCGAGGCCGCGATCACGATGGTCGCGACCGGCTGGCCGTCCTTCACGAGCGTCAACCCCTGCTCAGCGGCCAACGCGCCGGACGCACATGTGCAGAGAACCGTTGTGAGAACTATATGCTGCTTCATCCGTGTGTGCTTTCGTCCAACATGCGGGGACAAGGTGCTGGATGGGTGCGTTCTTCTCCCGGGTGAATGCTCCACTCGCGAAACCTACTGCGGATTCTTCACGCCGCACATGCGGAGCCACTCCGTCGTCGACCGTTTTCCGTTCAGCCACATGACCGGCGCGACGTGCATGTCGGCGAACAGCCAGTTGCAGTAGCTGTTGGCGTGGATCTTCGTTCCGCATCGTCGCTGCGGGCTCGGCGGCAACTGGAACGAGGCGTAGAAGTCCATTTTGTCCAGGCTGGAGTACTTCGACTGGAACGACGCGGCATCCGGGAAGAGCATGGCCTGCGGGTGATTCTCTCGCGCACTCATCAGGCTTTCGTTGTAGACGGGCTCGAGATTCGCGCCCATCGCGTTGGTGCCGGACTCGAGGGCTGCATCGCCCAGCAGGATGACGCGCCCGGGATACTTCCACTCGTTGATGGGCGTGGGATTCTTGACTTCCGTGTCACTGCCGCTGGTCTTCATGCTGTTGACGACGTAATCGACGAAAGGGGAGGGCAGGGTCCGCATCCGTTCGGGGCACCAGTAGATCGGCATCTTCTCCACGGGGACCTGGTTCACGTGCGTGTAGTGCCGTTTGTCGCCAACCTGCCGGGCCACGAGCATGATCCAGTGGAGCGAGGCGTGGGTGCCGCCGCGTGGGACGTACCCACGATGCTCGGACTGGTACATGCCGATCGCGAGGCCGAACTGGTGGAGGTTCGAGGCGCACACGGCACCGCGTGCGCTGCTGCGGGCCCGAGCCAGCGTCGGCAGCAGCACCGCCAGCAGGAGCGCGATGATGGCCACGACGACGAGGACTTCAATGAGGGTAAAACCCGGCATGCCGCGGCGCGAGTCGGTCTCCCCGGCGTTCATCGCACGGCCCTCTGTTTCGGGGAATTAACGATATCTCGTGAAAACAATCGATAATTTACCTTGACACCGGGCGACGGTCAAGTACATTTTCGGTCATGTCCGCCATGGCGACATGGCATCCACGTCCTTCATGAATCCGCGGGAGGGTCGCGATGTTTGCGCATGCGTCTCGGAATCCGGGCGTCGTCTGGGCAGCGGTTGGGGTGTGCTTCTGCGCCGTGGTGGGCGTGGTTGTACTCGGGGCGTCGGCCGTGCCCGGCTACGCCGCCGATGCTGCCACCGAGCAGAAAGCGTCACCCGCCGTGGAGCGTCTGCCCGGCATCGACCTGTACGTCGGCGGGCAGGATGACTACAAGGGGTACCGCATTCCGGCCATGGTGGTGACCCGGAAGGGGACCATCCTCGCCTTCTGCGAAGGACGCAAGAGCAGCCTGTCCGATTCCGGCAACATCGACCTGGTCCTGCGGCGCAGCACGGACGGCGGCAAGACCTGGAGCCCCATGCACGTGATCGTCGACGACGGGGGGAACACTGCCGGCAATCCGTGCCCCGTGGTCGACGGCGCGACCGGGACGATCTGGCTTCCGTTCTGCCGCAACAACAAGGAAGTGCTGATCACCAGCAGCAAGGACGACGGGGTGACCTGGTCGGAGCCGGTCAACATCACCAGGGACGTCAGCAAGCCAAACTGGACGTGGTACGCCACCGGCCCGGGCCATGGAATCCAACTCCGCGGCGGTCGGCTCCTGATCCCGTGCGACCACAAGCTCGATAATGCCACCAAGCAGGACGTCCATCTCTATCACTCGCATGTGATCTACAGCGATGATCACGGGGCGACGTGGAAGATCGGCGGGATCCTTCCGGAGAAGACCAACGAGTGCCAGGTGGTTGAGGCGACCGACGGATCGGTGTGCATCAACATGCGGAGCTACCACGGCAAGAACCGGCGGGCGATCGCCTGGAGCAAGGACGGCGGCAAGACGTTTGGTGACGTGGTTCTCGACGAGACGCTCATCGAGCCGAAGTGCCAGGCCAGCTTCCTGCGGCTCACCGGCAAGGAACAGGGCCGCAGCCGCGTGCTCTTCGCCAACCCCGCCAGTGCCGAGCGCAAGAACATGACGGTCCGCCTGAGCTACGACGACTGCAAAACCTGGCCGGTCTCAAAGGTGCTCAACCCCGGAAAGTCGGTCTACTCCGAACTCGCGCTTGCGCCCGACGGTCACATCCTGTGCCTCTACGAAAATGGCGAGAAGAACCAGTACGAGAAGATCACGCTGGTGCGATTCACGCTCGAATGGCTGACGGACGGCGCCGACCGACTCGAGGCTCCGACCAGGCGATCGGCCTCCGGATCGTGACGAACACCGCGCGGGCGGGAGACGGGCTTGATTGCGTTCTGATCAGTCGAGGAGATGGTCATGAAGCGGGTGGTCTGTTTGACAGTGGGGCTTCTCGTTGCGCTGGTGCGACCGCTCGGAGCACAAACATCGCCCCCCGGATCGGCCGAGGCCTTCATCGAGCCGGTCCGCACCTTCGCCGACGCCGTCCTGGAGCACGGCCGCGACGTCTATGGCCCCAGGCATACGCCGCTGTTCGTGGACGGCCTGAATGTCACGACGCGCGAGCCGGCGAAGTGGAAACTCAACGGGCAGGAATGGATCCTCTCCAACCTCGCGAGTCAGCAGAACCTCCTGCGCACCCTGGACGGCCTGACGCGCCTGACGGGCGACCCGAAG
>CAZJTF010000172.1:12290-14467 GCA_964548565.1 uncultured Planctomycetales bacterium | reverse complement strand
ACCCAACCGCGATCATCGATCGGGCAGCCGAACTGCACCCGACGGTCGAGGTCGGCCCCTACGCCGTCATCGACGGCCCCGTGCGGATCGGAGCCGACACGAAGGTCTGGAATCATGCCTTCATCACGTCGTGGACACGAATCGGCGAGCGCTGCCAGATCCATCCGTTCGCGGTGATCGGGCATCTGCCGCAGGACTTCCATTTCACGGGCGAACGCAGCTATCTCACCATCGGAAACGACGTCGTGATTCGCGAGGGGAGCAGCATCCACCGGGGCTCTCAGGCGGAGTCGGAGACGGTGATCGGGGACGAATGCTTCCTGATGGCTCAAACGCACGTCGGCCATAACTGCGTCCTCGGTCGCGCCGTCAAGCTGATGCCGTTCGCCGGCGTCGCCGGTCACGTCAAGATCGACGACCTTGCGACACTCAGTGCGAGTGCGCTGATTCACCAGTTTGTCCGGATCGGAAAACTCGCGTTCGTGGCGGCCGCCTGCCGCGTCACCATGGACATCCCACCCTTCATGATGGCCCACGGTGAATCCCTGATTGTCCAGCACAATCGAGTGGGGATGCAGCGGAGCGGGTATAACAGCGACGAACTCCTGGATATCCGCAACGCCTACCGAACGCTCTACCGGACGGAACTCACGTTCCGGAAGGCCGTTGAGCAACTGGAGCAGACGGTGCGCACGCGAGCCGGGCGGGAACTCCTTGCGTTCTTGCAGGCGGAGAGCCGCCGCGGCATCTCCCTGGGCGGAGGCCACCGCACCCGTATCGGCAGGGGCTCGGCGGCCGACGAATCGGCCTGAATTCCTTGAAATCGTACCGTTCAGGTGCTATATTCCCCTGTGGCTTCTGGGGAGGCCAGCCCATCGGTAACACCTTGAATGCTGACCCTGACACGTAAAACAGATTACGCCCTGATCGCTTTGTGTCACATGGCGAACGAGCCGAACGGCTGTAGCAGCGCCCGTGAGATCGCCAGTCGGTACAACATGCCGCTGCCGCTGCTGATGAATATTCTTAAACTCTTGACTCAGAAGGGGTTGGCTAAGTCGTCCCGCGGCCCGCGCGGTGGGTACAGCCTGGCGCTGGCAGCGAACAAGATCACGCTGAACGACGTCATCCGCGCGGTCGAGGGTCCGATCCAGCTGGTCCATTGCCTGGATCGGCGCGAGGACACAGAGGGAAACTCCGGCGCGGAGTGCGGATGCGAACTGGTATCCTGCTGCCCGGTCCGGTCTCCGATCCACCGGATCCACGATCGCCTCGCCGAGTTCCTGGACGGCGTCAGCCTGGCCGACCTGGCGGTGGATACGGGTCCGTGCTGCAAGGACGAGGATTCACAGGGCGAGTACGTCCAGTTGTCAGGGCCTCGCTGAAGCCGCTCTGGCGTCCAACGCAATCCGCACTATAATGGTACGAATTAGGGCCGGAATCCACGGCAACGAGGAACAGGAGACGATTCATGGGTATTCAGTTGACGGAGCGAGCCGCGCAGGAGGTCAAGACGATCCTTGAGCAGCAGAGCCTGCCCGTCGAGTCGACGTATCTTCGACTCGGGATCCGCGGCGGCGGCTGCAGCGGATTCAGTTACTCGCTTGACCTGACGGAGACCAAGTCCGACCAGGACGAGGAGTTCGACTCCCACGGGGTCAAGCTGGTCTGCGATTCGAAGAGCTACATCTACTTGAACGGCGTCACGCTGGATTTCCGCGACGAGGTGATGGGCCGCGGCTTCGTGTTCAACAACCCGAACGCCTCGCACACCTGCGGCTGCGGCAGCAGCTTCTCGGCATAAAGGCGCCCGGCGCGAACCACCCCTCGCGCCCGGGCGAACCAGCTGGTAAGCCCCGCGGTTCCTCCGGGAATCGCGGGTGCTTGCGTTTTTACGGGCGAACGGAGCGCTCGGCCGTGGCAGCGGCGGGCAGGCCCGCGAGTTCGATCGCGTGTCGAGCCTTCGGTTCGATGAAGATCCGGCAATGCTGCGCGAGCTGCGTGGGCGTTTTCGGCGTCGCAGTGAGCGCCACCGAGAGCCGGTCCATGGTTCCGGCCAGGCGGCGAATCGCGATCGGCAGGTCTCGTGGAAACGCCGCCGGGACATAGAGCCATCGCCCGCCCTGGCGGACGAACTCGACCCGACGGCACGTGCCTCCCGAAGCCACTTCGACGCA
>CAZJTF010000172.1:0-12190 GCA_964548565.1 uncultured Planctomycetales bacterium | reverse complement strand
CCTGGCGGACGAACTCGACCCGACGGCACGTGCCTCCCGAAGCCACTTCGACGCACGCGGAATCACCTGTTTCGGAGACGCGCTGCACGACCAGACCCGGCGCGGCGAAAGGCAGGAGGTGCGAGAAATCAGGCGCGTCGAACATCGCGGGATCCGTCCCCGTGCAGCACCGCTGAATCTGCTGCCGGGCACCAGCCTCGGCCGCTTCGAGTTCGTCGATCGCCATTAGCAGGTCGATCACGGTCTCGGACCCGCCCGGCTCGATGTACTGGCGCAAGTCGACATAGGAATGGCTTCTCGCCAGACCCCGTAGAACCTCGAAGCTCTCCTGAACGGTTGACTGGCCCCCGCCGGCGGCTGCCTGCCCGGCCGACGGTCCCTTGCCGCACGCCGTGAAGGACAGGGTGCAGAGGCTCAAGCTCACCAGAACGCTTCTTCCGGCCGTAATCGCTGGCATGGCGGTCCCTCCGAGCTGTCGACCCCTATGCTGCTTTTCGGACCTGGATGCCTGAATGCTTGAGGGCGGAACTTCGCTTCCTCCGCCCCTCACAACCAATCCCCTCGCCTGTTTCCTGACGTCCAACTCCCCGGCAGGGCTGCCGCCATCGCACTCGGTTGATGCGGAGAGCCCCGAATGCGGAGGTTCCAGAGCGAGGCTTCACGGATATGATGCTCTCCCAAGTCTAAATCACGCCTGCCCCCCCGTGCAAATTCCGGACCCATAAGAACGGGGTGCTTGCTCAAGACACCGGGTGGACAAGTCCGATCAATCCGGAATGAGAACAATTGCCGTCATTCTCGCCCGGGCCGGGAGCAAGGGTCTGCCCGATAAATGCGTCCTGCCGCTTTGCGGACGCCCTGTCGTGGCCTACAGCATCACCCACGCCCAGCAGAGTGCGTACGTAGACGACATCGTGCTGACTACCGACTCGCCCAGGGCCATGGCTGTCGGCCGGGCCGCCGGAGTCACGGTGATCGAGCGCCCCCCCGAACTCGCCGGCGATACGGCCCCCGTTTGCGCAGCCGTACGGCACGCAGTCGAGCAGTACGAGAACGCGACGGGCGAGCGTGTGGACGTGGTGGTCATCCTCTACGGAAACACACCGATCCGGGCGGAAGGCACCGTTGACGCCGTGGTCGAACACCTGGTCGCGACCGGCTGCGACAGTGTCCGGACGCTTGTCCGCATCGGCAAGCAGCATCCGGACTGGCTGCACCGCCTCGAGGACGACCGGATGGTGCAGTATCGACAGAACACCATCGACCGCCGGCAGGACCTCGAGCCGCTCTACTACAACAACGGTTCCGCCATCGCCGTGCGCCGCGACTGCCTGTTTACACCCGAGAGCTACCAGAACCCGCACGCGTTCTTCGGTGCGGATCGCCGGGCGATCGTCCAGGAAGAGGACGAGACCGTCGAAATCGACTGTCGTGCAGATTTCTACCGCGCTGAGGCGATCCTGCGCGATCGCAGCGAGTCCGTCTTCGCGGAGCCGAGCGGCGGCTCGCGACGACCATTCACCGGCGCCGTGTCGGTATCGGTGGCCTATGACCGTCGCTGACGCCAGCTCGTTTTCGATCAGAAACGCCCTCGTCGGCGAGGCCGCGCCCGTGTACGTCATCGCCGAAGCCGGCGTGAATCACGACGGGTGCGCCTCTGTCGCCCGGGAGCTGATTCACGCAGCGGCAGAAGCCGGGGCCGACGCTGTCAAGTTCCAGGTGTTCGCCGCCAGTCGTCTCGTGACCCGGACGGCACCCGCGGCCGCCTACCAGCAGCGCGCCGTGCACACCGACAGCCAGTACGGGATGCTCTCGGCGCTCGAACTCACCCACGACACCTTCGTGGAACTCGCCGACTGCGCGAAGCAGCGCGGAATCGAGTTTCTCGCGACGCCCTTTTCGGTCGCTGACCTGCAGTTTCTCGTCCGGATCGGCGTGAGCGCGATCAAAATCGCCTCGCCGGACATCGTCAACACGCCCCTGCTCGGCGCCGCCGCGCGCAGCCGCCTTCCCGTCATCGCCTCGACCGGCGCAGCCGAGTTGGAGGAGATCGCCGAAGCCGTCAGCTTCTTCCGAACCGCCGGAGGCGGGCCCCTCGCCCTGCTGCACTGCATCAGCAGTTACCCGACGCCGGAACGCGAGGCAAACCTCCGCGCGATCGGTACGCTGGCGCGGTCGTTCGGCTGCGTGGCGGGATTCAGCGATCACACCGAGTCGGTACTCATCGGCGGATACGCGGTAGCCGCGGGCGCCCGCATCATCGAAAAGCACATGACGCTCGACCGGTCCCGCACCGGGCCCGATCACGCGTTTTCCCTCGAACCCGCGGCCATGGCGGAGTACATCCGCACGATCCGGCACGCGGAATCGCTGCTCGGCGACGGCGACGTGACCGTCAGCCCGCGTCAACGCGAGGTTCGCAGGCTGTCCCGTGGCAGCGTCGTGGCCGCACGGGCGATCCGTGCGGGCGAGACCCTGACCGCGGACATGCTCACCGTGAAACGCCCCGGCACCGGGATCCGCCCCGCCGAACTCGACACGCTGATCGGGCGTCGGGCGGTCCGCGACATCGAGGCCGATACGCAACTCGCCTGGGACGCCGTTGAAGCACCCGTCGCCGCCGGCACGGGAGCCTGAACGTGCCACGGTCCAGTTCGCATCTTCCCACGGCCACACACCTCCGCCGAATCGCCGTCGTCACCGGCACCCGCGCCGAGTTCGGCCTGCTCGAACCCGTGATGCGGGCCATCGGAAGCAGACGCGGCGTCCAGATGCGCCTGATCGTCACCGGGATGCACCTGCTCCCGGCCTTCGGGCGGACGATCGACGAGATCCGCAACCGTGGATGGCGCGTAGACGCCGCGGTTCCCATGCAGAACGGCCGGGCAGGAGCCTCCGGCGAGCCGCTCGCGCTGGCACGCGGCATCGAAGGAATTTCCCGCGCACTCGAGAACCTCCGGTGCGACTCGGCGCTCGTGCTCGGTGACCGTATCGAGGCGCTCGCCGGCGCTTGCGCGGCGTCGGTCGGTCGACGTGTGCTTGTTCACATCCATGGCGGTGATCGTGCGACCGGCGACGTAGACGACGCACTGCGCAACGCCATCACGCGTCTCTCGCATGTGCACCTCGTGGCCTCCGAGGACGCCGCCGAGCGCCTCCGCCGGATGGGCGAGTCCGCCTGGCGGATCCATCGCGTCGGTGCACCCGGCCTGGACGACATCCGCGACTGCATCGCAGCCCCCCAAGCGGATCAGCGCGTCCGGCGACTGCTGGGGCCGCTCGCGCATGAACCGTATGCTGTGGTCGTGCAGCATCCCATCGGCCGCCGGGCGGGCGAGGAAGACCGCGCGATGCGCGGCACGTGCGCCGCGGTCCGTGCGAGCGGGCTGAACCTGGTGATCGTGTATCCGAACTGCGATCCCGGCTACCCGGGCATCATCCGTGCGATCAAGCGGGAAGCGGCAGGCGACGACTGCCGGATCTTCCGCTCTTTGCCGCGGCCGGAGTACCTGGCGCTCGCGTCGCGCGCGGCCGTGCTGGTCGGCAACTCGTCGAGCGGCATCCTCGAGTCGGCCTACCTGGGCGTGCCAGCGGTCAACATCGGCGCGCGACAGGATGGGCGCCTGCGGTGCTGCCCGGGCGTGATCGACGTCGGCGAGCGTTACGGGTCGATCCTGGCCGGAATCCGCAAAGCCCTTCGCGCTCCGCCTCCGCCGTCGAAAGGCGGCGTGTATGGCGACGGGCGCGCGGGTGAACGGATCGCGCGCGTGCTCGAGCGTCTCATAATCACTCCCCGCCTGCTTCGAAAAACCCTGTCCTACTGATCAACCCGGCTTTTTCTAAACCACCCCCATCAGCGGGTCGATTCCTGTAAAGAATTGGGGTTTTGCACGTTTCCTCTTGTGGACGGCGGTGTTATGCCCAGTACAACCGTTCCTGCCGACGCTTCGCAGGTGATCAAGCTCGCCCTCGCCAAGATCGGGGACATTGCGACCCTGCCGGAGGTGACCACTCGCATCATCGCGATCGTCGACGATCCCAAGAGCACCGCGCGGGACCTCCACAGCGTCATCAAGAACGATCCCGCGCTCGCGACCCGCGTCCTGAAGGTCGTGAACTCCGCGTTTTACGGCCTCCCGGGTCAGGTCTCCGAGATCGACCGGGCAATCGTGCTGCTCGGACTCAGCGCCGTCAAAAACATCGCCATCTCCGCCTCGATCAGCCGGCTCTTCACGGCCGACCGGATCTCCGACAAGTTCAGCGCGCGTGACATCTGGAAACACAGCGTGGCGGTGGCGGTCGCGACGCGCCAGTTCTGCTGCATGATCGGCAAGCGCCCGTTCGCCGAGGAAGCGTTCCTCGGCGGGCTCATTCACGACCTGGGCCTGCTCATCGAACGCCAGGCATTCCCGGACCAGCTCACCGAGATCATCCGACAGTCCGCCCGCGGCGGACGGTCGTTCACCGAGATCGAGATCGACATCGCCGGTGTCGATCACCAGGCACTTGGCGCGGCACTCGCGACCAAGTGGAAATTCCCGCGCATGCTGCAGATCGTGCTCGGATATCACCACAAGATCGAGAAGCTGTCCGAGGACACACGCCTCCTTCCCACCATGGTCTACATCGCCGACGTCCTCTGCTGCCACGAAAAGGTCGGCTTCCACCTCACGGCCGAGGGCCAGCCCCTGGATGACACGCTGCTGGCATCCGTCGGGCTCTCCGAGGCGGACTTCAACACCGTCCGCGAGCAACTGCCCGAGCAGATCGAGGCGGCCGAGGCGATGCTCTCCGGATGAGGATGAACTCCCGCTGAATCCACAAAGCGCCCGCAGCCGGACGCGACGGCGCCCCGCCCGCGGCGACGATTCTGCAGCCAGACTCGCAAACACCATCGAAAAGCGGCAAGCACGCCGCGTTTTGGGGCTTTTGCCACCCTTACGGCTGCCGCTTGCCGGCCGTACAACTAAGGCTCGGAATGGCGTACTGACGCCCCTGCGGTCAAGATGGCCGGCAGACGAGTAGGAAACTCGGGCTTCGCACGAAGCGGAGATATGCGCTTGAGACCGACCCGCCCCCCCGCCTGCGTCGTGCTCGTCCTCCTTCTCATGGCACTTCAACAGCACCCGGCGTTGGGCGGAACCGGGATCATCGGCGATCTCAATTCCGACGGCTATGTCAACAAATCGGATGTCGATTTCATGCGGGCATGCCGGACGGGCCCCGCTGTCCCGTTGTCGAACACGAACTGCCAGCCGGCAGACCTGGATGCAAGCGGCACGGTGGACCAGTCCGACTTCGGCCTGATGCAGCCCTGCCTCTTCGCCATCCCGATCCCGAAGGAATGCAATAACCCCGTCGTCGCCTACCCGCAGGATGTGACGGTCCCGGTGAATACCCCCAGCGCGATCACGCTCACGGGGACCGACGCACTGGGCGGCACGGTCAGCTTTGCCGTCCTGACGTACCCCACCCGGGGAACGCTCATCGGATCGGGCTGCAACTGGACGTACACGCCGCAGGCAGGCTACCAGGGCGACGACACGTTCACATTCGCGGCGGTCGGCTCGACCACACCCAGTCCGCCCGCGGCAGTCAGGCTCCACGTGGGTTCGTGGACGCCGCCGATCGGAATTCCAGCCCCGAGTTTCGGCATCACTGAAAAGGCGCCGCCGCGCCCCGATCCCTGGACGAACGAAGTCCCCGGCTACTACTACGTGAACATGCAGACGGGCAGCGACGCCCGTGCGTACGGCACCCCCGCGGCCCCGCGGCGGACAATCCCCAACCAGTTGCCGGCCGGCTCCGTCGTCGAACTGCACGGGCGCTACAACTACGCCCCACAGGGCTACCAGCAGATCTATCCCGCCGGGACAGCCGCCCAGCCGGTCTTCATCCGGGGCCAGGACGCCTTCCAGGCGCCGGTCTGGACGCGCGCGGTGTTCATCTCCGGCTCATACTGCATCCTGGAAAACCTGGTGTTCGCCGACGAGGACGGCACCAACCAGGGTTCGGTCTGGTTCCTCGCGCCGGCTCACCACTGCGCCATCCGCCAGTGCGATGTCAGCGGCAACCGCAACACCGGCGGCGGCGTGCGTGCGGTGAGCTGGGATTCCAACACTCTCAGCGACGTCCTCATCTGGAACAACGCGATCCACGACAACGGCGCCTGGGATGTGCCCACCGGCGACCAGGATGTCCACGGGATCGCGGTCAGCGCGCGGGTCAACAACCTGTGGATCCTCGATAACGAGCTGTATCACAACAGCGGCGACGGCATCCAGATCAACGCCGGAAACCTGACGAACCAGGCGACGACGCACCACATTTACGTCGGACGGAACATCTCGCACGACAACAAGCAGACGGGGATGTGGATCAAGCAGGCGGTGGACGTCGTCTTCTCGCAGAACACGTCGTACAACCACAAACCGAGCAGTTCATCGAACGGCGCCGGCATGGGCTTCCAGTACGACCCGCAGCGGGTGTGGTTCATCTACAACCACATCTACAGCTGCGCGTACGGCATCTCCACGATGAGCGGGAGCGGCCTGGGCAACGGAACCGACGCCTACATGGTCGGCAACGTCATTCACGACATCCGGCACGACCCCAACTACAGCTACACGCCCGAGAGCGCCTGGAGCAACGCGGCGTTCATGCTGAACGGCGTGCGGAACACGGCGGTCGTGAACAACACGATCTACAACGTGGACGCGGGCATCAATTCGCCCGGCGGCAACCTGCGGCTCTCGCTTGCCAATAACATCATCTGCAACGTTCTCGAGCCGAAAGGCAATCACGTCTTCCTGGAGTTCAGTAGCACCACTTCCGGCTCGGACCTGAACAACTGCTTGCTCTACCAGAACGGCGCGCCTGTCCGAATCCGCTGGGGCGGCACGCCCATGGACCTGACCGCCTTTAAGACCACCTACGGCAAGGGTGCGGGCACGATGGCCGCCGATCCGCGGTTCGTCAGCACGACCGCTCGTGATCTCCACGTCCAGCCGGGCAGCCAGGCGATCAACGCCGGCCTGGCCCACAGCGTCTACAGCACATTCACCAGCTTGTACGGCTTGCGAATCGATGTCGATCACGACGGCGTGAGTCGCCCGCAGAGCGGCGCGTGGGACATCGGCGCCTACGAGCAGTAACCGCGCGGGCAACACGACGGACTCCCCGAGTTTCCCGGCGCACGCAATGGCCCCGACCGGTGATCCGGCCGGGGCCATTCTCAATCATCGTTTTCCTGCAAAGACCGGCGTTACTGGGCCGAAGCCACCTGCTGCGCCGGCTTCATCACCGTCTGCGTCTTTTCGACCACATTCAACGCCGCATTGAGCAGCATCGAACGGGTTTCGGCCAGCTCACGCAGTTCCGCGGGGATCTCTTTGCACATGCCCTGCTTCTGGCAAGCCGCTCGTGCGTGGGCTTCCATCGTGGCCGCATCGCGGAGCAGATCGCCGATCGCGCCGAGTGTCTCCGGCATCCGCGAACCGAGCGGGCACCGCGACGAAGCGTTGGCCGCCGCCTGTCGGGCGACGAGCCGGTCGGCATCAGACATGCCAGCCAGGGCGACGTTCGCAGCCGTCCACTTCGCCAGCAGGGCGCCACTCTCGGAGATCAGGCCATGAGCCTTGGCGGCGATTGCCTTGGGATCCGCTTCGGCGACCGCACCCTTCTCTTTGCAGCATCCGCTGGCGCCGCCATCCTTCTTGCAGCAGCCTTCCTTGCCCGCCTCCGTGCCGGAAGCGAGCGAGGCCTTTTCGCCCTTCGCGCACCCGCCCTTCTTCTCTGCAGTACCGGCCGTCAGCGAAGCCTTTCCGCTCGCGCAGCTACCCGACTTCTCCTCGCCCGAGGCGAGCGAAGCCTTCTCGCCCTTCGTGCAGCCGCCCTTCTTCTCTTCCGTGCCGGCCGTCAGCGAGGCCTTGCCGCTCGCACAGCCACCCGACTTCTCCTCGCCCGCGGCGAGTGAAGCCTTCTCGCCCTTCGTGCAACCGCCCTTCTTCTCCTCGGTACCCGACGCGAGAGAGGCGTGTTCGCTCTTCGAGCAGCTGCCCTTCTCTTCCGCGCCGGCGGTCAGAGCGGCCTTCTCGCCTTTCGCGCAGCCACCCTTCTTCTCTTCGGTGACGGCCGTCAGCGAAGCCTTTCCGCTCGCGCAGCCGCCCGACTTCTCCTCGCCCGCGGCCAACGATGCCTTCTCACCCTTCGTGCAACCGCCCTTCTTCTCCTCGGTCGCCGAAGCGAGGGTAGCCTTGCCGCTCGCGCAGCCGTCGGTCGCAGAGGCAGTCTTCTCGCCCTTGGTACAGCCACCCTTGTCTCCACAGGAGCCGCCCGCCTTGTAGGCAGCAAGCATCAGCTCATTCGCTTTGGCCGACAGGGCGCTGGACTTCTGCATCTCAAGCTTCGCTGCCGCAACGGCCGCGGCCTTGGTCGGACAGGTGTGGCCGTCGCTCTCAGGCTTGGCCTCGGCCGAGCACAGCTTTGCGGCCGCGCGATCAACCTGGGCCAGGGTCGCAAGCGTATTGTGCAGGTACTGCATCGTCGGCCGCACGAGTGCGCCCGCTGGATGCGATTGCTGCGCCTTCGCCATCGCTGCCTGCAGTTCCGCCTTGTCTGCGTCGGTCATGGAGGCGAGCCGGGTGGGTACTTCAGCCCACGACTTCATCGCCGCATCGGCGCGCTGGACGCTGGGCAGCTTCGCCAGCTCCTCCGCGACCTGTGCGGTCATCTGCGACTTCGAGCAGGCGCCCTTGTCGGCTTTGCCTGCGCAGCCGCCGGCGTGGGACGCCGGTTGCGTTGTGGACTCCTGGGCGATCACGTAACAGGCGATGCCGAATGCTGACGCAAGGGTCAGTCCCAGCGCGGTCTTTCTCATTCGTCTCTCCTTGTCTTCAAAGCCCGAATACCTGCGGTCCAGGCGCGCGCCCGGATCATCCATCGTTTCAGCAACCGGGTTTTGCATATATGGGTTGAGAGTCCGGCCCTTCAACCAAGAACAGAGTTTACATTTTTACGGACGTGGAATCTACCCTGTTCGACGCGCATGGCCGGGGCAGTGACAAATCTCTCCCGGACGAGCTCCGGTCGGTCGGGATACGGCGTGGTAATCTAATCCCCTGCCTCGTCACGACTTCCTGCCGCGTCACTCCAGGCGGTAGTGCAGCGCCTGCGCCCTCAAACCGGAGCGCTCCGGTTCCGCGCGCACCTGAAAGTACAGCGTTTGACTGCTGCCTTCCCCAAGATAGTCGACTCCGAGGGTGTCCTCCTCCTCGCCGTCCGGTGTGGCGTAGCGGATGCGGACTTCCAGATCGCGGAGCGTACGTCTTCCGGTGTTTCGTACCTCCACCGCCACCACCCACGCCTCACCATGCCGCTGGCTCTGCGCGGCCAGCACCCTCACCTCGGGAAAGATAAAGGCGCTGTCGCCGCGAAGACCCTCGTAGAGCAGGTATCCCGCGATGCCCGCGATCAGGAGCGCACTGGCTCCAAGCGAGACCCACTCGGCAAGCACACGCCGGCCCTGTCGCCCGCGTGGACGCCCACCCTGCGGGTCGCTCTCGCGTGACTGTTGCCTGCTCATGCGACCAGCCTCCCGGCTGCCCCGCCGACGCACGCCGGCAGGCCGAGCGCCACGGTGTTCGCGATAGCCGCGCGCGGTTCGCTCAACGTGCCCGCCTCCCCAAGCAGCCAGAGCAGAACGAACGCCACCGCCAGCGAGAGAGCGCATGTCATGACGGTTTCGGCCACCGGGCTCTGGAACACGCCCGGCACGTACACCTCGTGCTCCTCGAAACGCGACGCGAAGAGAATCACATAGCAGAAGACCAGGCTCGCCCCCAGCACCGCGAGCAGTTGCCACGCGCCCAGCCGCGAGGCGATCAGTACGACCTCTTCGGTCGGCGCGATGTTCAACGCAAACAGGGTCGAGCCGATCATGGCGGCCGTCGCATCGCGCAGGTCAGCGTGGAGCTGCCGGACCTCCGGATCGCCGTCGGGAGGTCGCGGCCTCTCTTCGTCGTCGCCAGTCCGGGACCGGTCGCGCACCTGCACGTTCGCGAACGACACGCCGATGCTCACCGCGGCCGCCTCGAGCAGGACCTTGCCCGAAATCTCGCTGAACGTGTGCCCCGGTTTCATCTCGCCGATCAACGCCAGGATCACCGCGGACAGGACGATGCCGATTCCCACGGACGTGACCGTCTCCATCAGAGCCTGCGGAATCGACCACTCCTGACGGAACCCGGAGACGATGCTGAAGCCGAAGTTGACGAGCAGGATCGCGGTGAGCAGCGCCAGCTGATGCCCCTCCGAAACTGTCATGCCGTGCCACCACATCTCCATCGTGTACAGCAGCGGCATGCCCACAATCACGCCGCCGGCTACGGCCGCGAGCAGGTCGCGTCCTTCCTGCCGCCAGCCGTGCGGGTCGTCGCGTTTACCTTTGCTGGATTCCCGGCCCATCAGACCTCACCTGCTGGATTATTCCCCGTCGCGGACGGGCTGTCCGATCCGGAGGCGCTGCCGGTATCTCGCGGGCGCAGGCGTGCGCCGGTATTCTCTTCGCCGTCGACGCGTCGTCGATTGGGTGACCGGAGCGGCATGATGATCCGACGGAATGTGGGCAGATTGATCACGGGCGTGGTGTTGCTGCTGATGGTGTGTGCGACGGCCTCCGCCGCCGAGACAACGCGCCGGCCAAACATCGTGCTCTGCATGGCCGACGACCAGGGCTGGGGAGACGTGGCCTACAACGGCCATCCGCGGCTCCGCACGCCGAATCTCGATGCCATGGCGTCCGAGGCGCTGCGGTTCGACCGCTTCTACGCCGCCGCCCCGGTCTGCTCACCCACACGCGGCAGCGTTATGACCGGGCGGCATCCGAACCGCTACGGCTGCTTCTCCTGGGGCCACCCGATCCGCCCGCAGGAGATCACCATCGCTGAAACGCTGAAGGAGGCAGGTTACGTCACCGGCCACTTCGGCAAGTGGCACCTGGGCTCCGTGCAAAAAGGCAGCCCCGTCAATCCCGGGGCGAGCGGCTTCGACGTCTGGCTCTCCGCGCCGAACTTCTACGACAACGACCCGATCCTCAGCCGTGCCGGTGTGGCGGTGCAGATGAAGGGAGAGAGTTCGATGGTCGCGGCCGATGCCGCCATCGATTTCATCCGTGAACAGGCGAAGGGCCCGCGACCGTTCCTCGCCGTCGTCTGGTTCGGCTCGCCGCACAGCCCGCATCGGGCCGCGGAGGAGGACCGCGCGATCTACCCCGACCAGCCGGAGGAGCGCCAGAACTTTCTTGGGGAGATCACGGGGCTCGACCGGGCGGTCGGCAGACTGAGGAAGGAGTTGCGCACGCTCGGAATCCACGAGAACACCATCGTCTGGTACTGCAGCGACAACGGCGGCCTGCCGCGCCTCGGCTCGACCGGCGGACGCGGAAAGAAAAGCGACATCTACGAGGGCGGCCTGCGTGTGCCCGGCATCCTCGAGTGGCCCGCGCGGGTCAA
Source organism: uncultured Planctomycetales bacterium (assembly GCA_964548565.1). Taxonomy (GTDB): domain Bacteria; phylum Planctomycetota; class Phycisphaerae; order UBA1845; family PWPN01; genus CAYLLT01. Next base: position 680 of record CAZJTF010000172.1, on the reverse strand, counting down.
GACGCCGCGAACGACCCGCATGCCTGCCGGCACGGTGGACATCTACCCCACTCTCTTGGAGATCGTCGGCGTGCGTCCGGACCCGCGGCGTCCCCTCGACGGAATCAGCCTGGCGCCCCTGCTGGATGGCACCCTCGACCGGCGTCCGCGACCGCTCGGATTCTGGGACATCGGCGAGAAAGGCATTCGCACGCCCACGGATCTCTGGATGTCCGAACTGTTGGAAGCCCAGAAACAGGGCCGCGAGATCGACGACGACGCGCGCCTCCGCCGAGACGCGGGCAGGATCCGCAAACAATACCCCACGGATCGATTTCCCGGCCACGCCGCATGGTTGGACTGGCCGTGGAAGCTGCACCGCATCCAGCGGGACAATGCTCCTGTGACCATCGAGCTTTACGACTTGGCCGGGGACCCGCAGGAGTCCACAAACCTCGCGCCGGACCAGCCGGACCGCGTCGCCGCCATGCGAAAGGACCTCGAAACCTGGCTCGCCTCCGTCGTCCGCAGCCTCAACGGGATGGACGACTGAGCAGGTTGCACAACGCACCACAAGCGGGTATCGATAGGCATCCGGCGCGACTTCCCGCGAATGGAAGCCGCGGCGGGCACCCTCAACCCTGAGTACAGCCATGAGCGACCCCTATTTTCAGAGTTTGTTTGCGGACCGCATCGGCGGC
>CAZJTF010000171.1:6592-14489 GCA_964548565.1 uncultured Planctomycetales bacterium | reverse complement strand
GCTATCCCCGAGCGAGAGAAGCTCGGAGAGGAGCGCGTCATCTTTATCGACCATGAGATAGCTTTCGCTTAGAGACCGAGGGGGTTCAGCCAGCTACGTTTGCCGGACGGCGGGATCGCCTACCGTGCCGACCGTCGCCCGCCCAGCCGTCCACCGATTACCGCGGCCGCCGTCGCCTGCTGGTACAACGCGGGTGACTACAATAACGCGAACGCCAAGCGGGCCCTGGAGTATGTCAAGGAGCGGATCGGACGCGGCGGCAGCCAGAACTCGACATGGGGGCACTATTTCTACGCCCATTTCTACATGGCGCAGGTCATGTGGCTGAGCGGTCAGAAGGACTGGGATTGGTATTTTCCGGCCATGCGTGATCGCCTGCTCGCGAGCCAGTCCCCGGACGGCTCCTGGGACGGAGACCAGGTCGGGCGCGTCTACGGGACGGCCATCGCGCTCGTCATTCTGCAGATTCCGTATGGATATCTGCCGATCCTGCAGCGCTAGTGCCGCGGGACGTGCACCAAGAGGACGGATTGCATGCTGGAACAGAACCAGGGTCAGGCGGCCCAACCCGATGATCTCGCCGCGGTGGAACGGCTGCGTGCCGCGCACCATCGGCTCCGCACCGAGCTCGGCACGGTCATCATCGGGCAGGATCGCGTTATCGAGGAACTGCTGATTGCGCTCTTCGCCGGCGGGCACTGCATTCTTGAAGGCGTGCCAGGGCTGGCAAAGACGCTGATGATTTCGACCCTCGCGCGCTCGCTCAGCCTCACCTTTTCGCGCATCCAGTTCACGCCGGACCTGATGCCGTCGGACATCACGGGCACCGAGGTGATCCAGGAAGACAAGACGACCGGGGCCCGCTCGTTCCGGTTCCTTCGCGGGCCGGTGTTCGCCAACGTCATCCTGGCCGACGAAATCAACCGTACCCCGCCCAAAACGCAGGCGGCCCTGCTGGAGGCAATGCAGGAGCGGCAGGTGACGATCGGCGGACAGCGCAATCCGCTCGAACCGCCCTTCTTCGTCCTCGCCACGCAGAATCCGATTGAGCAGGAAGGGACATACCCCCTGCCCGAGGCGCAGCAGGACCGGTTCATGTTCAAGGTCTTCGTGGGGTATCCCTCGTACGACGAGGAGCTGCGGATCGCTGAACTGACATCCAGCCAGGTCGCGCGAGCCCGAGATGCCATCCCCACGCTCCTGAGCGCGAGCGAGGTGCTCGAACTGCAGGAAACCGTCCAGCGCGTGCCGGCGGCGCGTCACGTGGTCGCCCATGCCCTCGACCTCGTCCGCAGGACACGCCCGAACACGGCGGCCATCCCCGGGCAGGCAACCGCCGACCGCAATGGCGAGCAGCCCGCCCCCGAGATCATCCGCCGCATGGTGCACTGGGGCGCCGGGCCCCGTGCGGTGCAATTCCTCGTGCTGGCGGCCAAGGCCCGCGCGGTGCTGCACGGCAATTACCACGTGTCGGTGGACGACGTCCGCGCGGTGGCGCACCCGGTGCTGCGGCATCGCATTGTCCCGAACTTCTCCGCGGAGGCCGAGGGATACACAACCGACCGGATTATCGACGAACTGCTCGCTGCGACACCGCCCAATGAATCGGCGCTGACCCAGGATGACAGACTACAAAAAGTACTTGGATCCTGAGGTCCTCGCGCGCATCTCGCGTCTGGAACTGCGGGCGCGAATGGTCGTCGAGGGCTTCATCTCCGGGATGCACAAGAGCCCCTACCAGGGCTACAGCGTCGAATTCGCCTCGCACCGCGAGTACGTGCCCGGCGACGACATCCGCCACGTCGACTGGCGGCTCTACGGGCGCGGCGACCGTCTCTACATCAAGCAGTACGAAGAGGAAACCAACCTCCGCACGCACATCCTGCTCGACTGCTCCGCCTCGATGGCGTACCCGGCGGATGGCAGCGCCGGATCCGTTGCGGGTTCGAACGGCGGCATGACGAAGTTCACGTACGCCTCTGTCGTCGCCGCGTCCCTGATTTACCTGCTCATGCACCAGCAGGACGCCTGCGGACTCCTCCTGTTCGACCACCAGGTGCGCGAGCAGATCCCCCCCACCAGCAGCACCGGCCAGCTCCGCTCGATGATCGAGCTGATCGAACGGAACCAGCCCGACCGCACCAGCGAGATGAAGATGCTTTTCAGCCGGCTGGCCGAGCAACTGCGCCGGCGCGGGCTCGTCATCGTGATCAGCGACCTGCTGAGCGACCCGGAGTCGATCGTGCAGGGGCTGCAGCGCCTGCGCTACACACGGCACGATGTGATTGTCCTGCACGTGCTGCACGCGGATGAAATCGACTTCCCCTTCCAGGAGAACACGATGTTCCAGGGGCTCGAACAGGCGGATCTCGAGCTGCTGACCGACCCACAGTCCCTTCGCGACAGCTACCGGCGGATCGTGCAGGGGTTCATCAGCCGCATCCGCTCCGCGTGTGCCGATCACCGGATCGATTACCGCCTGCTCTCGACGCGCGACCCGCTGGATTCCGCCCTGACGACGTTCCTGGCCGCCCGGCTGCGGCAGACCTGAGGGGATGGCCGTGTCGATGCAGTTGATCATCGCCGCAGTTGTCAGCCCCCTGCTCATATGGGCCGGGACGGCGGCGGCGTCGATCCCCATCATCATCCACCTGCTGAGCAAACGCCGGTTCCGGCGTATTCGCTGGGCCGCGATGGACTTCCTGCTCCAGGCCGACCGCCAGAACCGGCGGCGCGTGCGTATCGAGGAGCTGATCCTGCTCGCGCTGCGATGCCTGGCGATGTTCCTGATTGGGTCGATGCTCGCGCGATGGTTCATCCGCCCGGAGGCGCTCGCGTCGTTGATCGGCTCCGCCGGACGCACCGAACGCATCGTCGTGATCGATGATTCCTACAGCATGGGGCTCAGGGACCGCGGCGAAGCGGGTGCTGGGGCATCCACCGACGTTCCGCGGGCGCTCGCGCGGACCGCGTCCGGTGAAACGTCGCGTGCGGGAACCGTCTTTGCCCGCGCGAACCGCGCGGTCGACCTGCTTGTGAATTGGCTGCGGCAGGAGGCGCCCGGCGATCCACTGACGATCCTGCTCACGTCGCGGCCGGATCGGCCGCTTCGCGTGGAACCCGCCCTGGGCAGCATGGATGCGGCCGCAATGGCAACGGAACTCGAATCGATTGCCCCCTCCGCCCGCGCCGGCAACATGGACGCGGCGATGAACGCTGTCCGCGATCTGCTCGACGCACGCACCGGCGTGTTGAGCGCGATGGTGTACGTGGTCAGCGACTTTCAGCGTGTGGACTGGACCCGCGGCGGGCCCGGCGGGAGCGCGACGACGCAGCCGTCCGGGGGGAAGTCTCCGCTTTCCTCGCTGGCAGGCTGGGCGGGGCAGGATCGATCGCTGCAGGTCGTGCTCACGGATGTTGGGATCGAGCCCCGGTCGAATCTCTGCGTGTCCGAGATCGTGCCGCAGCAGGCGCAACCCGTCGCCGGCGTCAGCTGCATCTACAACATCCGCATACGGAACCACCTTGAGGCGCCATCCGCCCCCACGACGCTGCACGTGTACGTGGGCGATGCCGCGCAACCGTCCGTGGCGGTTCCCGTGGTCCCGGGGCGCGGGTCGGTCGAGGTCCCGGTCGAGGTGACGTTCCCCAACGAAGGCGCCGAGGTGCTGATGGTCGAACTCGAGCCGGATGACCTGCCGATCGACAATCAGCGGGCGGCATCCGTGCCCGTGGCCCGCGCCCTGCGCGTCCTGATCGTCAACGGGGAGCCCTCACCGGATCCGTTCCTCGACGAAGTCTTCCTGCTGACTGCCGCTGTCCGCCCGGAAGGCCCGCAGTTCAGCGGCAACGAAGTTACCATCGTCGATGACAACGAATTCGAGGCCACCGATCTCTCCAGCTACCACGCGGTGGTGCTCGCGAACGTCTATCGCGTGAGCGAGGAGATGGCGTCGCGCCTGGAGTCCTACCTCGAGGCGGGAGGCGGCGTGGAGATCTTCCTGGGCGACCAGGTTGATGCCGAGGTGTACAATCGGATCCTGTTCCGGGATGGCAAAGGGCTGCTCCCCGCGCGCCTCGGCGAGATGGTATCCGCCCCCGCCGACTCCGCGGGATTTGCGTTCGGCACGCCCGATCCCTCGCACCCGGCTCTCAAGCGCTTCCGGGACGCGCAGATCTCCTACTTCCAGGGCGCCGCCGCGGGTCATTTTTTCGCCGCCGAGCCCGCTTCCATTGCCGCGACGGCACCGGCGTCGCGGCCGAACGGAGGCGATGCAGGCGTCGCGATCGGCCCGGCCCGCGTGCTCATGCGTTTCAGCGACAGCGATGGGCACCCCGCCCTGATCGAGCGGACGTACGGAGCCGGACGCGTCCTGCTCATCACCACGAGCGTGGACCGCGAGTGGACGAACCTGCCCGAGCGCCCCGTCTACGTCGTCTTCGCGATGGAAATGCTGCAGTACCTGGCACGTCCACCGGCACGCGATGAGGACGTGCTCGTCGGGCACCCGCTGCGTGTCGCGCTCGATCCCGCCCGGTACCAGCCGGCCGCAACGCTCAAGCTGCCGACGTTCCCGGAAGAGCCCGCCGTACGGCTCGAGGCGCAGCCTGACCGGGAGACCCCGACTCCGGTCATCAACTGGGCGCGCACCGACACACCGGGCGTGTATCATCTCGAACTGACCGAGGTGACGGGCGGCGCGTCCGTGCGACCGGTGGCGGTCAATGTGGACTCGCGCGAAAGCGACCTGCATCGGGCCACGCGCGCGGAACTCGTGGAAGCCGGCGCCGGCGTACCCGTCGAATACGTCAGCGCGGGACAGGTGGTCCGGCAGCGCGAAACGCCGGCGCGGTGGGACCTGTGGCCATCGCTGCTTGTCGCACTCGTGACGATCCTGATGGCGGAGCAGGCGCTTGCCTGGTGGTTCGGCAGCGGGCGCAGCATGTTCTCGGGAGGGCCGGGATGAGCGCAGCCGGCTGGAACATCCTTGCCGCCGACACGATCGATCGGCGCCTGGAGTTCGCGCACCTGCCGCAGGGCTGGGCGGCGGTGGGCAGCGTGGTGCTGCTGCTCCTCCTGACCGGCGCCGTTGTCACGCTGTACCGGTTCGAAACGCGATCCGGAGTGAGCCCGCGCACGCGCTTCATCCTCGCAGGCCTGCGATGCCTCGTTGTGCTGCTGCTGGCGGCGATCTGGCTTGAACCCGTGCTGGCGACCTACATCACGCGGCGCATTGAATCACAGACGCTGGTCCTGCTCGACCAGTCGGCCAGCATGAGTGTGAAGGACCGATACCCGGACGCCGCCGAGGCGGAACGAGTCCGCAGGGTGCTCGGCAGCGGTGGAAACGGCGTCGGCGAGGCCAGCCGCGCAGAGATCGTGCAGCACGTGCTCTCCAGCGATGGCGAACGGCTTCTGCGCGAGATGGCGGGCGCAAACCCCGTGCGCCTCTACGGATTCGGCGACCGCCTGTCGGATCTCGGTACGGTCGCGGGCGACGCTCAGGCTGTTGCCACGTCTCAGCCGCAGGAAGCCCCCCCCGCTTCGCAGCCGGCCACCGACATCGGTCGCGCGGTCCGGCAGGCCGTCGAGGCGCAGTCGGGCAGCCCGATCTCGGCGGTCGTGGTCATCAGTGATGGTCGATTCAACCAGGGCGAGCCGGCGGAAGTGATCGGGCGTTACGCACGCTCGCGCAAAATCCCCATTCACGCGGTTGGCGTTGGCGACCCCGCCCCGCCGCGCAACCTGTCGATCACCGCGGTCGAGGCGCCGCCGAACGTGTTCGTGAAGGACCCGTTCCGCGTCGTGGCGCACGTGCGGGCGCAGGGCATCGAGAATGCCGCGGTCCGAATCGAATTGCTCGAAGGTCGCGCCGGGGCGACCGCGTCCGTCGTGGATACGAAGCAGGCCACGGTCTCGTCAGGCGGACGCGTCGAACCGGTCGTGTTCAACCGGCAGTTGGAGCAGGCGGCCGAGGTCGAGCTCACGGTGCGCATTGAACCGGCCGCCGGCGAGACCCTCGTGGAAGACAACCAAAAGCAGGCAACCGTCCGCGCCCTCGATGCCAAAATGCGGGTGCTGCTGGTCGCCGGGGCGCCGAGTTGGGAGTACCGTTACCTCTCACGCCTTCTCACGCGCGATGCAACCGTGAACGTGAGCTGCTGGCTGCAGTCGGCGGACGAAAACTCCGTCCGCGACGGGAATACGATCATCGACCACTTCCCCCGTACGCAGGAGGAGCTGTTCCAGTACGCATGCATCATCCTGATGGACCCCAAGCCCGGCGACTTTGACCCCGACTGGGCAGCGCTCGTCGAATCGCTCGTCAGCACCACCGGCGGCGGACTGTTGTACGTCGCGGGCCGGCAGAACACGCCGCGGTTCGCCCACGACGCGATGGCTCGCCCGGTGATGGAGCTTCTTCCGGTCGCCATCGACCCGAACGAGTCCGACCTGATCATTAACGAACTCGGACACTTTCAATCCACGCCGTGGCCGTTCACCCTCGCGCCGGACGCGACGGGCAGCCCCGTGCTCAGCCTGTCGGACCAACCGGGCGAGAGCGCGCAGGTCTGGTCGCGCCTGCCCGGGGTTTACTGGCACTACCCCGTTCGTCGTGAGAAACCCGCTGCCACCGTGTTCCTGCGCCATTCGAGCCCGCGGATGCGCAACAGCTATGGCGGGCACGTGTTGCTGGCGACGCAGTTCTTCGGCTCTGGCCGGACGGGGTATCTCGGCTTCGACTCAACCTGGCGCTGGCGACGGTTCGGTGATCGATACTTCAACCGCTTCTGGATCCAGCTGATTCGGCACATGGTGGAGGGCAAGTTGCTGGTCGGGCAGGAACGCGGGATGGTGCAGGTCGAGCGCGAAAAGTACGCGGTCGGCGAGCCGGTCACGATCGAAGCCCGCCTGATGGACCCGCAACATCTGCCGCTCAAGCAGGAGCAGACCCAGGCGACCGTCCGTGTCGATGGCAAGACGGATCGTCGCGTCGTACTGAGCGCCCAGCCGAACCGTCCGGGCTGGTACCGGGGACAGCTCATCGCGGCGGAGACGGGAAAACACGTCATCGAGATCGAGCTGCCCGGCGCAGAAGCAGGAAGCCGCGGCTCGGTCCGTGGCGAGTTCGAGGTCGGTCAGCCGGACCTCGAGTTCCGCCAGCCCGAACTCGACCGCGCGTCGCTCCAGACGTTGGCGTCACAGTCGGCGGGCGGGCGTTACCTCGATATTGATGAAATCGGGCAGCTCCCGTCGCTGATCCCCAGCCGGACCACCACGCTGGTCCTCACCGGGCAGCCGACGACGCTCTGGGACCGCTGGTGGATGTTCCTGCTGCTGGTCGGGCTGCTCGCGGCCGAGTGGGCAATCCGAAAACAGGTGCGGTTGCTCTGATGGGTGCAGGCGGATGCAGATGACGCATGCGGATCCCGCTGGTCCGAAGTTTCGAGAGACGGTGATCGCCCGACTGCGATCGCTCGGACGGCGTCTGCGCTTCTACCTCCTGCTCGATGGGGCAGCCGTTCTGAGCGTGGCCGTCCTGCTGGCGGCGCTCATCACCTTCGTGATGGACCGCAGCTTCCGCCTGCCGCTCGACATGCGTCTCGTGCAGCTCACGTCGCTGCTCGTGGTGCTGGCGGCACTGGCGTGGTACGTCCTCGCCAGGCCGCTGCGGTTGCGCATCAACGAAGAGCATCTCGCGCTGCTGGTGGAGCGCGAATACCCGTCCCTGAGCAGCCGCCTGATCAGCGCGGTCGAGTTCGCCCGCGCGCCTCAGGCGGGGGGCTCCCCCGCGATGCGTTCGGCGGTCATCCGGCAGGCGGAGCGCGAGGCGCAGGGGCTCGATTTCTTCAGGACCCTGCGTCACCGGCGGGCGCGCCGCCGTGGTGCCGTGAT
>CAZJTF010000171.1:0-6492 GCA_964548565.1 uncultured Planctomycetales bacterium | reverse complement strand
GCTGTCGAGGACGAGGCCCGCACGCGGTTCACGCACACGTTCGAGCGGATCGAGGAGAGCCTCACCTGCCGCATTGTCGGCGGCGATGCTCGCACGGAACCGTTCCGGATCGAGGTGGTGGACCGCCCGCGCGTCACCGACGTCGTGCTCGGCATCGCCCCACCGGCGTATACCCATCTCGAGGCGTTCGAGCTGCGCGCCGGGCAGACGGTCGCCGAGGCGCTCAAGGGCAGCCGCATCCGTTTCCGGGTCCGCACGAACAAGCCCGTGCGATCGGCCGTCCTTGTGCGGCAGTCCTCAGGGAAAGAGCAGGAGGTCGGCCCCGCTTCTCCCGGCGCGGACGGCATGTACCTGGCCGAGGACCAGCCGGACTCGACGGCCTCTTATTACTTTAGAATGCTGGATGCGACGGGGTTGAGCAACATCAGCGACCGCTCGCCACCGGTGCGGTTTTCGATCCGACTTCTCGCGGACAAGCCGCCGCGTGTGAAAATGCGCATCCGCGGCATCGGCGAGATGATCACACCGCAGGCCGTCCTGCCGATCGAGACGGATTTCGCCGACTCGTACGGCCTGTCTGAGGCAACCCTCGTGCACAGTCTCGGGCGGCGCGACAGCAAGCCGATCCGGGAGCCGATCGCCGGGCTCGAGCCGGGGTCGCGCAGCTTCGTCCACAACCTGGAATGGCCGGTCTCCTCGCACGGCGCGTCCGAGGGCGACCGGCTGACACTCCATGCGGCCGCGACCGACTTCGATGATATCTCCGGACCGAACGTGGGCGAATCGCCCCCCATCGTCCTCCGCGTGGTGGGTCGGGAAGAGCTGCTTGCGGAACTCAACCGACGGGAGCAGGAGTACCGACTCGAATTCGAGCGGCTCATCCGCCAGCAGGAGGAGCTGTACGCGAATCTCCTGAGCCTGCAGGACAAGAACCAGCAGGCCGGCGCGCCGGCCGAGCGCGCCCGCCGCTTCAGCCAGCTCGCACGCCTGCAGCGGGATTACGGGGGCCGGCTCAACAGCCAGCGCCTACAATTTGAGCAGATTCTCTCGGAGTTGAGAGTCAATCAGCTCTCGAGCCCGACCGTCGAGGCCCGTCTCGGGGGTGGTGTCGTCGAGCCGCTCACGGTGCTCAGCCGGACACGGATCACGGCCGCAGCCGACGCGATCGACCGCCTCGCCCGTGAGGACACGGACGAGAGCAACATGGCCGCACGGGATTTGCAGGCGTCCGTCCTGGCGGAAATGCAGAAGATCCTCGCGAACATGTTAAAATGGGAGGGGTTCCAGGAAGCGGTGACGCTGCTCCGCGAGGTCCTGAAAATGCAGGGTAACCTGTCCGAGGAGACGCAGCAGCGGATGGAAGCCGAGATTTTCGGTACCGCGCCGGCCACACAGGCCCCCTGAGTCGGACGTTCGGGGTCTCAGGGACGGGCTTCGGGGTAATGATGCACATCATATTCCGCACGATCGCCGTGGTCGCGCTGTTCGGCCTGACCGGCTCCGCGGGGTTTGCGGCTGAGCCGTCCTCCCCTGTCACGCAGCCGGAGCAGGGCGCCCGCGTCCGGGATCCTCTGGCCGCCAAGCAGCAGATCATCCGCGACCGCATGACGCAACTCGAAGACCGGATGTTTCGCCTGACGGAGAAGCTCGGCAAGACCGAGCCCGAGCAGGCAAAACGACTTCTGGCCGCACTGCAGCAGGCGCGGGAGTCGCTCATCCGGCATCACATGGAGGAGACGATCGCTCTTCTCGAGCAGGGTAAGTTCAGCGACGCATCGGACCGGGAACACGCGATCGTGCAGGAACTCGAGGGCGTGCTGAAGCTGCTCATTGAGGATCCGGATCGCTCCGACGAGCGTCAGCAGGAGATCGACCGCCTCAAAGAGCTGCAGGAGCAGGTCCGCGCGGTTTTGGAACTGCAGCGGAACCTGAAGCAGCGGGCGGATGCGGCCCCACGGCTCGAGCAACTGCTGGCCGGCATTCGTGCCGCCATCGCCCAGATCGAATCGCTCATGGAGCGCGAGCAGAGGCAGATGGAGCAGACATCCGCCGCCAGGGCCGAGGAGGCTGACGCCGCGGCGAAGCTGCGCGAGGCCCAGAGGCAGATTCGCGTCGATACCGAGTCACTCGCCGAGATCCTGAAGGACCCGCTCGGCGGCGGACTGCCGGATCCGGGCGAAAGCCAGCAGAACGGCTCGCCACCCGAGTCGCAGCCTGCAAATTCCGCGTCTGGCACCACGCCCGGCGCGCGGCAGCCGAGATCAACCCGACCGGCCGGGACGCCTCCCTCTTCGACGATGCCCGCGGGTGCCGAGCAGGCGGAACCCACCGAGCAGGACGTCCAGTCGGGTCTGCGCAAGGCCGGCTCCGACGTCTCGCGTGCCGGCCAGCAGATGAAATCGGCAGAGGACAAGCTCGGCCAGGCCCCGCCCGCCGAGAGTGTGCCAGCGCAGAAGGAATCCGTCGAATCCCTGCGCAGGGCACTGCAGGAACTGCGGACCCAGGAGGCCAACGCACGGCGGCAGCTCGATCAGGCCGAAGCCGCGCGACGTCAAAAAGAACTTCACCAGCGGACAGAAAAGCTCGCGGGCGACATGCAGGGCGGGCAGAAGGCCGGCAGTGGCCAGCAGTCTCAACAAGGAAGCCAGGGCAATCAGGACCAGCAGGGCAACAAGGGGCAGCAGGGTCAGCAAGACGCGCAGCAGAGTCAAAATGGGCAGCAGCCGCCCGCTCCCGGCGCTCAGAACGTCCAGGACGCCGGCAAGCACATGGAGGAGGCGGCCGACGACCTCGACAAGGAAAATCCCGCCGAGGCGAGCAAGGATCAGCAGCAGGCGATTGAGCAGCTCGAGCAGGCGCAGCGGGATCTGGAGCAGGCCCTCGAGCAGCAGCGGCGCGAACAGCAGGAAGAAATCCTCCGCGGCCTCGAGTCGCGGTTCCGCGGCATGCTGAGCAAGCAGCTCGCGGTCAACAAGTCCACGGATGCACTCGTCGCGAAGGGTGCTGCCGCCTGGGTACACGCGGACGAGTTGAGTATCGCTTCGCTCTCACAGGACGAGACGAAGCTGTCGGAGGAGGCGAGCCAGGCGCTGCTGATCCTCAAGGAAGAAGGGACGACGATTGTCTTCCCGCGCATGGTGACGCAAATGCAGCAGGACATGCAGGAGGTCGCGCGTCGGCTTGGGGCCAAAACGCTCGACCCCCTCACCCTCCATCTGGAACGCGACATCGCGGACACGCTGAAGGAGCTGATCGGCGCGATCGAGCAGCTCCGCAAGGACTTGAAGGAAAACCAGGGCGGCGGTGGCGGTGGCGGAAGTAGCCCCGGCAACGAGCCTCTGCTGCCGGATTCGGCCGAACTGAAGCTGCTGCGGTCGTGCCAGGAACGCGTGAACCATCTCACGCAGGAGTTCGCCAACCGCCTTCAGGACGAGACGCCGCTCAATGGGGAATCGCGCGCGTCCCTTGTCAAGATCGCGGAGCGCCAGCGCGAAGTGGCGGACATGGCTCGTAAGATGAATGAACGGATCACCGGGCAGTGATCCCCGGCAGAAAGGATCCTTGCATGCGACGCTCATCCGGCCTGCTCGTTGCGTTCGCGGTCTCGGCCGCCGGCGCACTCGCGGAATCACCTGCGTCCCAGCCGGAGGCCGATCTGCAGCCCCGTCCGATCCTCACGCCCGAACAGCGGCGCGAGGCGGCCGTCCGCGTCATTGACCAGTTCGTCGCGCACGTAACCGGCTCCCCCACGATCGATGCATCCGCCAGGAATGCCGTAGCGGACGCGTGGCAGGCGAACCGGGCGGATCCCGAGCCGCAGGACTTCATCCACGCCGGCCTGGCGATCATCTCGCCGGAGTACAAGAAGGCGCTGGCTGCGATGGAAGAGCAGAACCACGAGGCGGCCGACCGGATCCTGACGCCGCTGGCGACATCGGCCGACCCGTACCTGTCGCTGCACGCTTCGGCCATGCTCGCCTCCTCGCTGGTGGAACAGGAAAAGCTCGAAGAGGCGGACAAGATCCTCGAACCGCTCGCGGCCGCCGAGAAGGACCTGGTCGAACGCAGCTTCCTGGAAGCCGAGGTCGATTTCCTCCTGGGATACTGCCAGCTGTCGAATCTCAAGTACGCCGAAGCAAAGAAGAGCCTGTATCGATTCGAACTCCAGCATCACGACGCACCGGACCGTTTCCGCCTGCCCGCACGGCAGATGTACCAGGAACTCGTGGCCCGCAAGCCGGAGGGGCTCGGCGACGTCTCTGACCTGATGGTCTACGCCGGGCGACGCCTCTCGAGCGGGCACCCCGGCAAGCCGGTCCAGGTCCGCCAGCAGGAAGCCGTCGAACTGCTGACGCGTCTGATCAAGCAGGCCGAGGATCGCGAGCAGCAACAAAAGCAGTCCGGCGGCTGCAAAGACTGCGGCGGAAAAGGATGCCCGAAGTGCGGGAAGGGCGGCGCACCGAAGGGGAACTGGCAGCCAAACGCGCCGGCCAACCGTTCCGTTCTTCCCGAAGGCAGCGGTCAGATCGGCCGCATTGACCGCAGCGCCGCAGCTCGACCGGGCGAAGAATGGGGCAGCATGCGACCCGAAGAGCGGGAGCGCGTCCTGCAGTCCCTGCGGCGCAACTTCCCGAGCCGCTACCGGCAGCTCGTCGAACAGTATTACATGCAGCTCGGAAAGGAGAAGTGACGCGTGTTGTTGATCGCGGCACTCCTGCTCAATCTGTCCACCACCGCCCCTACCCAGCAGCGCGTGCGTGCGCTCACCGTGGAGGGGACGATTGCCGAGGGCCAGTGGTCCGGCGTGGAGAAGACCTCTGCGATCCTGCTCGAGGACGGTCGCCAGCGGGAACTTCCGCTGCGGGACCTGATGTCACTGCGATGGCCGGCCCCCGCCACCAGTCGTCCCGCGGCCAGCCAGCCCGCGATGCCGCGCGTGTACCTGGACGACGGCGGCGAGTTCGATGCCCGCATCCTGGGCGGCAACAGTCGCTCCGTGCGGCTCGATACGTCACTGGCGGGCGAACTCGAACTGCCGATGACCGACCTGGTTGCGATCCGCTTCGCGAAGAGCGGCGACTCCGGCGCGGCCGAGGCATTCCAGACGGCTATACACTCGCGTGATCCATCGCAGGATACGCTCGTGCTGCTGCGTGAAGGGAGAGTCTCCACCGTGCGCGGCGCGGTCGAGATGCTCACGGCCGACGGCGGCTCGTTCCGCTGGCGTGAACGATCAATCCCGCTGAATCGGCAAACCTTGTATGCCATCGTGTTCGCGGCCGGGGTCAGCACACCCCCGGCTGCACCGGTCCTGTGCAGGTTGCACGACGGATCCGCCTGGGGCGGCACGCTCACCGGCGGTGACACCCAGGTCATCCGGCTCACGCTCTCGTCCGGCGCCGAGGCGAGAATCCCCGTCGACGAGGTCGTGGAAGTCCGCTTCCGCAGCGACCGCGTGCGCTTCCTGAGCGAGTTGCAGCCCGCGTCGTACGAGTTTGAACCTTTTGTGAGCACGCGATGGCCCTACCGGATGGACCGTGCGGTCACGTCCGAGCCGATGCGCCTGGGCCAACAGGTGATCGACCGCGGAATCGGCATGCACTCGCAGTCGCGGCTCACGTTTGAGCTGCCCGAGCGGTACACGCAACTGGCCGCCACCATCGGGATCGACGATGCCGTCCGCCCGCTGGGGAGCGTGGTATTCCGCGTGCTCGCCGACGGCAGGGAAGTCTTCAACAGCGGTCCGGTGACCGGGCGCGACGCGCCGCGCCCGATCCTCGTGCCGATCGACGGCGCCAAGACCCTGCAACTGGCCGTCGATTTCGGCGAAGATCTGGATATCGCCGACCATGCCGACTGGGGCAGTGCCAGGTTGATCAAGTGATGTCGCGACTCAGTCACTGCAGAGACCCGATGACGCGTCCGTCTGCCTTGATCCTGCTGTGGACCGCGCTGTGGCTGCCCGGAGGCCTCTCCGCCGCGACAAATGACGCCCGCGGGCTCGTGCGCGAGGCCGAAGAGGCCCGGATTCGCGTGATGGAGCGCGTCGCCCCCTGCGTCGTCTCGATCTTCGGAGAAAACCGCTCCGGCGGCGGGTCCGGTGTCGTCATCACGCCGGATGGCTACGGCCTCACCAACTTCCACGTCGTGGCCGAGATGCTCAAGACGCGCCAAGGCCTCGGCGGACTCTCCGATGGCAAGCTCTACCCGCTACAGGTGCTCGGGATCGACCCGACAGGCGACCTCGCGATGTTCCGCCTGACCGCGGACAGGAGTTTTGACGCGCCGCCGCTCGGCGACTCGGACCAGTTGCAGATGGGCGATCCTGTCTTCGCCATGGGTAACCCCTTTCTGCTCGCCGAGGACTACACCCCCACCGTGACGCACGGGATCGTGAGCGGCGTGCACCGCTATCAGTTCGGCGCCGACGGCCGGAGTCTCGTTTACACCGACTGCATCCAGGTGGATGCGTCGATCAACCCCGGGAACTCC
>CAZJTF010000170.1:0-14552 GCA_964548565.1 uncultured Planctomycetales bacterium | reverse complement strand
CCCAGGATCACCGACCCGCAGACGATCGCGACCGCGATATTGTTTTTCTCGGCCAGCTCCCGCTCCAGGTCGATGTGCGGCGTGATCCAGTCAAACAGTTTGAATCCGAAGAGCGTCAGGGCAATGCCCAGGATGCCGAAGACGAGCGAGGCGAGCGTGGCTTCCCAGAAAGTGTCCGGTGGCCAGATCATGTGTGCCCTCTCATCGTGTGAAGAAGTGAGGTACGAAGCGACTCAGGTTCTGCGTCACGGGAGACGTGTCCTCGCGGATGCCGATGCCGCACGCGTATCCATTCACCATCCAGCTACCGATCACCGGGTAATTCCCTGCGAATTCGGGCAGCGGCACGTAGGCCTGGTACATGCACGGCCCGTCGTAGGGCCCCTCCGTCTCCAGCACCGTCTCCCCGCCATGCACGATCGCCACGTTGGCGCCCTCGCGCGAGTGCAGCGGCTTGCGGACGTACGTGTCGCCCAAGGGCTCATAGGCGGCCGGCAGGATGTAGGGGCTTTCCGGAAACAACTCGTGGAGGATCACCAGCAGCGCCTTGTTGCTGAGCAGCATTTTCCATGGCGGCTCGAACCATCGTGTCGAATCAAGGAGCAGGTGCGGCCCGAACTCTTCCGAGACCATCCATTCCCACGGGTACAGCTTGAACACGCATCGCAGCGCGTTCTCCTCGAGGTCCGTGAACACGCGCCGGTCCCCGTCCCAGCCGATATCCTCGACCGGCAGGTGCGCCGTCCGCAGTCCGGCCTGCATGGCGGTGTCCCGCAGGTAGCTGACGGTCATGAAGTCTTCGAGATTGCTGCGCATGCATGCGAAGTGCACCACGTCATCCGTTTCGGCCGCCAGCAGCTGCCACGCCTCGATCAGCCGTTCGTGAATGCTGTTGAACTGGTCGCACTGCGGATGGAGGTCGCGAAACCAGTGCCACTGGATCACCGCCGCCTCGAGGAGCGAGGTCGGGGTGTCGGCGTTGTATTCGAGCAGCCTGGGCGGATGGATGCCGTCGTACGCCAAGTCAAACCGCCCGTAGATCGTCAGCTCGTCCCGGTCCCAGCTCCGGCGGATCCAGTCCGCGTGTGAGGGCGGCACCTGAAACTCTTCGAAGAGGTTGCTTTCGATCACGTCGTCGACGGCCGCGAGTGTCATGTCGTTGAGCGCGTACGTGGCCTTCTCGATCGCGTCGATCTCCCCCGCGCTGAACCGGTAGGACACGCTCTCATCCCAGTACGGCTCGTCATCCAGCGTGTGGAAGTGCAGCCCCTGCGATTCGACGGTCTTCACCCAGTCCGGACGTGGGCTGCTGAGTACGCGCTGCATCCGTCAGCTCCCCACGCCAAATCCCGACCTGCCGAAGCCCCCGCGGGACGACCTGCCGGCAATCCCGCTCCTCGACGCCGCGCGCGACGCGCCGCCCCACCAGAACCAGCCGTGGCCTCGGTGCGCGGGCTGGGTCGTCGCCTGGCCGGTCTGCTGCTGCGGGCGGTCGCTGCAGCCTTCGCAGGCCAGGAGGATGGCCGCCGAGCCGATCAGGACGAGCGTGATGGAGGTCGAAGACTTCATGGCCGCTCCTGCGAGATGCGGGCCGGCATCTCCCGAGTCGGTGCGAGTATACCGCGTTCGCCCGGTGATGCGATTAGACATTCGGTGAAACTTTGGAACCCGGAACGCCCGTGCGTTTGGCGCTGATCGTCCCCAGCCAGGCCGCTGACCCCGTTTACCCCCCGCACGGCCCCCCGTAAGATGTGCCCGCACAGAAAAACTCCCGGCGGCGGGACACGTTAGCTCAACGGAAACCACCCGAATGGCCAGCAGTGACCGAGCCCAGCGGGCGCGCCCCACGATCCAGGCCATCGCACGCCAGGCCGGCGTTTCGCGGGCGACCGTCTCCCTTATCCTCACCAACCGCCCCGAAATCGTCGCCCGTTTCAAGCCCGATACCGTCGAACGCGTGCGGTCGATCGCCGAACAACTCGGTTACCGCGCCAACCTGACCGCCATGAGCCTTCGCGGGCGACACCCCTCGTTCTTCGGCCTGATTCTCCGGGGGCCGGGCAGCGCCGACGCCATCTCGTGGCATCACCAGGCGTTCGAAGGACAGTTTCTCGCCGGTGCACTGGAAGCCTCGCGCCGGCTCGATCTTTACCCCGTGCTCGCCACGCAGGATTCGCCGGAGATCGAGGGCGCCCTGCAGCGCGTCCGCGGCGTGCTCGACGGCGGCGTCTTCGGGGCGATCCTGCGGACGCCGTTAAGCGTCCTCGAGGAGCCCATGCGCCGGCAGATCGAGCACGGCCTGCCGGTGGTCATCGTTTTTCCCGAGAATCCGACCACGTGCCCCTCCAATGGAATCGATATCGATAACGTGGCTGCGGGCGCGACCGCGGGTCGGCTGTTGCTGGCCGCCGGAAGGCGCCGGCTCGTGCTGGTGCGACAGGATCCTGTCTACGAAGCAGTTCGCCTGCGCGAACAGGGGCTTCGCCAGGTCGCGGCGGAAGCGGGGGCGTCTGTTGAATTGCTGGTGCTGCCGGCGCGGATCGCCGAGGACGCGATTCTCGAATGGCTCGCACCGCGCCTGCAGGCCATCCGCCCAGACGGCGTTTACGCCGCCTCGTCGGTTGCGGGCGTCGGGTCGCTGCTCGCCTGTCAGGCCGCGGGGTTGAAGGTGCCTGAGGAGGCCTCGCTCGTCGGGTGCGACGCATCCCTCTGGCGCGCGCCCGGTTGCCCCGCGATCACGTCGGTGGACGCCTCCTGGTACGCAACCGGCGAAATGGCCGTCCGCAAGATGGTCGAACTTCGGGAGCACGAGACGAGCGTCTTCGACAACATCTACCTGCCCCCATACGTTCGCCGGGGAAGCACCTGTCCCGGCGGCGATGCCGATATCGCCGTGGTCCGCACGCCGTAGGATCGCTTTGGCAGTGTTGGAGTCGATCGTGAACGACCCACGGAGGCTCAATCCGCGCAGGTCACGCTGGCATCGCCGCCCGGCGGTGTCATGCAGCCGAAGAACAGGGTGAAATCCTCCGCGTCCACATCGAGGTCCGGATCCATCCGTGCCGCTTCGCACCCTGGTGCTGCAGGATCGAACCCGGAGTAGCAGGCCTGGAAGCGGCCGAAATCTTCCTGGTCGACGTCACCGTCCAGGTCAAAATCCCCCGGCTGCGGGCGCGGGCCGGCGGAAGCGATGAAGTTATCCACCCGTGCGCCATGGATATAGGAAGCGGTGGCAAACGTCGCCCTGTACGCGATTCCGTAATAGCCGCGGTCGAACGAGCCGTCTGACACCACCGCGAGCGGAACGTCATCGAGCACGTACTGGATGCTGCTGCCCGAGGCATCAATCCGGAAGCGGTGCCACCCGGACGTCGTGATCGTCGGCGCCGTTGCATCGAGAAAGTCCGTAAACGCGCCGTTCACGTACTTGCCGCCCCGGATCCGCCCGGTGTCCGTGTCGTACGTCATCGCGTAGCAGTTGCCGCCGCCATACGTGGAAAGGGTGAAGGCCGCCGACCCGGAATCGCGGCAGAAGATGCCGTACCGCTCGAATCCGTCAGCCGCGACGGGCACCCGGTATTCGCAGTACACGTCCGCCTGCACAGAGTAGTTGCTGTCGGAGAAATCGCCCCTGCGGACAGTGTTCACGCCCGCCGCGGGCGTCGCGATCTTCAGGACCGTCCCGTCGCCTCCCGGGGAAGCCGGCTCGAATGGCGCCACGTCGCAGTAGTAGAACTTGTCATCCCACCCCGCCGCGCGCCCCGTGGCAGCGAACGCGTCGGAGAACGGAAACGACGCCGTTTTTTTGCGTTTGACGAGCAGCACCGCGTCGGCGACCAGCCGCTGCCCCCCGTCGGAGGGGACGTTCTTCACCGTGCCGTCCAGCACCATCGTCGATGATCCGCCGCCGTCCATGTTGACGGCCTCGAGTGCCCCCAGCGTGCCGATCAGAAAGTCCCCCATCTCCGTGAACGTGAAGCCCGCGCTGCCGCCTGCGCCGCGCCCGTCGCAGACCACCATGAACCAGTGCGTGTTGTTCCACGCGAGTACTGTTCGCGGATTCCGGCTGGCGTAGGCCGCCCCCGAGTCGAGCGTGGACCAGTTCGCGGTATACAGCGAGCCGTTGTGAATGATCCAACCGATTCCCGTGATCGCCATGTCGCTCGTGTTGTACTCCGGCGAGTCGGTCGCGACCCGCACTTTCATCTTGTCTCCGACCTTCGTGTGCGCGACCACCTGATTCTTCGTCGAACCGTATGTGCACAGCACGAGCCCGCCCGCCGGAATCGCCGTTCCACCCGTCGTCGGTGCCTTGATCGCGGTGACGGTGCCGGAGATCTCCTTTTCGCTCCGCATCGGGTACGAGACGTTGCTGAGCACCACCTCGACGTTGAGGCTCGGCATCACCGCGTTGAACGTCGGCGTGACGGAATCGAACTGGGGCGTAAAGACGGTCAGCGCGTTTACCGGAACCAGCGGTCCTCCGGAGAAAAAGTTGTACTGCCCGATGGGGAGCGTAAACCCGTCGGCGAACGTGACCGTGCCGCTCGCACCGCCGAAGTTGTTCCGGATCACCGGCAGCCGCGTCGCGCCGAGCATGAACGTCTGGTATTGGTAAGTCGAGCCGAAGCTCGGCACGTCGAGCATCTCCCCTGCGCTCTGGCCGATGCCGATCATCCGGGGGAGGGTTGCCCCGTCGAAGTATGAGCCGTTGACGGCCGCCAGCACGTCGTGTGAGGCGCCGGTGTCGTACCGCGCGGCGATCGTGCTCGTCGCCTCTCGCCCGGTGTAATTCCGTTTCTTCTGGGCGTAGCCGACCTCCAGCATGTACTCCGAGCGGAACCGATCTGCCGCCACGACGTACACCTTCGTCGAGCCGCTCGAGACCGGGACCCAGTACTCCGTATACGTCACGCCCGGCGCGACCTCGGCCGCACTCGCGGTGCTTGCCGCGAGCAACAACAGACCCAGGCCGATCACCGGACTCGCACGTCGCATGGCGTGATGTCTCCCTTCCTCGGGGGAAGGCTCCCCCTCCTCCATGATAGTGGATGAGCGGCCGGACGTTCCCGACGAAATCCTGAACGGCGGGGGGTGTTTGTCCGCGGCGGCCGCGATCAGAACGAGTAGTGACCGGCCTCCCGGCGGCTGCCGAACCACACGCGGTGCACGGGCCGGGGCATCGGCGTCTCTGACAGGTCCATCATCTGCCAGTAGCCGAGCCGCTCGACGTGCCCGTCCAGGTAGGCGGCGTTCATCTTGTCACGTGGTTCATAGGTGAGGTCATACCGGTCCTTCGGCAGTCGTCGCATCGGGTCGGGATAACTCGGGCTGATGGTGTAGTCGCAGCCGGTCAGCGGCTTGGTCGCTCGGTCCCCGTGCCGGAATCGCATCGCCCATGGCAGGTTATCGGCCTTGAATCCACCCAGTTGCTCCGGGAAGAGGCCGAGCTTGCCGGCCTCCACGATCAGCACCGGGCTTCCCTTGACGTTGCGGAGCCCCGCGCTCGCGTTCGCGCCATAACTCATCCACAGCAGCGGCACGCTTGTCGGGCCGGATCCCACCTTCGCATCGGGCCAGATCGTCTGGCCTTTGTAGGAATACACGTCAAACCGAAATCCCGCCTGCTTGTCGACGACCCGCGCGTCTGTGAACTGCTGCCCGGCCGCGCCCGGGTTGTACTCGACGAGCAGGTCGGATCCCTCATTGTCGCTATAGGCATCGCCGCCGAAGACGTCCGCGTCCACCTGGTCCTGGATGTCCGTCCGCCACAGATTCTTGTCGCCCCGCATGACGCGGTTGAAGATCGCATCACCCGACGTCGTTCCGCGGTAGCCGCCGGATTCAAGACGCGCGAGCACTGCCGGGACGGGACGCGGAGCCGGATCCGACGGGCACGTAAACAGGCCCGTCTGCCCCTTGTTCGACTTGAGCGACTGGGTGGCCCAGCCGAAGTTCGTGCTCCACCGCTCCTTGCGCATCTGCGTTTCCGTCAGGTGCAGGATGGCACCGTTTACCGCCTGCCGCATGTTGCTTGCGCACGTCGTTGCCCGGGCCTCATCCCGCGCGCGCCTCAGCGCCGGCAGCAGGATCGCGATGAGAACCGCGATGATCGCCACAACGACAAGTACTTCGATCAGCGTGAAGGCTCCGTACCGCCGGACGCGCTGCCCGTGAGATGGCGTGTGACAGATGGATTGGAAAGCTTGCATGTCAGACTCCCGCGGCCAGATTACGCGCCGCACGATGGATCCGCAGGCACCGCCGGTCCTGAGACGCACGACAGGAAGGCGCCGAGGTCGGCTTCGTCGATCGCGCTGTCGCCGTTCCGGTCCATGCAGTGGCAGTCGGCCTGCCGAAAAGTGCCTCCGGGATCCCCCGCGCCGGTCCAGCAGCGCTGCAGGATCCCGAAATCGTCCGCGTCAACGTCCTGGTCACCGTCGGAATCGAAACGGGGCGGGTCGCAGGTCGCCAGCGTGAATGTAACCGCTACTTCATCATAGTTGAACTGCTCGAAGGTGTTGGTGAGGTGGTTTTCCGTAATCATGGCCGGATCGCCGCCGAGCCGCACCCGATCGACTGCGATGGGCAACGGACCCGTGGCCGATCGGCGTCCGAGGCCGACAATCGCCTCATTCACCCGGAATTGCACGTCTCCCGCGCTGCCCGAATAGGGCTGCACCACAATATCCAGCTTCCGCCAGCCGTTTGTGCGGGGAACCGTTGTTCGATTCCACCCGTCGAGCTTCGTATACCACGAGAGGTACACCCAACTGGAGTAGGAATTCACACCCAGCGCGAAGGCCTCGCTCCGGTCCTCGTTCTGCAGGCACAGCCAGCCCTGGGCCTGGTAGTTTGGTCGCCCGTTTGGGTAGCCGAACTTTGGCCCGTCGACGTCACAGTTGCACTCGCACGTGCAGACCACCGTGGCGGGGTCGTACTGCATCGCCGAGGCCCGCAGTGTGCCCACGCCCGTCGGCGGTTCGAACTCGTGGAAGATCGAGTGCCAGTACGGGTCGGCGATCGGCTGGCGTCCCGAGCGGTAGCCGGCATACACGACGCCGCCGTCGCAGATGTCAGGATAGGATTCGAACTTGAACGGCCCCCAGCACCGGGAATGCGTATTCGGATTGGAGCAGATCGGCAGCACCACGTCGGAGGGGCACTCGGACCCCGCGGTCGAATGGTCGCAGCTCTGCCAGTTCAGCATCCAGTTCCAGCCGCCGCGGTCCTGCGCACTGCAGTTCCAGGGTGTACCGCCGACCGGCTCGAATCCCTCGTAGAACGGGAGCGGCGGTCCTTGCGCTGCGGTGGAGCCCGCGCACGCCAGAACCGCGGCCACGATCAGTGACCGGCGGAGGATTCGGCGCGGGGAGATCTCTGCACGCATGAACCGCTTCACCTTTCTGTCACTCACGGCCCGGGCTGGATATGACACCCGGGTGTCGACTTCCGCGGATTGCGCCCGCTACGGCGGGGACGGACCGTCGCACGCCGGATCGGCGGCAACGCCGGCCCCTGACCCGCACGCCACGAACGCCGTCACATCGATGAGGTTAATCTTCCCGTTGTCATCGGCGTCCATTCGCACGCAGCCTGGCGTCTGGCCGGAAGGCCGCCCGACGCATGCCTGCAGCACGGCGAAGTCGTCCATATCGACGTCCGCGTCGCCGTCCGCATCAAACCGCACGTCATTGACGGGCGGATTCGCCGTGACGCTCACGTCGTCGTACCAGAAGAAGTCGTAGCTCTTGAAATTCACGCCCAGCCGAACGAACTGCAGGGGCGCGGCGCTGCGGAACGACCACCCGACGGGCTGGTCGTCAATGTAGAACCGCACCTGCCCGCCGGACGCCAGTGAGCCGGCAGCGATCGTCAGTTTCGTCCAGCCCGTTTTCCGCGGAATGCCCGTGTCGACGAATCCGCCGTTCGCGTCATCGCGGTGCTTCGTCCGGATGGCGTACGTGCGGCTGAGTCCGCTCGTGTACCACGCGATCACGCCAAGCTGGAGGTACTCCGTGTAGTCGAACGTGTCCACGCCGGGCGTCCCGCCCATCAGGGCCAGCATGCACGAGATCGGGCGGTCCGGGTCGAGCCCCGAGTCGTCCAGCGGGTCGTACACCCAGACCTCCGCGCGGACGTCTCCCGTCGTAGCGCCGAAATCCGCGTAGGAAGCGTAGCCCCACGGATCCGCCTCGACTGCCATGGCCGCGTATGTTCCCGGAGCCGTGTGGTTGTGTGCGGACGATGTGAACAGCCGTTCGTCCGCTTCTGGCCAGAGCTTCCACACAGAACCCAGAACCCCGTCGGGCTCGAATGTGTCAATCAGCGGCAAAGCTCCGCGAGCCTGCGAGCCCCACCACATGGTGGCGATCACGCCCGCAAGCCCGACGATCCGGGCGAGGCTGTGACGGGGGGGAAGATGTCCGTGCTCCTGCGACACGCCGCGGCTCCTCGTCTGATATTGCATCGGTCGCAACCGGCGGGTCCGTTCAATATTAGCAGTGCAAACAGCTGTCCTACAAGAGTTTCCGGCGCAAACTGCAAGCCGGGACGGCTGCTTGTTCGTTAAATCGCGCAACTCTCCGGAGCGAGGTTA
This sequence comes from uncultured Planctomycetales bacterium, assembly GCA_964548565.1. Lineage (GTDB taxonomy): Bacteria > Planctomycetota > Phycisphaerae > UBA1845 > PWPN01 > CAYLLT01. The sequence goes on along the minus strand of CAZJTF010000170.1, from coordinate 5,953 downwards.
TCGGAATACGAATCGAGGCTCCGCCCGGCACGTCGTCTCAGGGTGCCGCACTTGTCCCGTCGCATCCCGCCGGAGCGGGGACGCCGTCGCGGGAGGCACACGCCTGGAACGCCGCGAAGTCGATCAGGTTAATCGCGTTGTCACCGTTCGCGTCCATGCACCGGCATGCGCAGTCGAGCGTGGCGGTGCCGGTCCAGCACAGTTGGAATGCGCCGAAATCATTCATGTCCACGTCGTGATCGCCGTCGCTGTCGAACCGCGGGGAGGGGCACAGCGCCACCGCCTCGGCCCTGAGTTCGATGTCGTCGTACCAGAAGAACTCGTAGCTGTTCGAGATGTAGTCCTCGAAGACCCAGTTCGGATTGGAACCGATCCCGATGCGGTCGAGCGGGATCCCCGCGCAGCCTGGCCCTCCGAGCGATCGCCGCCCGTCTGCGACCTTGGCTCCGTCCACGAAGAATTCCACGTCCCCGGGATGCCCCGTGTACGGATGCACGACGATCTCATACTTGCGCCATCCCTGCCGGCGCGGCACGGTGGTCGTGTGCCAGCCGTCCGTGGTGGTGTACCACGAAATGCGTCCCCACCAGTCGAGCACCGGCGCCGGGCTGGCCCAGTGCGCGTGCACGCCGATCAGGAACGCTTCCGTCCCGTCCTGGTTCAGCAGTCCGAGCCACCCCTGCACCTGGTCGTGGTCGCGGTAGCCGGGCTGCCCGACCGTGAACGGCACCTTCTTGTTGTAGTCTTCGAATTGCCAGCCGCTCAGCCGCAGCACCTTGTCCTGGGGCAGGTAGTTGTAGAAGTCATACATGCTGCCGTACCACCAGGGCTGCGCCTGCTCCTGGCGGGCGGCCTGCGTTCCGCTGACGACGTGGTTGTCACTGGTGAAGAGCTTGAAGGGGCCGCAGCCGGTGCAGGCGGCGCCCTTGTCGGGGTCCCACCCGATCCAGTTCCTCATGTTTGTCGGGGCTTCGAAACTGTCGCTGAACAGAACCTCGGCCGACGACATACCGGCCGTGGCCAATACGATCACCGCCATTGCGGAAAGAGGTCGCATGTGGGCACTCCTCTCGAACAAACGAGGATCAAAGATGCACGCGTAGAAAGCGAGGCAGAGCGGGCTCTGTGCGGGCCCGCTCTGCCGGTAACCCCGACAAAAGATCCAGATCGCCTGAAATCAGGCCTTGCTGCGCCGACGGAGCAGCAGCCCGCCGCCTGCCAGCAGCAGAAGGGCGCTGGTCGGCTCCGGCGTGATCTGCGTCACCCGCAGTTCGCTCCACGTCCGCGTGATGGACCAGGGGAAGTCCCACTTGGCGTACAGCCACGAGTCTTTCGTCAGCCACATGTAGGTCCCGTTCCCGGGGGCGTTGAACGAGGCATTTGCCGGCGCCTGCGGACCGGGGCCTGTCGTTCGCCAGGCGGGTGCGCCTTCCGAGGCCTCGGCGCCGATGTACTGGTGGTTCGTGCCGAACTGCCCCGCCCACGGAATCAGCGGCTCAATCGGGAAGGTCTCGCCGTTCACACCCTTGAACTGCGATTCGATCGGCTGCCAGGCATCGGCGTACGTCGTGCCATCCCAGAATTCGATCGAGTACAACTCGGTCGTCGTCGGAATGGTCGCCTGGTTCATCGCCCAGTAGACGCGCCGGACGCCGTCCTGGCCCGAAGCGGACCAGCCGCTGCCGCCGCTGTACGCGATGCCCGGAACTTCCGTCCAACCGCCGCCGTCACGGTGGTCGATCGGCAGGATCCAACTGTCCCCCGGGGCGGCCATCGCCGGAATCCCCGCCACCGCGAGGATGACCAGACTGATTGAAAGTGCTTTCATTTCTTACCTCCTCTTACAACTTGACAGGGGGTCCTGTGGAACGCCCACCGGCCCGCGTCTTCGGTTCGTCACTCATGAATCGGAATGCCTTCTCCCCCTTCTCGTTGCGCATCCGATGACTGTTGCGAATTGCGCCATGAGAGCGGAAAGAGAGTTGAGAGAACAACTCCCATGGCTGCCGCAGTTCGTTCTGCGACACCGATCAGCTACATTCTCGCCCGGCGGTGATTATACCGGCGCCGGATTCCGCACGGCAAGCGAAAACGCCTTGTTGGCAGGGGTTTGCAAAATCGTCCACGCCAAAACGTTGACGCAGTCCCACGTTAACGCGATTTAACTCCACCCCATCCTCTGGGGCAAAAAACCCGGACCGATACTTGCCGACGCGTCGGCGCGCCGGCTTCCGCGCCGATCCACCGCAGACGCGCCTGTGGATCGCACACCAGCGCTTGCCGGAGTCCACCTCATCGCCGATGATGCGCCCCCTTGTTTTGAGAAAGGTGACACATGAAGCGCCTAGTTCTTCTCGCCTGCATCTGTGCGTCTCCCGCCCTGGCTGCATGGAAGGTCGCTCCGCCATCCGATGAGCGCCAGCCGCTTCCGAAATCCATCCCCCAGGACGCGAAGGACATCAAGCCGGGCGATCCCTGGCCGGATGACCAGAAGTTCCACTGGCTCTTCGGCGACATTGAAATCCCGGAGCGTATCGGGGATGAGCCGGTGCGCGGACGCCCGATCGCACTCCAGTTCAACTGCGGCGACGGCGGCGAGGTCCACGTCGAGGGCACCCTGCAATCCCGGTACGACAACGACCATCCCGCGCTCGTGCTCCTCGCGGAAAAAGCGGTCCCCGGCCGCAATGTTCGGGTGGCCGCTCTCGTGTACGGCAAGGTCCAGGGCGGCGATCGGTTCGGTGAGGCGAACCTCGTGCTCGTGGAGCCGAAGCGAGCGACGCAGCGGCTCGGGCTGCGCGTCAGCGCGGACAAACCGGAGGGCGAAGTCCCCCACGGCCTCGCCGGGCTGAGCCAGGGCGGTGGCCTCTCCGACTATGACGATGCAACAGCGGCCAAGCTCAAGGAAGGAGGCTTTCACTGGTTCCGAATGGATAACATCCTCACGAACGCGCTGAAGAAGGACGCTCAGGGGCAGTACACGTACGACTGGACCGATCTCGATCGCCGGGCGGACTTCATCGCCGGCAAAATGGGCGCGGAGCCGATCTTCGCCGCCTCGTACATGCCGCAGGTCCTCGATGCCGTCGAGAATCACGAACGCCAGAGTGCCCCGAAGGATTACGCCATCTGGGAGGAACTCTGCTACCAGGCCGCCAAACGCTGCATCCAGCGTGGCGTGCGCGTGCCGTACTGGGAGGTCTGGAACGAGGTGAACACCGGCTGGCTCAAGCCCGGGCCGCAGGACACCGGCGCCGAGCCTTTCAAGAAGATCTACGAACGGGCGCTTGGCCAGCCTCCGAAGGATGCCGAGGTCGTTCGCCGTTTCGAAGCATATTGCCGCCTCTACGAGGCCACCGCCAAAGGCGTCCGACGCGCCGACGCGCGGGCGATGATCGGCGGCCCCGCGCTCGCCAGCGGCCCGATGGAGCAGTCCGACTGCGGACACTGCGCGAACGGGCGCGGCTTTGCCCTCGGTCTGATGTACTGGTGCGCCGACCAGCGCCTGCCGCTCGATTTCCTCAGCTGGCACGAGTACTTCCAGGAGTCTTCGGTCATTGCCCGCCAGGCCGACACATTCCGCGACTACCTCCGCAAGGTGCCGTCGCTTGCCGGATCGAATCCGCAGCTGATGATCACCGAATGGAACCAGGCGTGGTGGGCCGACCGCCCGCACGACCACGAGATCGGCGCCGCCTGGTGTGCCGACGGCCTCGTCCGGGCGATCATCCCGCACCGGATCGACAAGCCCTGCGCGTTCTACGTCAAACAGGGCGACACGAACTTCCGCGGCGATTTCAGCATTCTGATGAAAGACAACGTCCCCAAGGCCACGTACAACGTGCTGCGGATGTTCAACAGCCTGCGCGGCCGGTGGGTCCCCCTCGAGGGAGGCGATGGCGAAGTGGCCGGCGTGGCCGCGCTCGACATCGACGGCGGACGCCTGGCAGTCGCCCTCGTGAACTTCCAGTACCGCTACGGCCTGCGCCGCCAGGTCACCCTGGCCATCGACAAGCTCCCAGCTTCACTCGCGTCCGCCCGCTGGCGCGAGTGGATTGTCGACGCAACCCACGCCAACGCGTGGAACAACATGGCCGATGCCGAACTCAAGGTCGTAGCCTCGGGCCCGGTCGGGGGGCGCGCGCTCAAGCTCCAGCGGACCCTGAGCGCCAACTCGGTGACCTTGATCGAGATCGTCGACAATCCTCGCGAGTTCTCCGCGCCGCTCAATGCCGCACGGTAATCCCGCTGTCGCCGGGCATCGCTCCATGCGATGATGGTGCGCGCGCAAGACATTCTCTGCGCAGAGAGGACTCACCCCATGGCGTTCAATCTCGTGTTGCCGGCGATCGCGTTTACGCTCACCACCTCCGCAGCCGCGGAATCCGCAGACCTGCGCGTGCGAAATCTCCGATGCGAGTACCTCCACAACCCGCTGGGCATCGAATCCGTCGCCCCACGCCTCAGTTGGGAACTCGAGTCCTCGCGGCGTGGCACCATGCAGAAGGCTTATCGCGTGCTCGTCGCGCGGACGCCCGGGGATCTCAGTGCCGATCGCGGCGAAGTCTGGGACAGCGGGCGCGTGGAGTCCGATGCGTCGGTGCACGTCGTGTACCAGGGGAGGCCGCTCGACTCCGGCGCGCGAGTCTGGTGGAAAGTCCGCATCTGGACCGCCGACGGCTCCGACTCCGGCTGGAGCGAGCCGGCCTGGTGGGAAACAGGTCTGCTGCGCCCCGGCGATTGGAAGGGCCGCTGGATCGGCGCCGAGGCGCCGGCCGTCCAGCCAGGCGTGGCGGAGTTCCTGAGAGAGACACGCTGGATCTGGACCGTCGAAGGTGATCCCCTTGTCACCACGCCCGCCGGCCTCCGGATCTTTCGCAGGACGCTCACGCTCCCGGTCGACAGCAGCATCACGGGTGCCCACTGCATCCTGGCCGCCGACGACACGTTGACGCTGTACGTCAACGGCAAGGATGTCGCGACAGGCAACTGGCCCGAGGCCCTCCGCGTTGACCTCGGCGGCCACCTGCACGGCGGTGCCAACTCGATCGTCATCGCCGTGCGGAATCTCGGCGGATCCGCCGGTCTGATTGGTCGCATCGTTGTCGCGACGGAGGCCGGCAACATCGAACTCGCTACGGACAAGTCCTGGAAGGCGGCTGACAAGGAGATACCCGGCTGGACGGGTCCGCTCGACGACAGCGTCTGGCAGAATGCCCGCGAGGTGGCCACTTTCGGCGATCTGCCGTGGCGTCAGCTCAATCAGCCCCGCGAGATGCGACCCGCCCCGCATCTCCGCCGCACATTCAATGTGCAGCGCCCGATTCGCAGCGCCCGCGCGTACGTCGCCGGGATCGGCTACCACGAGCTCTACCTGAACGGCGGCAAGGTCGGCGATCACGTCCTGGACCCGGCGTTCACACGATACGATCGCCGCGTGCTGTATGTCACCCACGACGTGACGTCGCTGCTGAAACACGGCCAGAATGCGGTCGGCGTGATCCTCGGCAACGGCTGGTACAACCACATCACGCGCAGCATCTGGAACTTCGAAAAGAGCCCCTGGCGGGCGGCCCCCGCGCTGCTTTTCCAGATGCGCATCGACTACGAGGACGGCACGCACGAGACGATTGTCAGCGATGATCGCTGGGAAACCGGGCCGGGGCCGATTCTCTCGGACGCACTGTTCGTGGGCGAGGTCTACGATGCCCGGCGCGAACGCCCCGGCTGGTCGCAGCCGACGGAACAATCGGCCGGGTGGCAGCGTGTCATACCCGTCGACGGCCCTCCGGGTCGTCTGTCGCCGCAGGCAATGCCGCCGGTCCGCGTGGTGCAGACGATCACGCCCGTGAAGATGACGCAGCCGGCGCCGGGCGTCGCCGTGTACGACATGGGGCAGGCGTTCTCCGGCTGGGCGAGGCTCTCGGTACGCGGTCCGGCCGGCACCAAGGTC
>CAZJTF010000169.1:503-14598 GCA_964548565.1 uncultured Planctomycetales bacterium | reverse complement strand
AAGGACAGGGTCCAAAGGACAGGGTATCTACTCTGTACTGATGCTACAGTCTCCAAAAACTGAATCTGCGAGCCGAGTGTATGGTGCACCGTTACGTAGGCAGTTCCCGCCGCGGTCCTTGCCCCTCTTCAATGTGCAGCGGAGCCCGGAGACGCGTGGCCCCGGGCTCCGCATGAGACTTCTTTCATGCATACTTGTTACTAACTATGGTGTGATCACCAGGAGACCGTCAGTTGGCCCGAGTGACCTCACGTTGAAGCAGAAATTGTTGTAGTCAGTTGAATTCACGTTCTTGTTTCGGTCGAAGTCAAACAGGTCCGTGATCGGCCGATTCGGCAGCGGCGTAGGACTTCGATTGTTGTAGCAGTTGTTGTAGTCAGTAGACGTTACGAGGAATCGCAGTGGCGGTGTAAAGACATCGCCGGTCTCTCCGATCAAGCCGCCAAAGTAGGCGGTCTCCTCCGCCGACAGGCCTGTGTCTGCCGTCGGCAACACTGTCACTTCGAGCCAGTTCTTGTTGGGTATTGCCTTGTCCGGCCAGGACAGCGCAATCCGACTGGATCCTCCAACGCCACCGCCTGGGAGCACCGAGATGGAACTGGGCCCCGGAGCCGGTCCCCATGTTGTGACGTCCGCCGCGTTACCCATTCGGAAACCGAACGATGCTGCAGTCGGCAGCCCGGGAAGATTCTCAACATCGACGTAAACCCCGTTGATCCCCCTGCTGTGGCTGCTCACACTACCGAAATCCGCAGTGTAGCCCGGCAGCGCAGGGTACTTATCCGGTGCCGGTGCCATACCCCACGCAGAGTTATTGTAGAAAATGTGCCAGTCAATCACTTTCGGGCACGGTGGCGGGGCTTCGGGATTGCTCGTCCGCAGCTCAAACGCCATGTTCATGTACTTCTTGATCGGCTGGGGCGGCGGACACAGTGGCGGGAAGTACGCCCACGGGCCGTAGCAGACCTGAGTGGCGGACGTCAGCGTGACGGTTGAGCGGATGGCCCGTCGTTTGCCTCGCTCGTAATTCGTCATGTGCCAGCCCCAGAACGGGCCATTCGCGTTGTTATTTGTCCCCTGAACCGTGCAGGGTCCTCCCGCCGTCGGCTTCGTCCATTTCCGGCCCACGACCGCCTGGATATCCAGGTCATACCAGAAGCAGCGCTGCTCGCGGAACGCCTCCGGCTGGGCCGGGACCGCATTACTCCGCGGATCGGGATTCGCGACCAGCAGACAGCAATCCGCGATATTCACCACGTATTCGAACACCGAATGGCCATCGCAGAACGGCATCGGCGCCGGCAGGATCTGCACCTTGTCGGCCGGAGCGAAGTAGAGCCCCAGCACATTGCAGGCCGGCGGCTGATTCGGAACCACCTTCAGCGGCAAATGGAAACTGATTAGCCAGCCGTCAATCATGAACGGAGGCAGGCCGGCACCGCCGTACTGGACCGGTCGGTACTCCGGATTGATGTACGAGCCCCACCATCGCACCGTCACGATCGGTCGGCCGTCCGACTGGAAATCATCCGCCACGACGACGTTCGGGCTCATGTCTGTCAAGTCGAGATTCGATGGAATATCCTCGCGGCTCCACGGCTGCACGGTCGGCGGAGGCTGCGGAGGCTGTGAGAACTTGGGATAGGTCGGTCGTCCGCAAACCGTTGTCGCGCACGTAGTACCAGGTCCCTGTGGCGTGCCATGGCACTGGCTCGGCGGGACATCCACGCACGAGCCGTTCGGCAGGCAGCACGCCTGGCAGATGTTGATGTGCTGGCACACGTAACCGTTCGGCGCCCCCGGATCCGGCACGCACTTGTCCAGCGTGCAGGCGTTGCCATCGTCGCAGTTCACGGGCGTGTGGATGCACTGCCCCGTCGCCGGGTCGCACTTGTCCTCGGTGCATGCATTACCGTCGTCGCAGTTGATCGGCACATGCACGCATCCCCCCGCCGCCGGATCGCAGAAATCGATCGTGCACTTGTTGCCGTCATCGCAGTTGACCGGGATATGCACGCATCCGCCGGTCAGCGGATTGCACCGGTCGATCGTGCACGGATCACCATCGTCGCAGTCCGCATCCGTGCGGCAGGGTTTGCAGTCGCAGGAGATCTCGATCAGGCCGTCGGGCCGGGTCACCAGGACCTGGTCGCACGTCTGCCCCTGCGGGCAGGCTCCCACGCACTGCGGCAGCGCGCCGGGCTGGGGTGGCGGCTCGAGGTGGCACCGCTCCTTGTTGCGGCAGTCGCAGTCGAGAATCCGGATCTGCCCGGTGAACGGGTTGAAAATGGCCTTGGCCGGCCGGCATTCGTCAGTCGGCGTCGGGCACTGAACCGGTCGGCACCGAGTGCCGTCCTCCACTGGTCCGCAGCAATTCTCGATGGGAACGTGCACGCAGCCGGTTGCCGGATCGCAGAAATCCTTCGTACACGGATCATTGTCATCGCAGTTGACCGGGATATGCACACACACCGACCCACCGGTCGATGTCGCCACGCACGAGTCGATGGTGCACGGATCACCGTCGTCGCAGTTCACCGGCGTGTGGATACAGACGTACCCCACCCCGGTCGCGGACGGTGCGCAGCTGTCCACCGTGCAGGGGTCGCCGTCGTCACAGTTCACCGGCGTGTGGATGCACTGTCCCGTCTGCGGATCGCACTTGTCGATCGTGCACGGATTGCCGTCGTCGCAGTCGGGATCGCTGTCGCACGGGCGGCAGTTGCACTCAATTCCCACGCTCCCATCTGGGTATGTCACCACCCGCTGCTCACACGTCTGGCCGGGCGGGCAGGCCCCCTGGCAGAACGGGTACGTACCAGCAACAACCTCGACGTGGCACAGCTCCGGATTCCTGCATTCGCACTTGAGCACCCGGATGTTGCCGTCCGCATCGATTCGCACGGCGGAGGGCACACACTTGCCGGCTGTTCCCGGTGGGCAGACATCCTCGCAGGCTGTCCCGTCGGCAGTAGGCCGGCACTCCTGCGGCGGGTCAGGCTGGCAGTCGCAACACATGTTGATCGAACCGTCTGGCTGAGTCACCCAGCGTCGCACGCAGGTATAGCCAGGCGGGCAATTGCCTTCGCAGAACGGCAGAGCTCCCGTCCCGCTCTGAACGTGGCATTCCTCCGGGTTGCGACAGTCGCAGGCGATAACGCGCGTTTCACCCGTCTGGGGGTTGAAATTCACGCACCGGGGCATGCACTTCTGGTTCGGATCCGGACACTCGGTCGGTTGGCACTCCTTGCGGTCAGCAGTTGGCTGACACTCCTTCGGTATATCTTCACACCGGCAGCCGTACTCGATCCATCCGTCGGGCCGCTGCACCCGGACCTGGTGACAGACCTGTCCGGTCGGGCAGATCCCCACGCATTGCGGCAGCGCACCAGGCACCAGTTCCACGTGACAAAACTCCGGGTTCCCGCAGGCGCACTCAAGGATCTGTGCCTCACCCGTGGCGGGATTGAACCGCACCCGTTGGGGAATGCACTTTTCGCCCCGTGTCGGGCAGTCCACCGGGCGGCAGCTCTTGCGGTCATCCGTCGGGCCACACTGGTCCGGCTTGGGGCAGTCGATCTGGTTGCAGCTTGACCCCAGCGGTTGAGCCGTCCCCTGCAGCACCTGCTCGCAGTACTGCGGCGAGACAGTCGCGCAGCCGCCAGTCGGCAGGCAGCACGGACGTTCCTTGCAGACGTCATCCCTGCAGCTCGAGCCGGGGCCGCCGGGAAATCCGCCGATAGCGATGCACTCGGCGGCCGGCATGTCGGCGCAGCCGCCCTGCGGATTGCAGCAGGCCTGTGTCAGGACCTGCCCGTAGGCGGGGCCAGCCAGAGCCGCCAACGAACAGATCGCAAGGAACACCCGAAGACGTGCAGTGAATGAGGCCGCCATTGTGCCACTCTCCTCTATCCATTCCCCAAGCCGCCGCTCCGCAACGGAGCAGTTGAGCGGGGAGCGCCCGAGGGGGGCCGGGCAGTTGATGCGCGCCACAAGCGCGCCGAGCCAACGTGATCTGACTACGGTACTTGCGCGACTCAGTTGCAGGTGATACGCCGGCGCGGTCCGGTACCCAACCCGCCCGACGATACAAGACTTGTCTTAAGAATACTCCAAGCCGGAGCAAATGCAACCGAAAAATGGGGTCTTCTGGGGTGCCACTGTTTGTCTCAGGTTTGGGAAACGCCCCTGTCGCTCACGTTTGAGGGGTTGTCTGCCGATCCCGCTCGATAAACCGGGCCACAATGAGCCCCCCTTCAAACAGCACCACCATCGGCACCAGGAGCAGAAGCATACTGACCACGTCCGGGCTGGGTGTGATCACGGCCGCCCCGATGCTCATCACGAAGTAAACGTAGCGGCGGACGGACGCCATTTCCGCGGCGCTGAAGATGCCGACGACAGCCAGGAACGCGATCACCACCGGCACCTGGAAGCCGATTCCAAATGCGGCCGCCATCTGGAGTTCCAGCACGATAAACTCCGAGTATCGCAGCTCCGGGACCAGGCGGTTCCTCTGGGCGACCTCCTCGAAGTGGGACAACCGGTAGGTCTTCTGCCCGAAACGGACCCGCAGCTCATGCTCCGTCAGATTCACCCATGGTTTGCCCTGAGGGGCGTCAGCCGGGTCTTCCGCGAACGACGGGAACGGCTGCGTGGTCGGCCAGGCCGAGGATCCAGGCGACGGCAGCGCTTCCGGCCCCCCGCCAGTCAGCCAGCCGGGCATGTTCAAGTCAGGCACACCCTGCCGGTACGAGATGAGGAAGTCCAACATCGCAGGGAACACCACCACAATGAAGAAGATACCCCCGGCGAAGAACAGAATGACGGAGGCCGGCGCAAAGCGGTGAACCCATTTCCGCTCGTGCGGGTAGAGCCCGGCCGCAACAAACGCCCAGAGCTGGGCCAGGCAATATGGAGCGGCGATGATCGCGCCGACGATCATCGAGACCTTCAGGTCCAGGACGAACGGCTCCGTCGGGTTCAGGTAGGTCATCGCAGGCTCGTAGCCCTGGATCCGAAGGATCGCGTAGACCTGCCAGACGAGGAACCCGAGGATCTTGTCGATGAAGATGAAGGCGACCACCATCGCGATGAAGATCGCCACGATGATCCGGATGAGGCGTGAGCGCAGCTCCTCGAGGTGTTCCCCCAGGGTCATACGCACGTCGTCAGGGTTGGGGTAATTGCGGGTGAAGAATCGCGGCAGCTTCATTCTCGGCCATCACCATGGATCACCGGAGTTCGAACCGGCCAACCGTATGTTGCCGCTTCGTGGCTGCGGCGCGGGCGGCAAAGCCGCTCCAGTGCGGCGATTCTAGAAAGCCGTGCAGGTACGGTCAACGCGGCGAGGGGGCACCGCCGGGAGGACCTGCTCTGGGGGGAGAGCGCCGATCAGGGTCGGCGGGCAATCGCCAGCGCCAGCGGGTTGACCACGAGCGGCACGATTCGCGAGGTCGCCAGTTCGACGCCGGTCTCGAAAAGGTGCTCGTAGGCCTTGACGAGGTCGTTCTGCTCCTCGAAACCCCAGTACCGGCGGACACAGAGGTTCACCGAGAGGAGCTGCGAGTCGTACTGGCCGGTTCGGACCTCGTAGGAACTGGTGCGGCTCTTGATCTCGAGATGGGCCTGCACGTCGCACTTGGGCGTCAGGGCGATCCCGAAATACGGCTGGCAGTCGATCGTGTGAGCACAATCGTCGGCCATGATGAATGAGGCCAGCGGGTGGTCGCGGAACAACGTGTCCGCCACGAGCTGGTCGTGATTCCCGCTGTACTCCATGTCGAACCCGAAGAAAACCTCGAGGTAGTCCACGTCGAGCTCGGTCAGCGTCAGGTGGTACGGAGCCTGTTCCAGGAGGAACCCGGCGAACTCCCGGCATTCATCCCCGCTCGCCGGAGCGAAGTGGCCGAACCGCATCGCGGAGGGCTCCAGACGAACCCACCGCTGAGCTTCGCCGCGGGAATCCGAGTCGCTCTCTTCGAGAACAAGCGTGTTGCCTTCCCGGCGCCGGAGGCGCTTGAGAGCCGGATACTCGCGGCGAATGCGGTCGAAAAAATGGAGCGTTGATTCGCGTTCCAGGGACAGCTCGAGCTTGAAGAACAGGCGGGTGCTGGTGTGGAAGTCGTCGCAGTGAGCCCCGAGGGCAGATTTCATCCTGAACCTCCCTTGTTTTCACCCGGCGCCGTGTCATGCGTCGCCACGACCATCTTATTCCATTTCCATCGTGATACAAGGTGAAGTATTCAGCGGATGCCGGGGGAAGATGCCCGAATGCTGCTGAATGCTTCTGTTCGTTCCCGCGCGCTTGCATTCGCGGCGATGAACTGGAATCATATGCCCGCTCGGCATTGCTCGACCCGGCAGAATGGAAGGCTTATGCAACTCGAATCCGGAACCACGGGCGAACGACGGACGCGCGTCCTGATTTTCCTCGTGATGTGCACCGCTTTCACCCTCTGGTTCGCCTATGACGGTTTCATCGGCTATCCCGGCAAAAACCTCGAATGGGCACGCCAAGCTCTGCCGCAGCAGCCGGCGTCCCTGCAGGCGGATCCCCGCGTGAACAGCGCGAACCTTGCGGAACTCGCCCGCCAAAGCAGGACTCTCGACCGCCCGGAGCTCGAAAAACTCCTCGGCCCCCCGGTCCTCGAACAGACGCGCGAGCTGCGCTATCTCGGACCCGATCTGGCCGTCACGGTGCGCGTGGCGAACGGCAAGATCGCCGGAGTCGCGGCCGACGAGGTCAAGGGTGAGCCACCGGCGAATGCAAACTTCCGCGTACGGCGCGAACGCCTGGAACGCCTTCAACCGGGTGCTCCGGAAAGCCTGGTTCGCGATGAACTCGGCGAACCCACCTCCGTGCAGGAGCCGAGGCTGTGGTTTGTCGGCCCGGCCGCCTACGCGTCGGTTGAGGTTTCGGAAACCGGACGGATTCTCGGCGAACCCACCGTGCGCAAGAACTCGGAACCCAGCGAAAGCGATATCCTGGTGCAGAAGGTCATCGCCGCCGTCCTGGCGGTCGTGACCGTTTTCGTGCTCATCAACTTCATCCGGGTGCTGACACTGAAGGTGTCACTGGATGACGAGGGACTCGTGTTCCGCGGCAACCGCATCCGCTACGACGAGATGACGGCCCTTCGCACCGAGGATTACAACTCCAAAGGCTGGGTCGACCTCGAATACTCCCGCGACGGCCGCAGCCGGCGGCAGCGGCTGGACAGCTACCACATCGACCGGTTCCAGGAGATCCTGGACGCACTCTGCGACAGAAAGGGCTTCAGCCTCCCCGCCGCCCCCGCAGCCGCCGAGGATCTCTAGGCGACGTGCAGGTACCGGCCCCCTGCCACTGCCCGGGGATTGCTCCGCCCCCCGGGGGGGGCCGCTCGGCGTCAACAGTTTTACGCGAAATTTTGTTGACAACGACTGTCGGGATCCGATATCGTCAAGTGGGAGGACGAGCATTTCCTGTCGTTCGGTCGTGGTGGGTACGATTCGCACCTTCAGCAGCCGATATTGCCCATGAGCGACCAGTCGCCGCACCGGGTGCGATCCTCCCGGTGATGGTGTACGTGCCCTGACGTGCGGGCACGATCGTGGGGGTGCGGACGCCCGGCGTCTTTGCAGAAGGGTTGCGCGTTATCGGGCACACAAGGGAAAGCTGCCCTCGCCAACTCCGAAGGGAGGACAATCCATGTCGCCTTGCAGGTCGACACGCTTGAGGAATCGGAGGACCGGGGCGTTCACGCTCATCGAGGTCCTGGTCGTCGTCGCGATCATCGCGCTGCTGGTCTCCATCCTGATCCCCTCCCTGATTCGCGCGCGCGACCAGTCCAAGCGCGTTCTGTGCACGTCCAACTTCCACCAGCAACTCCTGGGCATGAGTTCGTACGCCGCCGACTACAAGGGGTACATGCCGTGGCGGGGCTGGTTCTCCTATGACGTGTCCGAGAGCCGGCGTGAAGCGTACGGCTACGGCGGGACACAGAAGGTCCTCGTGAACCTCGCCCTTCTCATCGGAAAGCACCTGGGCAAGAACTGGGACATGATTTACTGCCCCAGCACCATCGACCAGTACAAGGACGGGCGAAGCGGATTCCCGCCCAGCCGTCTGCTCGACACTGACTACACCTTCACCTCCGGTGGGTACAACTACGCCCTGCCGATGGGCAAACGCGTAGGGTCGCCGCGACTGGACCTGGACGTTTACCCGCGTGATGTCGATAAACTCGACTCCCGTTGGCTGGATGTCCTCAAGGAAAAGGCAAACAAGGCGGGGATTCCCATGGTGTCGGGACCCGGTGGCAGCGTCGTCGACGTGGTCAAGATGATGCCGCGGCGGGTCCAGCCGGTCGTGATGGATTTCGTCGCCGGCGGCGGGCGCACCGATCACCGGGGTGGGCTCAACGTCGGCTACAGCGACGGCCACGCGCGGTTCAAGAAAATGCCGAAGTTCCTGGAGGGCGGCGGAATCTCAAACACCGAATCCTTCTACGTCTGGTATGAGATGACCGTCCAGCCTTAAACGGGCGGCCATCCACGCCTGACCGGCTCATTTGATGGATCGCGCGCTGCCACAGGGCAGTACCTGGCGTGCTCACTGCAGTCGAGGTCGTGCTGCGATCTCTTCTTCCTCGAGAAGCTCGAGATCGAGCCCCTCGATTTCCTGAAGGCTCCGGCCCGCGATCCCTTGAAGGTCGCCGTACATCCCGCAGGTGGACTCCATCACGCGCTCGAGCTGTGCGCGGCGCTTCTCCCACTGCTTCATCATTGCCTTGCGCTCCTTCTCCAGGTCCGCCTGCATCGTGGTGAAGGCTTCGACGATGGCCTCGACGCGTTGGCGGAACCGCGAGCCGGTCAGGTACTGGTAGACCATCTCCATCTTCGTCTGCTGCCCCTCGCCCGCCTGGCGCGCCGACGCCACCTCAATGAGGATCTGCCGGACCGCCAGCGCCACGGGAATCGCCGACCGCGGGTGCGTGACCCAGACGCCATCGATCATGTCAAACGCTTCAAGACCTTTCGGCAACGCCTGGGTCACAATGATCGCCGCCTCCGCCCGGGCGGCCCGCTGGTCGTCGCGGAGCTTCGGCAGCCAGCCGTCGCTCCAGGCCTTCGTCCGCTTCGACTCCCAGAGGATCGTGCCGCAGCAGCAGCCGGTCGCCAGCCGCACCCGCTGGAGGATGTCCCCGCCGTGTTCGCCCTTCGGGACCGGCTCGCAGAGATCCATCGGGAACTTCGTGCCGAGCAGCGTCTCGAGTTGGAGTTCCTGCACCTCGCCCTGCATCTGCTGCGAGCCCTGCTCCGCCTTCCGCTTCAGCTCTTCAATCTGTTTCTGCATCGCGAGGATGGTCTGCTCCCGCTCCATCACTTTGAGCGAGAGCTGCTCCTCGGCCTCCTTCCGGGCCTGCTCACGGGCGGTCGTGAGCGATGACTGCACACGTTTCTCGATGGTGAGCTCCATCTCCCGCCGGGCGTCATCAAGTTCACGCTGTTTGCGGATCAGCTCGGCCTGCGCTTTCTGCGCTTCGGCCAGCTTCTCGTCCCGCTGCTTCAGGACATCCTGAAGGTCGGCCAGTTCCTTCCGCTTCTGCTCCAGATCGCCAGCCAGCGCCAGCTTCGCCTTTTTCGCCTCCTCGGCGGCGATGCGGGTGCATTCCTCGGCCAGCTTCTCCGCGAACTGCCGCTGAAGCGCCTCCTTTTCCTGCAGAAGAGCGGTTTCGCGCTTCCTGATGTCCTCCTCGCGCTGCGCGACCTCGCCAACCTGCTTCCGCATTTCGGCGATCACCTGGTCCTTCTCACGGACCTTTATCGCGAGTTGCTCCTCGAGCTCCTTCTTCGCCTGCTCGCGGGCGGCCCCCAGGGAACTCGACACGCGCCTTTCGATCGTCAGCTCCATCTCGCGCCGGGCATCGTCGAGTTCGCGCTGCTTGCGGATCAGCTCGGTCTGCGCTTTCTGCGCTTCGGCCAGCTTCTCGTCCCGCTGACGGAGGACCTCCTGCAGGTCGATCAGTTCCTGCTTCTTCTGCTCGAGATCGACGCCCAGGGCGAGCTTCGCCTTCCGGCCCTCCTCGGCGGCAATCTTCGCACGCTCCTGGCTCAGCTTGTCGGCAATGCGCTGGTCGATCGCCTCCTTTTCGCGGGCGAGGACCGCCTCCCGCTCCTGGATCGCGTGCTCACGCTGCGCGATCGCGGCGTCCTTCTGGGCGATCCGCTGCTCATACGCGCGCCGCGTCGATTCAATCAACGGGGCCGCGAGCGACTCGGTGAGTTTGATCTCGGTTCGACAGTTGGGACAAACGATGGTTGGCTCAGCTGCCATGTCCTACCCTCCGGCGGAAGCGGAGAACGGAGGCCGAGGCTTGGCCTGCGGGCCTCCTGCCCCGGAAAGCAGCATCAGCGGTCTCGCAGGATGTGTCAACCGCCGTTTCGCCGGAAGTTGCTGTTATTGTCTGCGCGGAGTCTGGAAAGTTCAGGCGTTGTCCGGGATTTCGACGCCGTTGGATCGCAACTCATCGCTGCCGACCTTGTGCGCAACCGTCCCTGGCGGGTGGTCGAACCAGCCGGGATCTTCGTACGTAGGTGCGTGCTCGCGCACCTTCACGAGCGTCGCCATGCCGCCGAAGACCGTCTGACCAAACTGGCCCTTGACGCCGAGCATCGGAATGGTGTTCACGGGGATTTGCATGTTCATCCTGGCCATACCGGCCATCCCGGCCTTGCCCATGGTCATGTAGTGCGGAATCAGCAGCTTGATCTTCTTCTCGACCGCGCGGTCGTCGACGTTCACCGGGTTCACGAAGTCGTGGCCCATCTGGTTCATCGTGTGGTGCGTCATGTGGCAGTGCATCACCCAGTCGCCGGGATTGTCGGCGAAAAACTCGATGTCGCGCGTGGTCCCCACCGGGACGAGCACCGTTGTCTCGGGCCACTGGGCCTCCCGCGGGATTGGCCCCCCATCGGTCGCAGTGATCCGGAAGGCGAATCCGTGCAGGTGGATGGGGTGATGGTCCATTGCACTCAGGTTCCCCCAGCGGATCCGCACGTGATCGCCGAGCTGGCACACCAGCGGATACGTGGCCGGCAGCACCTTCCCGTTCATCGTCAGGATGTTGAAGTCCGTCTGCCGGAACGGGTCTGGCCGGAAGGTCGCACCGTCGATGAACCACTCGTGCAGCAGGATCGCGAAGTCGCGGTTAGGGCGCGGAGCCTCCGGATCCCGCGGATGCACCACGATCATCCCGGCAAGTCCCATGCCCTCCTGCGTCATGTTGTCGAAGTGCGGGTGGTACATGAACGTGCCGGCGTGCGGGAAGATGTACTCGTACTTGAAGGTCTCGCCGGGTTGAATCTGCGGTTGCGTAATGCCCGACACTCCGTCCATGCCGTTCGGCAGGATGATCGCGTGCCAGTGAACACTGGTTGGCGCATTCAGACGGTTGGTCACGAAGATGCGGACCCGGTCGCCCTGCACTGCTTCTATGGTGGGGCCCGGCATTCGGCCGTTGTACCCCCAGCAGTGCACGGTCAGCCCTTCCGCCACCGCGTGCACGATCGGCTCCGCCACCAGGTGGAAGACTTTCCAACCGTCCACGAGGCGAAACGGCAGGGAGGCGCCGTTCGGCGTAAAGACGGGGCGGTAGTCGCGATCCGGCAGTCCGGGCGCCACCGGCTCGTCAATGTACTTCTGCCAGGGTCGCGCCGGGGCCTCTCGGCGGTCCTCCAGGCGCATCGGATATCGCGCCGAGCGCGGCGCCTCGCGACGGTCCTCCCCGTCAGACCTCTCCTCGGCACGGTCGGCGGCACGTGTTTCCTGGCCCGACGCCCCGCGGGCCACGGCGGTTCCCGCGCCGGCTGCGCCGATGAGCATCTGGCGACGTGACGGCAACCGCGGCCCCTGCTTCGCTGGAACCTCTGGTTTCTTCCTCGACTGCATCGGTTCACCTGCCCACACTACCGGCCACCAGGGCCGCCGCCTTCTCCGCCGCCGGGCTCAGACTGCCGGCGCACCAGTTGAAGCGTCCCCTCGAGACCCTGGCCCATCCCTCTCCCGCCGCGATCGAAGCCGCGTCTCTCACTGCCGGAAATGCCCTGGGCACTCCCCAGCAGCAGTTGTTCCAGTTCGGTCCGTGCGATCCAGTAATCGCCAAGCGCCGCGACGTAACGCTGGTAGGCTTCAATCTGCCGGCGCTTCGCATGGAGGAGATCAAATACCCCCATGAACATCGCGTTGTACTGCAGCTCCGTCTGCCGGAAGACGTCATCCTGCACGGGTACCAAGACCTTGCTCGTAAAGCGCGCCCGCTGGTGTGCGGTGGCAACCTCCAGTGCCCCCCGGCGGGCGGCCGCCCGAATATCCACCGCGAGCGCCGTGTAGAGGTTCCAGCGCCGGAGAATCTCCATCTCCGCCGTCCCGTAGGCCGCCTGGCCCAGATTCCAGACAGGGATTGGCATCGAAAATGCCGGCCCTGCCTGCCATTCCTCGGTGGTGTAGTCCTCGAGCTCGTATTGCGTCTGCCCCATGCGCCGATCTTTATCAAGCCGGTATTGTGTCGGACGCTCGCTTTCAGCAGCAACTCCAAGCTGCAGTTGCGGAATGACCTGCTGAATGCTGCGCAATCCGAGTCGACGCGCCTCGGCGGTGATGTTGTAGAGTGCTGCCTTCAGATCGAGGCTGTGTTCGATGGCCCGTCGTTCAATGTCGTCAAGGTCCAGCGGCGATTCCGGCAGTTCCGGCAGCACGGGAGCGGCCTTCCATGTCGTGGCCGCGCCCCAGAGGCCCATCAACATGTTCAAACGCTCGCGGTCACGCACCGCCTCCAGTTCTGCCTCCGCGACATCCAGCTTGAGCTGCTCATACGCTGCCTGCTCCTGCGCAAGCCGCAGCTGACTGATGTTGCCGGCTTTTCGGAGCTGCAGCGCCATTTCGTAGGCCGATTCGGACGCCAGCAGGACGGATTGCCAGTACTGCAGGATCTGAACGCGGCCCTCGTACCGGTAGAATGTCCGGCGCGTCTCCATCGCCACATCGATCACTTCAGCGGACACCCGCAGTTTGGTGGCTTCGAGCTCCGCCTTCGCCACCGAGACGGCCAGCGGCACAAGCAGCACG
The DNA here is from genome assembly GCA_964548565.1 of uncultured Planctomycetales bacterium. GTDB lineage: Bacteria > Planctomycetota > Phycisphaerae > UBA1845 > PWPN01 > CAYLLT01. Next base: position 1,487 of record CAZJTF010000169.1, on the reverse strand, counting down.
TCGAGGAAATCCTGCACCAGCTCGAACTCGTAGAGTGGACGGTTATGTGCGAAGCGAATCTGACCGGTAAGAATCGGGTTCTTGATCAGCCACGCCTCCACAAGCTGCGCGGCCGCCACGCCGACATCGGAGTAGGTGGCCTGCAGGCGGCGATTGTTCACGATCGCGATCCGCACGGCGGCGTCGGAAGTGAGCTCCTCCTGCAGGAGCTGCCCCAGCACATCCGCAACGCGCTGCTCGTCCGCCGGATCGCGATTCCACCGCAGCTCCTGTCCGAGACGCTCCTGCGCGTTCTGCTGAACGCTGTCGAAGGCCTTGTCAATTTGACGCTGAACGCAGCCGCATGCCAGAAGGGGGATCACCAGCAGGGTGGTTTTTCTAATGGCCATGGCGTTGCCCCTCCCGCTGCATCTCGAGCTGCCCCTTGCTGTCTGAGCCGTGTCCCCCGTGTGCTGCGTCGTTTCCGTGAGAAGTCCGCGGCTGCGTCATCGGCTGATGGGCCGGCCGCTCGATGGGTCGAACACCGAGCACCTGAGGTGTGCTGTACGTCACGCCGGACGCGCCGGCTGCGCTGCCCGGGTGATGTGCCGCGATCTCCGGCAGGTCGATGGAGCACCCCACTGTTGTCAGGCCGATGACAACGGCAAAAGCATGCCGAAGCATGATCCCTCCTCCCCGGGCGCGCAGGGTGTTCGCGCCCCGTGTGAATCCGGTTCTTGTTCTGCCGCCGACAGTGCGGCCGCGGATGTGAAAGAATGAGATGTCCGTCTCTCGCGGGTCTCCGGGAGCCCGCAGCTTCTCGATCAAAAGAAGCTCGTCAACGCGGGATGCTACCCCTCCAGTTTCTGCAAGGCAAACGATGACAATACATTTTTACGACGCATACAAGTCGATGGGCACAGTTCGAGATCAGGAGGAAACGTATGCGTCCACAAGGAAAGCTTCTCGTGCTCTTGCTGGGGATTGTCCTGCTTGTCCCCTCGG
>CAZJTF010000169.1:0-493 GCA_964548565.1 uncultured Planctomycetales bacterium | reverse complement strand
GGCCGGATGCGACTGGGCGGTGGAGGGCGCTCGTGACGGAGCGGAAGACTTTGTCGCCGAGACAACGAAGAAGTTATTAGAGATGCTGCTCCCGGAAGGGTGAAAGCGACCCACTGCCAATACCTCGCCCGGTACCCTGCACCTGAGGGGCAGACTTCGCGCTTTTTGACCGGCGGCACGTCGTCTGCGGAGTCACCAGAACGGACCGTACGCGGCGAGAGACCAGCGTCGGCCGGCTCCGGCTTTGCATAGGCTCCGGAACTGAGTTCTGCCATTCGCCGCTTCAGAAATCCGATCGAAGGATTTCCGCGCGAGCCGCAATGAGTGTTGCGCCCATTGAGCCGACTGCTCAGGAGGACCCGACGCATATGTCTCGATCCGCCGGTTGCATAAAAAGGTAAACCGCCAGAACGCCAGAAGGTAACGGCCGGGCTCCGTACTGGCTCCGTACCGGCCGTCTTCCCTCCGTGGCGAATGAAAAACGTGAACCGCG
>CAZJTF010000168.1:0-14728 GCA_964548565.1 uncultured Planctomycetales bacterium | reverse complement strand
AGCGCTACCAGGACGTCGTTGCCCTCAAGGACGTCGATCTGATCGATCTCTGCGCCCCGAATGACCTGCACGCCGAGATCACGATCGCCGCCGCCGCCGAGCGCAAGCACGTCCTCTGCGAAAAACCGCTCTGCCGGACACTCGAGCAGGCGGACGCGATGATCGAGGCCTGCCGCAAGGCCGGGGTCCTGCTGATGTACGCGGAGGAACTCTGCTTCGCGCCCAAGTACGTGCGGGCAAAGACGCTCGTCGATGAAGGCGCGATCGGGCGGGCGTTCCTCGTCAAGCAGAGCGAGGAGCACAACGGCCCGCACATGCCGTGGTTCTGGGATGTGAATCGTTCCGGCGGCGGCGTCCTGCTCGATATGGGCTGCCACTCGATCGAGTTCGCCCGGTGGGTCTTCGGCAAGCCGCCCGTGAAGAGCGTCTACGCAAACCTCGGCACACGTGTGCACCAGGACAAGACCCGCGGCGAAGACCACAGCCTCTGCATCGTGGAATACGACGGCCAGCGCGTCGCCCTGGCCGAGAACTCATGGGCCAAGCAGGGAGGCGTGGACGACCAGTGTGAAATCTACGGCTCCGGCGGCTTCACGCGTGCCGACCTCCTTCGCGGCAGCTCGCTCCTGACGTACAGCGAGAAAGGCTACGGGTACGCCGTCGAAAAAGCGGGGGGCACCAAAGGCTACACCTTCACGATGTTCGAGGAGATCTGGAACTACGGATTCCCGCAGGAACTGCAGCACTTCGTCCGCTGCGTGCAGGGCAGAGAAAAGCCGATCGAAACCGGTGAGGACGGCCGCGAGGTTCTGAAGATCATCTGCGCTGCCTATGAGTCCGCCGGCACGCACCGGCGCATCGACTGGCCGTACCAGCCGCCAAAAGTCGATAAGCCGATCGACCTCTGGCTGGGGAGAAGTTGACCCTTCTCGTGAGCTTGTCGCGTTGAGAGGCGAGGCTTCCTGACGTCCCGTGCCCGAACGGACGCGGACTCGGTCTCCTCCGTCTCGCTCATGACACGCCGAACGCCTTCTTCGCGAACGCCAGATTTCGCTTCGTATCCGCCACGATATCCTTGCTCGGGGCCGACGTTTCGAGAACGAGCCAGCCCTTGTAGCCGACGTCCTGCAGCATCCCCGCCACCGCCGGCCAGTCGATCTGCCCGCTCGCCCCCAGGTACGCCGGCCCCTCCTTCAGGTGGACCTGGCAGATGTGCCGCCCCAGAGCCTGGATGTCCTTCTGCGGATCGTGCTTCTTGGTCACGCACGAGTTGTAGACGTCGTAATAGACCTGGATCGCCCGCGACTTCACCACCTCGATGATCTTGAGGTGCGCATCGGCCGACAGGTACGTCTCGAGCGCCAGGACCACGCCCGCTTTTTCCGCGCGCGGTGCGAGTTCGATCAGGACGTCGGTCACCCGCCGCATGTCATCCTTGTTCTCCTCCTTGAGCTCACCCTTCCCGAAGAACGCCAGCAGGCACTGGTCTGTACCCATCTTCGGCATGACGTCGATCGCGTCCGCGACCCAGATGGCCGCCCGCGGTTCAGACATGAGCGGCACATCGTTCAGAATGCCCAGTGCGAGCGAAGCCACGCCCATTCCGTGCCGCCGCGCCGCCTCGAGGTACGCCTTCTGCGTCTCGGACTTCCGCAGGTGCATGTCGCCGGCACTGCGCCCGAGGCTGACTTGCACCCCATCAAGTCCGATCTCGTGCGCAAGGTCGTACACGCTCGGGTCCCACCGTCCGAGAGACCAGTCGCACATCCCGAAGCGTGGTCCCTCGCGTGATTCGCCTGCCGACCCAATACCGCTCGTCGCCAGCGCGATTCCGCCGGCCGCTGCCCCGCGCAACACATCCCGTCGTGTCGGTCGCATGCCGTCCTCGCAGAAGAATTGTTCCGGCCGCGTCAGCCCGCGCTCATCACGCGCTCGACCCGCTGCCGGATGTCGGAAAGCTCGCCCGGACCTTCAAAGATCAGCGGCCCATCGTAGTGCGTCCGCCGCAGCGCGCCCATGACCGCTGCCCAGTCCACCGTCCCTTCGCCCAGGCGGCAGAATCCCTGTCGTCCGCCGATCCGCGCGTCGTAGTCCTTCAGGTGCACCCGCAGGATCCGCGCTCCCAGCGTGCGGATCCAGTCCTGCGGCACGCCGTATCGCACAACGTTCCCCGTGTCGAAGTACGCGCCCACCCACGAGGAGTTCACGCGGTCCAGCATCTCGCGCAGTTCGACCGGTGAAACGAGAAAACCGTTCCACACGTTTTCGATCCCGACCCGGACGTCGCGGCGTTCCGCTTCCGGCACGAGTTCCTGCAGCGCCTGCAGGCAGTGCAGCAGGGCGTCCTGATAGCTGCAGAGGAACTCGTTCGTTTTCGGGTGCGTCACCATGCCCGGCACAACGAGCACGACCGGCGCTCCCATCCAGCGGGCGCGTTCGAGGCATGCCACCGCCAGTTGCAGCGCCTGTCGCCGGACCTTCGAATCCGGAGCGGTGAACGGTGTCGCCCAGAAGAGACCGCTCGCCAGGGACGCGATCTCCACGCCCTCGGCACGGATCGCCTCCGCCAGTCGTCGGCAGTCCTCCTCGCCTGTCGACGGCGTGAGCTCGCCCTCAGCCTCGACCGTTGGCTCAATGCAGTCGAAACCAGCAGCGCGTGCCTCGCGCGCGGCCGCCGCCAGCGGCGTCCCCCTGGGAAACGTCCAGCAGTTCACCCCTGTCTTCATCCTGCTCCTTTCGCCGAACGCCCGCGTGGTTCGCGCGCGTCCTGTCGTCCCGCGGCGGCAATCAGGGATTCCCCTGAATCGGAGTCGTCATGATCCGGTAGTAGATGTCCGCTGCCTGCTGGACGCAGCCGAGCTCAACGTATTCGTCAATGGCGTGGGCGAACGCAATGTCGCCAGGCCCGAGCACGACCGCGGGAATGCCCGCCCCTGCGTAGTCCGACGCGTGACAGCCGTAGTTCACGCCCATCGGGTCAAGCCCCGGCCGTCCGGCTGTCGCGCAGCATCCCAGCACATGCCGTACGAGCGGGGCGTCCGCTGGCAGGTCCGCGCCGCCCCAGAGCTGCACGTCATCGTGATGCACGTTGAAATCCAGCCGCGTTGCCAGGTACCGCTGCGCGTCCTGCATCGCCGCACCGGGGTCCTCATCCGGCATTGTGCGGAGATCCACCGAGACCGTGCAGGCCGCCGGTACGACGTTCACCGCCGTGCCGCCCGCGATGACGCTCACCGTCAGGGTCGCCGGATCCACGAGCGGATGTCGCTTCGCGCTGAGAATCGCCTGCTCGTAATCCTCGAGCACCTGGATGACGCGGGCCATTCTCACGATGGCATTGACGCCCTGGCGCGGCGTGCTGGAGTGGGCGCTCCGACCGCTCACTGTCATCTGCCAGCGTGCGGCGCCCTTGCAGGCGATGACCGGCACCAGGCGGGTGGGCTCGCCGACGATTGCGAACGACGCCCGGCCTCCCGCCTTCAGAAACGTCGCAACGCCGGTCCGCCCGTACTCCTCGTCCGCCGTGGCGACGAACTGTGCCGTTGCCGGCCGCTGCTCCTGCGGAAGATCCCGGTACCGCCGCAGCGCCGTCAGCATCGCGACCATCGAGGCCTTCGTGTCGCACGAGCCCCGTCCGTAGAGCCGCCCGCCGTCGACGCGTGGCTGGAATGCCCGGTCGCTCCAGTCGTCCGCCGGCACCGTGTCCGTGTGCGCGTCGAACAGCACGCTCGGCCCTCCGGGCGCGCCGGGCACGGTGACAATCAGGTTGGCATCGCGCGTGCCCACCCGCTGCCGTTCGAAAGCGAGTCCCTGCGTCTCACACCAGCGTTGCAGGTAGTCAACGACCGGCGGAGAGGAAGCGGGGCGATTCTCGCGTCCGAGCGGATTCACGCTCCGGATCGCGACCAGGTCGGCGAGCATCGCGGTCAGTTCGGTGGGCTGCATGTCGTGATCGTACCGCAAGCCTGCGGACCTCGGAACTCCCCGCGCAAACGGCCGGGGCCGTCGGACGTCTCCGGCGGCCCCGTTGATTCCCCTGACTCCCCGCAACGTTTCAGTTCAGCGGCGCCTCCTTCCCGCCAGCAGAGTGGCGATCAGCATCGACACGACCGTTACCGGCTCAGGCATCACCGTCAGCCGCAGCACCAGGCCCGGATCGAAGCTCACTTCCGAGGCGCGGTACGACACCGGGTACGTGCCCGGCAGGCTCGTCTTGACGCTTGTGTCGAGAATTGCCGAGAGCGTGATGGTCTGCCCCACGCTCGTGAGGAGGGCGCCCTCCGCGACCCGGTCGCGGGTTCCAGTGATCGTCCAGCCGTCGAAGTAACTGGGCATGCCTGAAGTCAGGTCGAGGCGGTCACTGTAGGAGAAAGGCGAACCGACTCCACCAGAAACCTGTACGTTCGCCATCGACGAGCCGGACCCGCCGTTGGTGCCCGTGAGGGTGCCGGTGTGCTCGACCCGCACGAACACGGTTGACGGCATTCCTTCGCGCTGCCCCGGCAGCGGCAGAACCCGGAACTGGCTGTTCACCAGGACGTGCGAGGCCGCGCCGTAATCGCCGCTGTTGAACACCGGAGTTGTGCCGCGCCGCAGGCTGCCTCGGCTCCCGGAGTTCAGCTTCAGCAGGTACTCGTTCACCGCGACCTGCTCGAATGTGGCGCCAGCGGTTGCTCCGACCATTCCCTCGTGATCGAACCCGGGGATCGGCGCCAGCGCGACATCCTGCTCCAGGCGCGTGCCGTTCTCGATGAACCGCGTCGCGCTGACGTTCCCCGTGAACGAGACGGGGGCGACCGGCGGCATCGGCATGGGGGCCGTCGAGCAGTTGATCGTGCCGTTGATGGTCACTTCAACCCTGGTCTCGTGCGGCTGCAACGGGGCAGCCGTAGCCGCGGGCAGCGCACCCGCCAGTACCAGCATCGCCGCTGCTCCCAATGTGAGTCTTCGCATGTTTTCTCTCCCGGATGATGGACCTTGAAGAAAGCGCTCCGTCAACACGACGGATCTTTTCGTCGCCTGGCAGGAGGCGGAGGGCCGCGCGCCCGCTGCCACACGGACGCGCGCCTCCGTTCTCCCAAATTGCCCGTGTTTTCACCTGCCCGGGCCCCATCGCCTCCCGTCTCCGCGGGTGTGTGTGGTGGGCTCGCGGCAGAACCACCGCAGACGCGTCTGTACTGGCCTATCCCAGGTGTGCCAGATCGCCTCACCTCCCGCGCGACTGGTACATCCACGGCGCCTGCGACCGCGCGAAAATCCGGTCAATCGATGCGTTGACGCTCACGCGCTCGATGGCGTAGCCGCTCGAAAAATCCGTGTACTTGCCCCGGTATTTGGGTATCCAGTCCGCGTGCCCGTCGGCGAACATCATGTTCATGCCGTGCCGGCCGTGGTTGTCCCACTCCTGCGGACAGTTGTTCCCGTTGCCGCTCCGGGAGTTCTCACAACCGGTGTCACCGCGGACGGGGTCGTCATTGTCGTGCACCAGCATGATTGCAGCCGGTGAGACCATGTCGCTCGCCTTCTTGTGCCGCGTCGAACTGACCGAAGGGCACCAGCACGAGGGGCGTTGGGAGCAATCCTTGTCGTAGCAGCCGTTGTATTCGTAGCTGTGCCCGCCGCTGCGATCGTCGCGGCCCGCCGGCGCGTTGTCATCGATATCCGAGGGCTGACCGTTCAGCGCCATGTAGGGGATCCGTTCGATGACGCCGTCCACTGTGAATGTTCTGTATGCCACCGGCCAGTCCAGCGTCTCCTTGCGGACCAGGTTCTTCGTGGCCGGGTCCACGAGGATCTTCACGTCCTTGAGCAGCCGCCCCTTCCAGAGGGCGTAGAACGAGTCGTAGCCCGAGCCCGCCGTCACCGGGAAATAGTCGCGGTGCTGGTGGGCGTACATGACGAAGGACGCGCCCAGGTCATGCAGGTGGGCTTTACAGACGACCACCCTTGCCTGCCAGCGCGCCCGCCCCAGAGTTGGCATCAGCATCGAAATGAGCAGGGCGATGATCGCCACGACGACGAGGATCTCGACCAGCGTGAAGCCGCGACTGCGGGTTTTGGATCGCATGCGCCACCTCGGTTCGGTCGTGTTTTCACTGGTAACACGAAGCTGTCGCCCCGATGGTCGCCCGCCGGAGGGTTCCTCCCTCGCGGATGCGGGACTGCCGTTTCTCGGAGAACATCGGGCAAACACGTCGGGGCGACAGCAGACCACGAGCCTCGCTCCTCTATCCTGCTTTCGCCGGAAACCGGCAGCACCTGCCGCCATGCCACCCGGTTTCTGTAAAAATCGCGGAAATCACTTGCGGGGGAGGGGGACCGCCCGTTGGCATCGGGCGGCATCGTCCAGCAGATGCCGGAAAGGAATGACCGTGTACGTGGAGGTCACGTGCAGCCCCTTCATCATCGGGACTATGTCGGCGTGGCCATCCATGAACCCGATATTGTGCGTGTACGGCCGGCCGTGCCACTCGATCCGGTCGGTGCTGGCGACGTTCCAGGCCTCTTCCCAGCCGAAATCCCCGATCAGGAGGAGCCGGTTTTCGGCCAGAATCTGGTTCCGCGTGAACGGAACCGCCCGCGACCCACTGGAGTAGCTCGCTATCGATGCGAACAAGTCTCGACACGGGTCGAGCGCGCTGATCGGAGCGTCGCCCGGGCCGGTGAGCAGTCGATTGGCCTTGTAGCTGTTTCCGTAGTAGTCGAAGAACGTCGGGGTCACCATTTTGCCATGTGCAAACGTGTCCCCGGGGCAGTGAAAGACCCCGGCCCCCGTCTGTGCGACACCCGGGACGCCGACGTACTGGTTCAGCGGCCGGGCTGCGGTTTTGGACCCGACCGTGCCGACCTTACCGCCGTATTCGAGCGCAAGGCTGAGCCCCCGCGGGAAGTGGCCCCGATGCGCGTCCAGGTACTGGTGCCACCCGGTCACAATCTGCCGGATGTTGGCCTGGCAGCGGACGGTCCGCGCCTGCCCTCGCGCTCGCCCGAGTACCGGCATCAGCAGGGCGACGAGGACCGCGATTACCGCCACCACCACCAGCACCTCGATCAGACTGAACCCGCCCGGCGCGCGGACTCTCCGCGGCAGGGGGGCTGCAGGTCTGTCTCGGGCGACCGGTTGCATAGGTCCTACTTCTCATTCGCCGGAAGAGTGCTCGGCCTGCCCTCGGAAGCCGCGGTTGCCCAGCGCAGACCGTCGTGCCCCGCGTACAGGAGTGACACGTACGCCGGGTTTTCCGGCTCCGCGGCCGCCAGCTGGCCCGCCACCACCGCCAGTCGACGGTAGTACTCGCGGCTCCGGGCGACGTCCCCCCGCAGCCGTGCCAGGTCCGCGACCTTCAGCAGCGTCTGCCCGAGGCTCTCCTGGTATTCCCGGTTATCGAGGTCGGAGGCCGCCAGGTGCTCCTGGATGGTGAGTGCCGCCAGGTACTGCCCGGCCGCGTCCTCGAGGTCTCCCTGCGCGACAGCGTTGTCCCCCAGCTTGCGGACGGCTGCCGCCAGCTTGTCTTGCGCCTCGATCGCCCGAGCCCGTTCAACCTCATACCGTTCCCGCTCGCGGCTCTGGCTCTGGTACATCCACCAGAACGTGCACGCGAACGTCGCCGCCAGGAGGATGGCCGTCCCGGCGAGGGTGGTGATCGCCTTGTACCGGGCCAGGGTCCGCCGCAGGGCCAGCAGTCCGATATCGCGACGAGCTTCGATCGGCTGCCCGCGCAGGTACCGCGACACGTCGTCCTGCAGCATCACGACGTTCGGGTATCGCCGCCCCGGCTCCTTCGCAAGGGCCCGGAGCAGGATCGTCTCCACCTCTTCGTCGATCGGGCACTGCGTCGTGGCCACTCCCGTCTCCAACGGTACGCCGCACTCGGCTGACCAGGCCCGCCGAGGCGGAGTGGGAGGCGTTCGGCAGATGTGCTGGAGGACCTCGGGGATCGCCCCCGTCACCGGGTACGGATGGCACCCTGTCAGCAGGTGGTAGAGGATCACCCCGAGTGCGTAGACATCCGTCCGGATATCGACCTGGTCACGGCTGCCGCCCGCCTGCTCCGGCGACATGTACGGCAGCGTCCCGACCACCTGCCCCGTGATCGACAGCAGGGTCTCCGGCGGGCTCAGCAGCTCCTTTGCGAGGCCGAAGTCCAGCACGTGCGGGACGCCCTGGCCGTCCACGAGAATGTTGGACGGTTTGAGATCGCGATGGATGACCCCCCGCTGGTGGGCGAAATTGACGGCGTCGCAGACGGTGACAAACAGCTCGAGCGCGTCCCGCAGCCCGAGCCGCCGGTCCCACACGTCGTGATGCAGGGGCCGGCCCTCGACGTAGTCCATCACGTAGTAGCAGCGTCCGGACGCGGTGACGCCGGAGTCGAAGACCCGCACGATGTTGGGGTGCTCGAGCCGCGCCGCCAGGTCAATCTCGCGTTCGAATCGCCGCCGGCTCGGGTCGGACGGCCCCGCCGCTCCCAGCAGGAACTTGATCGCGACCTGCCGCCCCGTCGCCTTCTGCACACCCAGGTAAACCACGCCTTGCGCGCCCTGGTGGAGTTCCCGCACAATTTCATACCCGACAATGGTCGGCGCCCGCTGCGGTTCGTCCCGGTGGGTCGCTGCGGGGCGGACACCACTCGCCGCGTCAATCGAAAAGGCGGTCCGCACGCTGGTCGCGAATTCCAGGTTCGCCCGGCACTCCTCGAGCGCCTCCCGGCACGCCGAGCAGCCGGCCAGGTGCCCGCGCAGGACCGCCGCTTCCGCAGACGGCAGCGCTCCCGCCGCCAGTTGGTCGATCTGTTCGTCCGTCAGGCATTCAAGTCCGGGCATGCGTCACCAGTTCGTGTCCAGGTAGCGGTACGCCTCCCGCATCCGGGTCAGGACCCGGTGCTTCGCCTTGAACACGGCATTCCGGGACATGCCGAGCTCCGCCGCGACACGCTCCGCCGGCCACTCCTGCAGCACGAACAGCTCGAACGCCCGCACTGTCGCGGGCTCGAAAATCCGCCGGACCTCCTGCAGGCACACCTCGATGACCGCCCGCCGCCACTCCGCCTCCCACGTCGCGCTCATGCTGGCTTCATCTGGCGCGGAGTCGAGGATACGCGTGCGGTCCTCCGGGTGAGCGATGTGCCGCCGTCCCTCCGACCGTCGCAGGTTCATCACCTTGTGCCGGGCGATGCCGAACAGCCACGTCCGCAGCCGCCCGCGTCCGGGGTCGTACTCACCCTGGCGGCAACCCTCCGCAAACGCGATCAGCGCCTCCTGGGCCGCGTCCTCCGCGTCGTCCCGCAGCAGCCCCAGCCGCTGGGCGAACGAGACGAGCACCGGCCGGTAGCGCGCGCAGAACTCTCCCCAGACGCGATCGTTTGCGCCGTCTTTCAAGCCGGTGATGAGAAACGTGTTGGTACTGGTGATCACAGGGCACCGGAACAGCATCGCAGGTTGCGGAGCACGGGCATCCGGTTCCGGCAGCGCGGTTCTGCACCGTTGACGCTCGATCCTCCGCCTGCCAGCACTCTGGGTTCCAGGATGAGCGTACCGCCCGGACGAAAGAAGCGTCAACTCTTTTTCATGGCCATGCGCTTATCGGTCCTGCCGCGCGGCCGCTTGCCGCCAGTTGCGCGACGGTTAGAATCCGAGCCCGAACCGCTGGTCTGGAGGACTGACATGGCCCCGCAGGTCTGTTATGAACGGATGCGTCCCCGCGATGTTGTCGCCGCGCGCCAGGCCTGCCCCGTCGCGTATCTCCCGCTCGGCGTGATCGAATGGCACGGGCCCCACAATCCGCTCGGTTGCGACGGCCTGCTCTCGCACGCGCTGGCGGTCCGCTGCGCCCAGGCCGGCGGCGGCCTCGTCTTTCCGCCCCTCTGGTACGGCGAGAGCCGCGAAGAGGGCATCATGGAGGTCGGCGCCGCCGATCGTGCGGACATCGTCGCCGCCATGGAACTCCCCGCCGACGCATTCGCACCGGGGTACATGCGGGCCAGCCCCCATCAGCAGTACATGCAGTACCAGCAGTTCCTTCTCCACTGCCTGTACCAGCTTCGCAGCCTCGGCTTCCGCGTGATCGTGCTCGTGCCGGGACATTACCCGCTCATCGACCACGCCCGCGCTGCCTGCAGCGTCTTCCACCAGACGCGTTTCAACGGCAAACGAGCCCAGGCGATCACCTGGGCCTTCACCGGCCACGAACTCGTCCGCGACGAGTTCCCCCAGCCGGGCGATCACGCCGGCTACTGGGAGACCAGCCTCATGCTGGCCCTCCTGCCCGACCTGGTGGAACTCTCCAACCTGCCCACCGACCGTCCGCCGGTCGGCGTGATCAGCGTGGAGCCGGTCTCTGCCGCCAGCGCCGAATTCGGCCGAAAGGCCGCCGATCGCATCGTGCAGCGGGTCGTGTGCGAAGTCTCCGACCGCCTCGCCCGCCCCGAGGCCTACTACGACCACGGCGTGCGGCTCTGAGTCGTCTGTCTTCTGCTCTCCTCCTGCTGCACGCACGCGCCCATATCTCTCGTGCTCGAACCTGCTGGTCGCAACACATGGCGGAGGTCGCTGCGGACCCGCCTGAAGTCACCTCCCGTGGATGAGTTGCGCTCCCGTCTCGCGGAGCACCTCGCTTGCCGGCAAGTTTCTACGATTTCCTTGTCGTGCCGAGTTTGACAGGCAAACCTGCGCGGGGAAGCATTTCGCGCGATTGATTCGGAGGAACTGCTGTGAGCAGGTTACCTGTCTGGCCAGTGCTGATATTGGGTGGACTGCTGCTCTGGGGAGCATCCGCTTGGAGCGGCGAAACCGGCCGGGAGTTGCGTATGCACCGTGTCGTTCTGGAAGTGACCGCGGAAGCGCCGGAGCAGTGGGACAGTGCACTCAACAACGTGGAGAACCTCCGCAAATCCCTCGGGTCCGAGCGAACGCAGGTGGTCGTGGTCGTCCACGGCCCGGCCATCGGTATGCTCGCAAAGGAGGGGCAGTCGAGTGCCGCGGGGCGCATCAGTTCACTCGCCAAAGACGGTGTGGTTTTTGCCGCCTGCCAGAACACCATGAACCGCAAAAAGCTCAAACGCGACGACCTGCTGGATGCTGCCACCGTGGTGGACTCGGGCGTGGCGGAAGTGGTGCGCCGGCAGGAGGACGGCTGGTCCTACGTGAAGGCGGGACACTGATGCGGCCCCACGCGCAGATCAGGCTCACGCTTCTGAGGACGGCGATGATTGCCGTTACCTCCGGAGCTCCCGCCGCGCGGGCGGAGCGGCACATGCTCACCATTCTCCATACGAATGACCTCCACGGGCACGTCGAATCCTGGGAAGGCTGGGAAGGTGATCTTGCCGGGCGTCGGGTCGGCGGCTTCGACTACCTCGCCGGTGCGATTGCCCGTGCGCGCACCGATGTGGGCGAGGATCGCGTGCTGCTGCTCGATGCCGGTGATGCCGTGGGCGATACGATGGTAGCGGCTGAGACGCAGGGACGAGCGGTCCTGCAGCTCATGAGCGCCCTGCGCTACGACGCACTCTGCCTCGGAAACCACGAGCCCGACTTTGCGTGGCAGCACGTCCGTCAGATCGCGCGGGCATCGAGTCTGCCGCTGCTGGCCGGCAATGTCATCGACGAGCGCACGGGCGAGCCGGCATTCGAACCGCTGCTCGTCCGGCGCGTCGGAGGGGTGCAGGTGGGCGTGCTCGGCCTGGCCTACCCGAACACACCGTTCACGACCGCCGCCGACCACGTGCAGGGCCTGCGGTTCGACGCCGACTCGGCGGGCGTAGTCCGTCGTTATGTGCCGCAAATGAAAGCTCGCGGTGCGGAGCTCATTATCGTGCTCTCACACCTGGGCCTCTCGGCCGACCGCAAACTGGCCCGGGCGGCCGAGGGCATCGACGTCATTGTCGGCGGTCACAGTCACAACCGCATGCACGAGCCGATGCGGGTTGGCGACACACTGATCGTCCAGGCCGGGGCCCACGGCTCGGACCTCGGGCGCCTGGACCTCGAGGTTGCCGAGCGGCGGGTTGTACGGTCATCGCGCGCCCTGGTGACGCTGGACCACGAACACGTCACTCCCGACGCCGACACGGCCCGCCGAATGGAATCGATCCTTTCACCGCTTCGGCCCCGGCTCGACGAACGGCTTGGCACGGCAGTTGCCCCGATCGTCCGCGCACAGACCCTGGCCGGCCAGGAGCCGCGCCGCCGTGACGCCCAGTCCCCGGCCGATTCGCTCTTTGCCGACATCCTCCGCGCGGAGACCGGCAGCGACATCGCGCTGCTGCCCGGCGTCGGGTACGGCGTAGCCATCCCCGCGGGGCCGATCACGGTCGGCGGGCTGCGCAACCTCGTGCCGCACGCTTCGAAGGTCGTGACGCTGGAGTTGACGGGCGCGCAGATCCGGCGCGTCCTCGAGCAGGCAATTGAGAACACGCTCTCCGACGACCCGAAGACGAAGGTCGGCGGGATGATCCAGGTGAGCGGCATCCGTTTCTCCTATGACCCCGGCGCCGCCGGTTTTTCGCGTCTGCGCGAGGTCCACACGGGTTCCGCAGCGCTCGATGAAGGGCACGCCTACCGCGTCGCAACCAACACGATGCTCGCCCAGGGCGGCCACAACTACGCGGCGTTTCGCGAAGGCCGCGCCCGCCGGGAGCACGACAGCCAGTTTGAAACCATCGCGCGCTGGATCCGGCGCCGTGGCGACGTTCGCCCGCCGGATGACGTCAGGATCAGCGCCATCGGAAGGACCGCGCGGGAGCATCGGGACTGAACGCCTCCACAGAGGATGTGGCAGTAATCGCCCAAGATCAGAAGGGAGACACCATGAGCCCGACGCGACGCAGTTTTGTGGCCGGATTGGCCGGTCTGGGTGCAGGATCGCTGCTGCCACGCACCGGCCTTGCCGCAGATGACGCGGTGGCCGGGCCGCAGCGCAAGCCGGTGAGGAAACAGAGCATGAGCATGGTAATCGAAACCGTCTTTACCGAGGGGCTGGCCCAGCTCTCATACCTGGTCGGCGACACCTCCACCGGCCAGGCCGTGGTAATCGACCCGCGCCGCGACGTGGAGGTCTACCTCGAACTCGCGCGCAAGCACAAGCTGGCGATCACGCACGCGCTCGAAACCCACATCCACGCAGACTTCGTCTCCGGATCGCGTGAACTGGCGGCCCGCACCGGCACGGCGAAGATCCGGCTCAGCGTCGAAGGCGGGGCGAAGTACGGCTTCGACCACGAGCCGCTCCGCGACGGCGACAGGATCAACCTGGGCCGGGTGGTGCTCACCGCCCGTCACACGCCGGGCCACACGCCCGAACACGTCTCCTTCCTGGCGGCCGAGGGCAGCCGCCCGGACGTGCCGTTCGCCGTCTTCAGTGGGGATTGCCTCTTCGCCGACTCCGTGGGCAGGCCCGACCTGCTGGGCGTTGAGGAGACTGCGCCGCTCGCCCGCAAGCTCTTCCACTCGATTCGCGAGTTCTACCTCAAACTCGATGATGCCGTGCGCGTGCACCCCGGACACGGGGCGGGCTCGCCGTGCGGGGCGAATATCAGCGACCGGCTGGTGACGACCATCGGGTACGAGCGCCGGTTCAACCCGGCCCTGCAGTTCGAAGACGAGCAGAAGTTCGAAGAGTTCGTACTCTTCACCGCTCCGCCGGAGCCGCGGTACTACCGCCGCATGAAGCAGGTGAACGCGCAGGGGCCGGAGGTCCTCGGCGGACTACCACAGATCCGCCCGGTGCGACCGAAGGAGTTCGCGGATGCGGCCTCGTTCGAACGGGCACAACTCGTGGACAACCGGCAGATGCTCGCGTTTGGCGGGGGCCACATCGCCGGCGCGCTCAATATCGGCCCCCGGGCCGAGCTCTCCATCTGGGCGGGCTGGATGCTGGATCCGCAGCAGCCAATTTACCTGGTCGTGCGCAGCATGGACGAGCTCCCGGACGTCCAGCGACAGTTGCTGCGCGTGGGGTACACGAACACGGCCGGCTTCCTGCTCGGCGGGATGGAGGCGTGGAACAATGCGGCCATGCCCCTGCAGTACGTGCAGCAGATGACCGTACATGAGCTCGAGCAGGCCCGCAGCGGGCAGGACCTGCAGGTCCTGGACGTGCGCACGCCCTCCGAGTGGCAGGGTGGCCACGTGCCCGGAGCCCGCTACATCTTCCTTCCGGAGCTTGAGAGCAGGCTCGACCTTCTCGACCGCAACCGCCCCATTGCCGTGTACTGCGACAGCGGCTACCGGGCCAGCCTGGGAGCCAGCATCCTCAAGCGAAACGGCTTCAAGGACGTCCGCAATGTCCCCGGGAGCTGGAAAGCCTGGACCGCTGCCGGCCTTGCGGTCGAGCAGCCGAAGGAGCGGAAAAAAGCCTCCGACACCGACCGCGCCTGACGGGGCCCTGCCAGATCGGTCCTGCAAGTCTCAGGACCTGAGATGTGGTGGGGCGACTGATCGCCGGGCCATCCGCGGTACGGATCGGAGATTCGGTCGCCCAAAGAGCCGCGGACTTCAGGACGGAGCGGGGGTGACGGGTATCGTCGGCATCATCATCGTGCGGATGAGCCGGCCCCCGACGTCGAGCGACCACGCCGCGATCCGGCGGGTTTTCATTCAGGTATTCGGGGGTTTGTCCGTTGTGCAATGCGCCTCGAAGCCGTTGCTCACCTCGGGCGCACCGGGGTGAGTTTCCACTCCAGCCGGTTGACATTCGGGTCCCTGTTGGGATCGAACGTCTCGAGGTTGCTGT
>CAZJTF010000167.1:0-14782 GCA_964548565.1 uncultured Planctomycetales bacterium | reverse complement strand
CTGCTCATAGCCGTCTACCGCCTCCCTCAGTAGTGGCTCTGCTTTAGAGGGTTGGCCGACCACACTCAGGATGAATCCCAGCCCGTTGCGGGCATGGGTCAGAGCTTCATGGTCCGGCTCAGGTGATCGGCGTGCGGCAGCGATGGCACGTTCGTACAGGATGATGGCGTCCTCGAAAGCGCCCTGCAGTGCGCGTGCTTCGTCCACGAGGGAACGAGTGGATCGAATTTCGAGGAGCAGCGCGTCGGCTTCCGCGAGAGCACCGGACCTCAACCTGTCGGCGATCTGCGCCAGAACCTTGTGCAGGTGAGCAGCGTGAGCCCCTGTGACAGTCTCCGCGCTGGCCATCAGATCCTGGACTTGGGACGCCGCTTCCTCATGATACCCGCTGCCAGCCAGTCTGATTGCGGCGCGTATTCCAAGGCAAATGCTCTCGATTCCCAGAGACTCCTTGGCTGCTTTCTGCGCCTCCCAAATCCTGATCTCGCCGTCAGCACCTGTCGAGGCAATGGCACTGCCGTCTGGACTGACGGCGAGACTGACAATATTCCAGTTGTGTCCCTTCAAGGACAGCAGTTCTTCCCCAAGCTCCGGATCCCAGATGGACAGCACTGCATCATCGGTACCGCATACGAGCCTCCGCCCGTCAGGGGAGAGGGCCATAGTTCGAACGGGGCTGCGCTCGACCGGAATTCTGGTGTAACTGCCCGTAGCGAGATCCCACATGCGCAAAGTCCTGTCTCTCCCCGCAGAAATCAGGTGGGTATCGTCCGCGCTGAAAACGACGCAGGCTATCGACCCTTGGTGCCGCTCAAGGAGGTGCGTTTGCGTTCCCGTGTCGAGATCCCAGATCTTGACCCTGCCGTCGCCGTACCCCATGGCGAGCCGGCTCTCGTCAGAGGTGAATGCGTAGGCGATTGCTACGCCCTCATGTCTCTGGAGGACCTGCCGTTTCGTACCAGTGGCCGTGTCCCAGATGCCACCCCGGTGCGTGACAGCCACCCTGCCGTTGCGACTGAAGAGCCATGGCACACTTTCACATTGGAACGTATTCAGGAGCGCCCCCGTGGAGAGATCCCAGGCGTTGACAACAGTGTCACAACCGCCAGAGAAAAGTTTCCGCCCGTCCAGCGAGAACTGGACGGACACGGCCATTGAGCTGTGACCGGCCAATTGCAGAACCTGCTTGCCAGTGCGCGTCTCCCAGACCCGCACGGTTTTGTCATCACCCGCGGTGGCAAACCGAGTTCCGTCGGGGCTGAAGGCAATGCCGGAGATCTTGCTTGTATGGCCGCGGGCAATGCGCACGCCGCCCGGACTGTCCGCACGCCACACTTTGATCGCGCCGTCCGTCGCGCCGGTGATGATTTCCTGATTGCGCGAGGAAAAGGTGATGCCCCAGATCAATCCGCGGTGGCCTCTGAGGATCCGTTCTCCACCCGTAGCGGTCTCCCGGATGGTCACCGTCCCGTCCTGGTGGCCGGAAATGAGTTGCTTACCATCGGGTGTGAAGGCGAGACCACCTGCCATTGAAGCGGAGCGGACTGAGCTGAGCGCTTTGCCCGAGGATAGATCCCAGTACCGGACGACCCCCCACTTGCTGGTGGAAACCATCTGCTGACCGTCCGGGGCGAAAGCTACTAACAGAACGTCTCCCATATCCTCGGTGAAGGTTTGCTGAACCTGACCGGTGGACGCGTCACAGACAACTGCTTTGGGACCCGCCGCGGCCGCGATGCGGCCGCCATCAGGGCTGAAGACGACCCCGCACAGCTCCGCCGTGTGCAACTTCTGCTTGAACACCTGCCGTCCCGTGTCCAGTTCCCAGCCCACGAGGTTTCCGTTGGTGTGAGTCGTCGCAGCGTATCTTCCGTTCGGAGAGCATGCCAGCCAGTTAATCTGGTCGCTGTTGCCGTCCAGACTCGCCTGTTCAAGGCCGGTGGTTGCGTCCCAGATCTTTAGCTTTCCGTCGCGGCCGCCGGATACGATCCGGGAGCCATCGGGGGTGAACTGGCCATAACTGACCGCAGCGCCATGTCCACGCAGGGTGAGAAGCAACTTTCCCGCCGGCCAACTCCAGACTTTAAGCGTTTGATCATCGCAGGAGGAGATCAGTTTGCTCTCGTCAGGGCTGAGCGCCAGGTTTGAAATCCCGGCTTCGTGCGCGCGGATGGTGCGCTGACTCTCGTCTTCCTGCTGGGAAAGCAGATACTGCCACTCCCACGCGCGCAGCTTGACCGGGCATGCGGCCAGTAGTTCACGGCCTCTGGCCACCGCTCCGTCCCGGAATGCAACCTGCGCCATGGACAGCGAATTCGCATACAGCGTCCGTCTGAGTTGCTCCGTCCGCCTCGAGGCGAGCCGTTCGGAGGACTCAGCACGTTCCTTCTGGCGGCGAGCCTCCTCGGCAGCCTTGGCCTGATCGGCGGCAAGGTGCTCGGCGCGTGTTCGTGCAGCAGCGAGGAGACTGTTGCTGATGAGTGCTGCTATGGAAAGCACCAGAAGAACCACCATGGCGGACACGGTCAGGGCGCTATGCCGCCGCACCCACTTAGCGCCCCGTTCTCGGAAGTTCGGCCGCCGAGCCCGGACGGGCTTATGTTCCAGGTACCGGCGCAGATCATCGCTGAGTTCCCGAGCGGAGGCGTAGCGGCTGGCGCGCTCGCCGGCGGCCGCCTTCAGTATGATCGTCTCCAGGTCCCGCGGAATGGCCGGGTTGATCTGCCGGGGCGACTCAATCCGCTCGTCCATGATCCGGCGGAGAACCTGCCGGCGATCTTTTCCGGGGATGGCCGGGCGTAGCGTGAGCAGCTCATAGAGCGTCACCCCCAGCAAATAGATGTCGCTCCGCGCATCCACCGCGCCCCGCTGGCCCTGGGCCTGCTCCGGACTCATGTACCGCAGCGTCCCCAGCAGGTCGCCGGTCATGGTGATGCCGGGGTCGTGCTCCACCCGCGCCAGGCCGAAGTCGGCGATCCAGAGCTTGCCGCGTTCATCGAGCAGCAGGTTGGATGGCTTGATGTCCCGGTGGATGATGCCCTCTTCGTGGGCGTGCTGGAGGGCCTCGGCAGCCTGGATCCCCAGTTGCGCCACAGCCCGAAAGAACGCCGGGCTGCGGGTGGATTCCCCGAGTGAGTCCTTGAAGACGGCGCAGGCGCCGACCCGTTCACGGATCCGATCGGCCGCCGAGGATCCGCTGAAGCGCGTCGGCTCGCCGGCGTCGAGCGAGATCCGCGACCCGCGGGTCGCCTCGTCGCGAAGCCCTGATCGGGCGCATACACGCGGGCAGGACAACTGAGCGTCCGGAACGGCACCAGAGCCGGTCGCGGAAGGATCCGACCCGCCATGGTGCGCGCCCAACGTATCCTCGCCCGTTCGCGCCGATGGCTCGACCCGCCGGCCGAGTTCATCCGGCTCGCTGCCGCCGTCCCGCACCCGCAGATGTGCAATCACATCAGCCAGCGTCGGCCCGTTGACAAGCTGCATTGCGTAGTAGTGCACGCCGCGTTCACAGCCAACAGAGTAGATGGGCAGAATGTTGGGATGATGAAGCTGGGCGGCCGCCCGCGCCTCGTTCTGGAAACGGCGGATCTGCCGCTCGTCCAGCATGCCGGCCAACGGCAGGATTTTGAGGGCAACGCGCCGTCCCAGCGAGAGTTGCTCGGCCTCGTACACCACGCCCATTCCGCCCCGGCCGATCTCGCGAACCAGGCGGAAGTCGCCCATTGGCTCCCGGGCGCACGGTCCGTCCTCGGCGGTGGCCGCCTCCTCCGGGGAGTCCGCGCGAAGGGCGAGCAGGGCCGGAATGGCCTGCCGCAGCGACTCGGCAGCCTCGGGGTGAGACTCCAGGAATGCGTCGATGTCCGGCGCCTCGCCCGCTTCCAAGCGCGCCAGGAACTCGTCCGCGGCCGCAGCGGCCAGTTCACTCGTCGCATCCGACCAGTCGTCCCGGCTCATCGCTCAGCTCTCCTTCAGCCCCATCTTGCCCAGCAGGTTCCCCAACCGAATCAGCGCCCGCCCATGCCGTTTCCGCGCCGCGGCCGGCTCGATCTCGAGCAGGTAGCCGATGGCTTCGTAATCCAGCCCCTCCACGTTGCGCATGAGGAGAATCTCCCGATCGTTTTCCTCCAGCTGGCCGATGGCCTCGCGTACCAGGCGGGCGACCTCCCGCTGGATGGCCTTCTCGCTCGGTGTCGAGGTCGCCACCAGGCGGGCCAGTTGAAATGCGGAACCATCGGGCAGCGCGACCTCACGGGTGGCTTGCCGGCGGGCGGCGCCGAGGTGGCGGCGACGGGCGTCGCGGAGCTTCTCCTGCGCGATCTGCCGGAGCCAGATGCGGACGGGAACCGTGCGGCGCTCGAGGTATTTCGGAAGCCGGCGGATCGCTTCCATCTGGGTTTCCTGGAGGATGTCGGAGGTGTCGAGCCGCTTGCGCAGTCGGGGATCCAGACGCATCCCGATCGCTTTGCGCAGGTACGCCCGATGGCATGTGAACAGCCGTTCGAAGGCGTCCGGCTGGCCGCTCCGGCTGGCCAACAGCAGAGCGCTGTCGTCTGATGGGTCTTTTTTGGAATTGCACATGGCCCGATGCTCGAGGGTCTATCCTACCTTCTGGGAGGCACCGGCCCAATGTGACTGAAAGTGCAAAGTTTTGCAGGCACAAAAAAGCCGGCCGTGCCTGCCGTAGCGACCAGAGGCGCCCTGAGAACAGGACAGCAGCAGGTTTGCCAAGTCGCTTCGATACTCTCGTCGGGCGACCAAGGGTTACACTTACTCTGGCAGCTTGTCCGGATCCGCCACGAAGCCGAGGCGCTGATCGGCGGATCGACCCCTTCGCCAGCAATCGTCCCTGACAACCGCCACCGCCACGCCGTAGCCCGCCCTCCCATCCGCCTCCCGCTACGCGCAGCCCCCGTTTCGTGCGAGAATACACGCACGCCCGATGACCGGCGGCGGTTGAAATCCGCGGAGACCAAGGTTTCGCATGGCAGGCGAGCACCCGGATTGTCGCGACGAGCGTATCGGCCGCATCCTCAACGAATACCTCGACCGCGCCCGCCGCGGCGAGCCGGTGAGCGAGGCCGAACTGCTGGAGGCCAACCCCGACCTCGCCGACGAACTCCGCGAGCACTTCGGCATGGTCCGGCACGTGAAGTCCTCGCGCGGCGAGGAGCCGGCCGGAGCCGCCCTCCCCCCGCCCGACGCGCTGCCGGGCTACGAAATCCTCGGCGAGATCCACCGCGGCGGCCAGGGCGTCGTCTACGAGGCCATGCAGAAGGCCACCCGACGCCGCGTCGCCATCAAGATTATGCGCGAGGGGCCGTTCGCCGGCTGGCGCGACCGTGCCCGCTTCGATCGTGAGGTGCAGGTCCTCGGCGCGCTCAAGCACCCCAGCATCGTCACCATCCACGACAGCGGCATCGCCTCCGGCTCGCAGTTCTTCGTCATGGACTACATCGCCGGCGCGCCGCTGGACGCCTGGCTGGCCGCGGGCCCGCGCTCCATCGACGAAATCCTCCGCCTGTTCCTCCAGGTGTGCGACGCCGTCAACGCCGCGCACCTCAAGGGCATCATCCACCGCGACCTCAAGCCCGGGAACATCCGCGTCGACGACGAGGGCCGCCCGCAGATCCTCGACTTCGGTCTCGCAAAGGTCGCCGGGGCCGACCAGGAGCGGAATACCGCCGGCATGACCGTCATCGGCCAGTTCGTCGGCAGCCTCCCGTGGACCAGCCCCGAGCAGGTGCAGGGCACTCTCGAGCAGGTCGATACGCGCACCGACGTCTACGCGCTCGGCGTCATCCTTTACCAGATGCTGACGGGGACCTTCCCGTACGACGTGGCCGGGCCCATGCGCGACGTCCTCAACCGCATCGTCAGCAGCGAGCCGGTGCCGCCGAGCTCGTTGCGCAGCGAGATCGACCGCGATCTCGAGGCGATCGTGCTGCGTTGCCTCCAGAAGGAGCCGCAGCGCCGCTACCAGACCGCCGGCGAGCTCGCCCGCGATATCGAGCGGTATCGCAGCGGCCAGCCCGTCGCCGCCCGCGGCGACAGCGGGTGGTACCTGCTGGCGAAGACGCTGCGTCGCTACCGCGTCCCGGTGACGGTCGCCGCCGCCTTCGCCGCATTGGTCGGGATCTCGCTGCTCGCCTCCCTGTCGCTCTGGCGCCAGGCCGTGCTCCAGCGCGACCGCGCGGTGGCCGCCCGGCAGGAGCAGGATCGCCAGCGCCGGCGCGCCGACGAACAGGCCGCCGAAGCCCGGCAGGCCCGCATCGTGGCGGAAAACGAGCGCACGCGGGCCGAGCAACAGGCCGAACAGCTCCGCCGGACCAGCTACCTGGGCCAGATCGCCCTCGCCCGCAGCGCCTGGGAGCAGAAGTACCTGACCCGCGCCGAGCAGATCCTCGCAGGCTGCGATCCCGACCTGCGCGGGTGGGAATGGTCTTACCTCTGGCGCCTGTGCAGGCGCGCGACGCTCCTGGACATCCGCGCCGACAGCGAGTGCGTCAGGGCGATGGCCCTCAGCCCTGACGGCCGGCGGCTCGTCACTGCGGGCTGCGACGGCGTGCTCCGCCTGTGGGATTCCACCAATGGTGACGCGCTCGCGCGGTTCGAGGGACATCGCGACCAGGTCAACACCGTGGCGTTCAGCCCCGATGGGCAATGGATCGCCTCCGGCGGGCGCGACAAGACGCTGCGCCTCTGGGATGCGCGGACCGGCTCGCCGCGCATCCTGCAGAAAGACGCCCAGTACATCCATTGCGTGCGGTTCAGTCCGGACGGCAAGTTGCTCGTCGCCGCCGGCCAGAGTCGCACGCTCACCTTCTGGGACGTCGCGAGCGGCGCGCTCATCCGCACGACGCCTGCCCAGGAGAAGGAGATCTCCTGCGTGGCGTGGAGCCCCGACGGCCGCCACGTTGTTTGCGGCGAGCTGCTGAACCCCTTCATCGGCCGCTGCCGCATTCGCGTGCTGGACGCCGCCACCGGCGAGAGCATCAAAGAGCTCGCGGGTCCTCCCGGCGCGGTTCTCTCGGTCGCGTACAGCCCGGATGGCCGGCTCATCGCCGCCGGCGGAGGCATGGCTCCCGGCGGTCGTGACGCGCTGGGCACGCTGAAGCTCTTTGATGCCGGTACCGGCGAAGAGCGGCTGTCACTGCGCGGGCACGAAGGCTTCGTCGATGCACTGGCGTTCAGCCCAGACGGCAAACTGCTCGCCACTGCGGGATTCCCGCGCACACCCGCCTTCGGCATGGAGGCGGACCGCACGCTCAAGGTTTGGGACGTCGCCACCGGCACCGAGCAGACGACCTACTCGGCGCACAGCGGAGGCGGCCGCGCGGTCGCCTGGAGCACGGATGGCACGCGGATCTTCTCCGCCGGCATGGATGGCCGCTGCAAGGTATGGCCGAGTTCCCCCCCGCCAGAGGCCCGCGTTTTGTATCAAGGCACGGTTCCCGTCCGCAAGATCGCCCTCGGCCCCGATGGAAAGCACCTCGTCGCCCTCGCCGGCCGGCGCGAGGCGGAGCCGCGTGCAACTGCTTCGATGCACACCGTCCACATCCTGGATCTGGCCACCGGTCAAAACACGCGGACCCTCATCGAGCGCCAGGGTGCCATCCTCGGCCTGGCGTGGAGCCCGGACGGCCGGTACATCGCCTGCGGCCTCGATCGCAACGTGCGGATCTGGGAGAGAACCACCGGCGTGCCGCAACTCACGCTCGCCGGCGCGGATGCGACCGTCGAGGCGCTCGCGTTCAATCATGATGGGACCATGGTCGGTGCGGTCGCCGGCTACGCAGCCGTTCTCTGGACAGTTCCGGGCGGCAGGGAGTTCCGCCGCTTGTCGCACACCGACATGCCGTCCACGATCGCCTTCAGTTCCGACAGCCACTGGCTCGCCACCACGCTCGCGCGCGGCGAAATCCGCCTGTGGGACCTGCGCGACCCGCGCGAAAGCCGCGCAATCCCGACTGACCCCGGCCTCAACGGTGCCTGGTTCAGCCCGGACTCGACCCACCTCGCGAGTGCCCACACGAACGGCGTCATTGCCCTGTGGGACGTCGCCACCGGCGAGCGCGTGACCACCATGTTCGGCTCCCAGCGCTCCGTCGAGTGGCTCGATTTCAGTCCCGACGGGCGCCGCCTGGCCTCCTGCACAGCCGACATGATGCTGAGGGTGTGGGACGTCGCCAGCGGCGGGTCCGTCTACGATGTGCGGGCCCATGACGGCCCGGTTTTGTGCGTCCGGTTCAGCCCCGACGGCCTGACGATCGCCACGTGCGGCCAGGACGGAGCCATCAAGTTGTGGGAAGGAAGCCCCGGGCCGACAACCCGTCCGTCCACGTCGCCACAGGATCCGGCAAAAAACGGGCAGCCGTAAAAATGCCGGGGGCCCGGAAGCATCGCCGAGGAGGTCGGAATCAGGCGATCCTTTCGGGCTCCCAAAGCGTGTGGGTATAGTAAAGAACGGAATTTGCGGGCGGGTCTAACGCAAAAAAATCGAAAATTCGCGCCGGTCGCGGACTCGGGCAGGCTCGTCCGATAATGGAGATGGCGACCGCACCCGCCTGACGATCGCTAATCGACTGCAGAAAACAAACTTACGTCGCGAGGCCACCAGGACGGGGTTGGGGAGTCGAATGGATGACGCGCGGTTCAAAACCGCCATGCTCGATGTGAAAGCCGGCAAGACAGCGGCGATGGACGCCCTGCTCGTCGCGAGCTTCGACCCGCTTCGCGCGGCGATCTCCCACCAGATGGGCGAACTCCTTGCCAAAGCTCAGCTGGAGCCGGAGGACATCATCCAGGAGGTGTACGCGGCTGCCTGGGCCAACCTCCCGACGGCGGATTTCGACCGCTTTGAAGGCTTCGTCTCCTGGCTGCGGCAGATCGCGGAAAACAAGCTGGTCGACATGCAACGGGCGATGCTCGCGGACAAGCGCGACGTCCGCCGGCAATCTCCCGCATGGGGCGTTCAGAGCGGAACTTACGTCAACCTGCTCGACCAGGTCAGCTCCCCCCTCTCGACTCCCAGCCGCGGGGCCGCCCGCAGTGAGGCAATGGCCCTCCTGATGGTCCGAATGCAGCAGCTCCCGGAGGATTACCGCCAGGTCATCCACTGGCGCCTGATCGACGGCCTGCCCGTCGCGGAAGTCGCGGAGCGTCTCGGCCGCAGCGAGTCCGCCGTCCACATGCTCTGCCACCGTGCCCTCAAGCAGCTCCGCGAGCTGATGGGCGCGCCCTCGAACTATCTCACGCAGACGTAATGCACACCCCGCGCCGCCTGAGCCCCACTCGGAGGAGTTCCCCGCATTCGGGTCTCCGCGGAACGTTCGGCAGGTCCGACTTCGCCGCCCGTTGCGTAGGTGTGTGGCACGGTCTGACTCCGCCGCCCGTCTGGCGAAGTCAGGCCGTGGCCCCCATGCTGCCGCTGTGCCCCCACGCACAAGCCGCCACACCGCGCACCTTGCACATCCGCAGCGCTGCAGGCAACGGCGGGATGAGTTGCCGTCCGGTTGGCCGCCCTCCCACGTTTCCGCTACAGTGCTCGCCGGGATTGTGAAGCCACAGACCGGTGCGCCCGGTTTGAGGGCAGGATGATCGCTTCAGAAGCACAGGGTACGGAGAAACACATGATCACGCTCGACATCGCACGCAAAATCATCGCCGCCGCCGAAAAGAAGGCCGCTGAAATCGGCCAGCCGATGAACATCGCCGTCGCCGACGCCGGCGGCAACCTCGTCGCCCACGTCCGGATGGACGGCGCGTGGCTCGGCAGCATCGACATTTCGATTAAGAAAGCCTACACCTCGCGTGCGTTCGACATCTCCACGAAAGATCTGGCAACCCACTCCCAATCCGGTGGGCAGTTCTTCGGCATCCACGCCTCCAACGACGGCCGGATCATGATTTTCGCCGGTGGTATCCCGCTCAAGCACCAGGGTAAGGTCGTCGGCGCGATCGGCGTCAGCGGCGGCTCCGGAGAGCAGGATCACGCCGTCGCCGAAGCCGGCGCCGCCGCCTTCGCCGGCATATCACGCTGAACCTCGAGCAGACACCGCCCAGAACCCGAATCCTGCCATAGCCAGCCGCTTGTCCGCGAAGGCGCGGCCCGGGACCGGTGCATGCGCCGGCTTCGCGCGCGGAACCGCCCGAGTACGGTTCTGCTGCGCGCAACATGCATGCAGCCGTCCGCCGCT
The DNA here is from genome assembly GCA_964548565.1 of uncultured Planctomycetales bacterium. GTDB lineage: Bacteria > Planctomycetota > Phycisphaerae > UBA1845 > PWPN01 > CAYLLT01. The sequence continues at coordinate 4,583 of CAZJTF010000167.1, read as the reverse complement.
GCTCTCCGGCAAAAGGAAAACTGGGCCCGGAGGGATTCGAACCCACGACCAAGCGATTATGAGTCGCCTGCTCTAACCACTGAGCTACGGGCCCGGTCATGCCTGCCGGAGTCATGGTAAGCCACCCGCACGCCGCCCGCAAACCGACCACGCGGGCGGGTTCATCCAAGATAGCTCGCCACCCAGCCACCGCCGCCGCTCGAAGAGGCGCTTCACCTCAAAGCAGCCGGCGTCCAGCCGGTCACCGCAGTTCCAGCAAACCACCCCCTGCCGCTTTCGGCCGATGGTCCCGTTGCTCCGGGAACTGTGCGGTGATCGCGTGGACGTGCCGCCTCGTTGCTTCCAGCCTGCCGCGCGGTGGCTCGGGAGACGGCAGGCCCTGAGCGGTCGTCCGGTACCGGGCCCCTCCCTCGACGCATCGAGACCCTCAACAGGAACTGGCGATTCGCGCGCGCCCAGTCCACAGAGTTTATCCCTGGCGCTGCAGCACCAGGAGGAATCTGTCACTGGCAGACGAGGGGCCGGATTTCGTTGGCCCGGATGGCGACGAACGGCCGGATGCGGTGATGCTGGTGACGGACCCGACAGACCCGAGGTTCAGCGGGTACACCGTGGGCTGGCAGAAGAATCTTGGCGGCACAGCGCCGCAGTTCGGACCGTCGCCGGTACGGCGACGACTGCGCCAACGCGCAGGTCACCACCGTCCCTGCGCAGGGGTCAAGCTTGAAATCCCTGCCGATTGAGGGGCTGTGCAGAAAATGAGGCATTCGGAGGATTGATTCTGGGGCACCCCGACGACTACGGCGTTGATCCCTGCGGAACGCGCCGTTCCCAGCTCAACCGCGGCAACCAGCGTTGACACCGTGGCTTGAGCTCGCATAGCCTGCCGCCGGCCGACGGGAGACCGCAGGTGATCGACAACCCGGCTGAATTGGCGGCTCTGTACCGCGACAATCTCCTCACCGATGTGATCCCTTTCTGGGAGCGGCACTCCCTCGACGAAACCTGCGGCGGCTACTTCACCTGCCTGGCCCGCGATGGGACCGTCTTCGACACCGATAAATTCCTCTGGCTCCAGGCCCGCCAGGTCTGGATGTTCTCCACGCTCTACCGCCGCGTGGAGGCCCGCCCGAAATGGCTCGAGATCGCCCGCCACGGCGCCGACTTCCTCCAGCGATTCGGCGCCGACGAGGAGGGCAACTGGTACTTCTCACTGACCCGCGAGGGCCGCCCGCTCGTCCAGCCCTACAACTGGTTTACCGACAGCTTCGCCGCCATCGGATTCGCCCAGTACGCCCTGGCCTCGGGCAGCGAGCAGGCCCGCGATATCGCCGTCCGCACGTTCCAAAATCTGCTCCGCCGCCGTGACGACCCGAAGGGCAAGTACAACAAGGCCTGCCCCGGGGTGCGCCCCCTGCGCTCGCTGGCCTTTCCCATGATCCTGATCAACCTCGGGCTCGAGATGGAGGACCTCATCCCGGCGGATGAGCGCCGCCGCCTCATTGAGTCGTCGATCCGGGAAATTATGACGCTGCACTTCGATCCCGAGCGGCGGATCACGTGGGATAACATCGCCCCGGACGGCTCGCACCCCGACTGCTTCGAAGGTCGAGTCATCATCCCGGGTCACGGCATCGAGGCCATGTGGTTCACGATGGACGCCGTCCGGCGACTGGGCGGAGACCCGGCGATCATCGAGCCGGCCGTCGAAGGGATCCTGGGGCTGTTGGAATTCGGGTGGGACCCGGAGTACGAAGGCATCCTCTACTACAAGGACATCAGGGGATTTCCGCCCGAGCAGCTCCAGTGGGACCAGAAGCTCTGGTGGGTGCACATCGAGGCGCTCGTGGCCCTCGCCATGGCCTGGCGACTCACCGGCCGCCAGGACTGCCGCGACTGGTACCACCAGGTTCACGCGTACACGTGGCAGCGATTTCCCGACCCCGCCCACGGGGAGTGGTTCGGTTACCTGAACCGCCGGGGCGAACGCCTGATGGAGCTCAAGGGCGGCAAGTGGAAGGGCTGTTTCCACGTCCCCCGCGGGCTGCACCTCTGCTGGCGCGAGTTCGAAGCCATGGCCCGGGAGTGCGGCTGAGCGCCGCCGGCATTCGAAGCTCCGGGCACAAAAGGTACACGCAGGATGCTGGCGGCGACGGCTTTCCGATGGGGCGGTGGTGGCGCTTCAACGGACCCGCCCGGCTTGCCGCATCCTTCGGCGGGCCGGTGATCTTCCTGCTCAACAAGTACGTCGTGTTCCGCCACCTGGTTCCGCTGCAGGGGATCGAGAATCCGTTTGCCCAACCTGTGGCACGGTCTGACTTCGCCAACGTGTGGCACGGGTCTGACTCCGCCGTCCGTTTGGCGAAGTCAGGCCGTGGCAACGCCGCACCGAACCCCGCCCACACACACCCCGCCCCGACACGCCCCCCGCGCGCCTTGCACCCCTTGTCTCCATTCTGTGGTATACTACCCGTGCCACTCGAACCGTTTCCCACGCGCGCGAATGGAGGGTTGCCCATGGCTGGCATCACCTCATCCCGGGCACCGTGGCGCGCAGCAGTCCTGCTGGCGCTCACCGCGAGCTCCGCCTTCGCCCATGACGTGACCGGCGTCCGCGCCGATCCGGCCCTCCCCGTCGCCGGCGAAAAAGTCATCCTCACCGTCACCGGCTGGTTCAGCGACGGCTGCCATGGCGTCACCTCCGCCAGGGTGGACCTCATCGGCGGTCGCATCGTCATTCTCCTCGACGTGACGGGCCCCGGTCCCGGCGTCATGTGCCCGCTGGTCATCACGCCCTTCGAGCAGCCGGTCACGGTCGCCGGGCTGGCCGCCGGCAGCTACCGCATTGACGTCAAGCTCCTCATGCACGAACTCTACGGCCAGTGGATCGTGACGTACCTCGACGTCGCCGAACTCTACGTCCACCAGGAAGTCCGCCGCTACCGGCTCCTGCCCGAAAGCTGGTTCATGCGTTACTGCCCCGTCTGCGATGTGATCCCCGTCGAGCTCCCCATGACCGGCACCTTCGACTTGCTGACCGTCGGCCCCGGCGACGTCTTCGACTTCTATGACGTCCGCGACATCCGCTTCAGGGCGACGGGGCACGCAATCTCCGGCAGTGGCAAATTCCAGCTCTCCCCGCCCTACATCGCCGGCCTGCAGATGATGCTGCTCACCGCAACGGTGAACGGCGAGGCCGGCATCGTGCTGGAGAGCGGCCTGGTCCCGCTCAGGAACACCGCCACGTTCCCCGACATCGATATCGAGCTCGCCGAGAAGACCCACAGCATCGCGCGGGTCTACCGGATGCGGATCCGCGCCACACCGGTCGGCTCGACCGTCGCGGCCGACCTGGACCGCGACGGCGACGTGGACGTCGACGATATCGCCGTATTCCAGGCGTGCGTGACCGGCCCCGCGGTCTCGTACCGGAACGCCGCTCTCCCCGCGGGATGCACGCTCGGCCCCGACGCCGAAGGCTTCATCCCGGCCGATCTCGATCGCGACTTCGACACCGACCAGTCCGACTTCGGTCTCCTGCAGCGGTGCTGCAGCGGAGCTGATCGTCCGGCGGTTCCAGACTGCGCAAGCTGAGATCGGACGCGTCGCCCCGCATCCACAGCAAGTCGCGGGGTGGCGTACAGGCAGTGCGCGTCATCACGCAGCGGTGTGCCGCCGATGCCTCACCCTGAACACCGCGAGAAGCATCGCGCCCAGGCCGCAGAGCCCCGCCGCCGAGGGCTCCGGTACCCCCCAGTAGAACCACGCCTCCACCGTCCCCGTGTAGATCCGCGTCCAGTCTACGAACGTCTGGTCGAAGACGGTCCCTTCGGCCCAGGTCAGCGTGAACGGGTACCGCGCGCCGAGCGTTCCACCACGCGGAGTCATCAGGAACAGGCCGGGGCTCGCCTTGTCCGGCCCGCCCGTTACCGGCCCCCTGCGGTGCAGGGATCCCGCCCCCTCACACGTCAGCAGCGTCAGCCCGTGCAGCGCGTCGTCGACCCGAAGCGTCGCGTGGCTCGAGCCGGCCAGTGATGCCGTGGGCGTTGACCACGTGATCTCGGTCGCCGTCAGGGCAAAGGAGACGTTCGCTCCGTACGGTGAGAAATCAGTCGCTCCGGGCCGGCGCCAGTAGAGCGGCCGATCCGTACCGGTCACCGTCAACAGGGGAGCCGTCCCGGTGTAGCGGGCGGACAGCCCGTCGACCTTGAAGACCGGCCCGATCTCTGCGAACGTGGGAGTCGCCACCGCGAGAACCACGGCGGCACGGATGCACAACACGTGGGTGCGCGTCATGATGTCCCTCCATCGGCCGGGCCCGTCAGCCCTGCCGTTCAGCACCGTGCGCCGCCCATTATACCGCGCGGGGCGGGCGTCCAGATGCCTCCGACTGGCCACGCCACAGCCGCGGTCGACAAATCCCGGGGGCGGGCTGGTCTGTTGGCTGGATTCCTGCTGCGTGAATCCGCCGGTTGCATAAAAAGGTAAACCGCCTGAACGCCAGAAGTTAGCGGCCGGGCTCCGTACAGGCTTCGTACCAGCCATCTTCCCTCCGTGGCGGATGAAAAACGTGAACCGCGAAA
>CAZJTF010000166.1:0-14795 GCA_964548565.1 uncultured Planctomycetales bacterium | reverse complement strand
GGGGAGTCGGGAGATAAGCTCTTGGCGCGGCGCGCAGCCCGTGCCTGTGAAGGAGACGTGTGATGAAGGCGGCAAAAACGACAGCACTGCTGGTTGCATGCATCGCGATGCAGGCACGCGGGAACAACGTCAGCTGGACGCTTACCGGGCCGGCCCAGGTTGGAGTCGGGGAGCCGGTGGCCTGGGAAGCATCGCTGGAAGTCACCGGCGAGAACCAGGGCCTCGCCGGGTACGCCTTCAACATCATCGTCGGGCCGGGGGCTGGACCGACTCCCGGAGCCGACGGTCAATGGGGAACGGCGGATGATCAGAATCTGGCCAACGTCGAGATTCCACCAGCCACCTTCAACAGCATCTTCCAGGTGACGGGCTCTTCACCGCCGCCCGGAAGCGTTGACAAGACCGGCGGTGCCGGCGGGCCGGGCATGAACGTCCTGCCATATCCCGGCAAGGGCACATTGATCCGCGGCGAACTTCTGCAGGTCGGCGCGAGCTATCTGGACTGGGCCGCGTATCCGGGTCAGAACGGGCAGACAGCAGGCGTCGGCATGGCGAGCCGCAAGGGCAGCCTGCTCGCCAATCCGGGTGGCACGTACGCGCTCAATGCCGGCATCATTCCGACGACAACGCTCGCCCCCGGCACCTACACGGTGCTGCTGATTCCCGTCGCGACACGAACACTTCGTCCCGATCTGAATCTCACGCAGAACCAGCAGGGATTCATCATGCAGCCGGCGACTGCAACCGGCAGCAGCTTCACGTTCAGCCTGGCGGTTCCGGACGTGCCGGCCGATTTCAACAACGACGGCGACGTGGATGGGGACGATTTCATGCTGTTCGTCGCCTGCGTCACCGGTCCCGCAATTCCATACGGTGTTGCGGTGCCTCCGGGCTGCGGGCTGACCTTCGGTGCGAATAATGTGCTCGAAGCCGATCTGGACGCCGATGGCGACGTCGACCACGACGATTTCGGGGTCTTCCAGCGGTGTTTCAGTGGTGCAGGCGTGCTCGGCAATCCGGGCTGCGCTCAATAGGAACGGTCAGGTCTGGCTGGATACAGCCGCGAGTCCGTCCTGATGCCCCGGCTTGGCGCCCGGCGGGCTGAGGACTCTCGCCCGGTTCTGCCAATTTTCACGGACCGCGACACTCACCGCCTGCGCCCGATCCCGCGGCGGTCGTCGCCCGCACTGTCCGCGTGGCCGGTCACGTACGTGTCGAGGAGCCACCCGGATTCAACGGAGAGCCTTCATGACTTCAGGCATTGCCGCATCGCTCGTGTTCACGCTCCTGGCGCAGTCCGGCGGATCACCGCTCGCACGCCCCGATGTTTTCGACATGCCGGGGCGGAGCGTTATCCACGACGAGGCTCACCTGGGCATCATCAACGGGCGGCTCACCACCGGGATCAACTACCGCGACGTGGCGGGTCTCAGCGGGTTGTGGGCGCCGCCGTACGTCAGCTCGAATTTCACACTCGATCTGCGGGTCTGCGGGCAGAAGGTCCCCACGACGGATTGGACCTGGCGTCCGTACCAGGTCAAACGGGTCGGTGCGGCCGGCACTGTCAAAGTATCAGCCATCACAACGCTTCCACCTGGCACGCGCGCCTGCCTGCTGCGAGCCACGATGACAAATGACGGCAAAGAGCCCGTTCCGCTGGATCTGTTCACCCTGGCGTGGCTTGATGCCGCACGGGACTGGGGATTTGGTGCGCCCGGCAGCGGCAGCCAGACCACCCTTCAGGTGGATGGGCAGCGATTGATCCTGCAGCAGGGAAAACTGGCGATTGTGGTCGCGATCGATTCGAAGGATTGGACGTGGCAGGCCCGCGGCAACCTCGGGCACGCCGCCGCATCTCTGCCGGCGGGCGAGACCCGGACGGTCCACGTGATCACCGCCATCGGAGCGGAGGCCGACGCGCGAGCCGAGGTGGATCGCATCGTCGGCAATCCTGACGCAGTGATGAAAGCGGCGGAGACGGACTATGCCGGGCGGCTGGCGGAGATGGCCGATCGCCTGCCGTCGCTCGAGAGCAGTGAGTCGCGCCTGGTGCGCTGGTACAACCGCTCGCTCGTCCACTTCGTGACGAACCGCTGGGACGTGCCGGAGTTCGCGCTGAAGCCATACTACTCGACGGGCAGCATCCGAGGCGGCTGCGTCTGCAACTACCTGTGGAACTTCGGCGAAGTCTGGGAGATTCTCCCGCTGTACGATCCGGACGCCGCCCGCACGCACATCAAGCAGTTCCTGGGGATCGACCTGCTCAAGCATTTCTTCTTCTATCCGATCACGGGCACCGGCGACGGGGTCTGGTACATGGTGAACCAGGAGAAGATCATCGGGTTGACGTACTACTACGTCCTGCTGACCGGAGATGTGAAGTTTCTTTCGGACACGGTGACCGGCAAGACGATCCTCGACCACATGGTCATTCACGCGATGTACGGTGATGACGCCGCGAAGCCCCAGTCGCTGATCGACTATGGTGCGTCCAACAGCCACCTCGAGCTGCGCCGCCAGTACGCCTACAACCACATCATGCCGGACCTGAACGGGCGGCGCTATGCCAACTACCTGCGCGTGGCGAGTCTCTGCGAGATGGCGGGGCGGCCGCAGCCGTACCTGCGGGAACGGGCGGCGCTGCTCAAACCGCTGCTGAAACGCGAACTCTGGGATCCGGAGAAGAAGTGGTTCAAGTTCGCCGACGGGAAAGGGGGCTCGGACCTCCGGTACACCGTCCAGATGTTCAAGATGCTCGGAAGCGGGGTGCTGGACCGCGAGTGCGAGGCGGGGCTTCTCAGCCAGCTGAACGACCAGGCGTTTCTGTCGGAATACGGCCTGCACAGCCTGTCGAAGCTCGACCCGGCGTACGACCAGTTGGATATTGACAATGGGGGCGGTGGGATCTGCACCTCGTTCCCGCTGCAGGTCATCGAGCGGCTGTATCAGGCGGGGCATACGGACAAGGCCGCTGATGTCCTGCGCCGACTGCTCTGGTGGGGTGAGGCGTTGCCGTACTGGGGCGACTCGATCGCGGCAAACTGCAAGGACTATCGCCGCGATACGCCGCTGCAGTGCACGCTGGACGGTGTGACCGGTGCGCAATGCGTGATTTTCGGGGTTTTCGGCGCGTCTGTCCGGCCGAACGGCGATATCGTCATTCGGCCGCACACGCTTCCTTTCGCGTCGGAGATGACGCTGAAGAATCTGAAACTGCGCGGGCGATCCATCGATGTCCGCGTCAGCGGGCGTGAATTCGAGGTCGCCTCTGCCGGCGCGAGCCTGCGATCAGCGGTCGGACAGGCCATTGTGGTCTCGGCGCGCGACGGGCAGCTGCAGCCGCAGAAGTGACAAGAATCCGCCGGCCGGGAGCCGGGGAGGCGCGTCGATGAAGTCTCGATTGTGGGCCGCACTGATTGCATGGACACTTGCGGCGAACACCTGCTGGTCAGGCGAAGCAGGCCGGCCGGTCACCCTGGAGCGACACATGTCAACGACAAGCCCGGCTGGCAGCGACGTAACGGCGAAAGCTCCCGTCATGAACGTCCTGCAACTTGGAGGTATTGAGACCTCCGTGCTTGACGATGGTCCCGGTCGTGGTGTGCGGATCGCGTGGGTGAATACCGGAGGGGGACTTCGTTACAAGGTGGTCATCGACCGCGGCCTCGACATTGCGGATGCGGAATTCCTCGGCCAGTCGCTGACGTGGTTATCGTACGCGGGCATCCGGCGACCGGACCCGTCGCTGCGGCGCGGACTCGACTGGCTGTACGGGTTTCCGGGCGGTTTGGTCGTGGGTTGCGGGCCCATGAACGTGGGGGAACCGTGCCTGGATGACGGTGACGAACTCGGCCTCCATGGCACGCATTCAAATACGCCCGCGCAACTGGAGTCCATCATCAACCCGGATCCGGCCCATGGCCAGAACGAGATGAGCATCACCGGGATCGTGCGGACGTCGCGGCTGTTCGGACCCAACGTCGAACTGCGACGGACGATCCGCAGCACGCTCGGGAGTTCATCGCTGCGGATCCGCGATGTGTTCATGAACCGCGGCAACACCCGCGTGCCGCACGCCTGGCTCCTGCACATGAACTTTGGCTACCCACTGCTGGAGCCGGGGGCAAGCACCTTCTGCTATCGCGGCCCCGTTACGCCCATGGGCGAGTCCAGTCGCGCGTGGTTTGCGACAGGAAGGCCTTTCCGCGAAGTCCCGCCGCCTCAGGAGGAGCACCGCGGAGCCGGCGAGGTCGTCGCGTACATTGACCCGGCGGCCGGCGCGGACGGACTGGTCACCTGCGGCGTGGTCAATCGAAAACGGGGGATCGGCGTCCGCATCGAGTTCTCCAAGCGTGAGTTCCCGCGGCTGGGCAACTGGCAGCACTGGGGGCCGGCAGGGAGCTTCGTTGCGGCGCTCGAACCGATGACCGGGACGGTCGACGGGCGCGACAAGGATCGACAGCGCGGCCTGCTCAAGTTCCTCGATCCCGGTGAGGCCGCCGTCTACAGCTACTCGATTACGGCGACAAACCAGCCGGCGGAAATTCAGGAGCTGCTGGCGCTCAACACGGATGAATGACGCGGCGGCGCGCTTTCCGTGCCCGATCGGCGATGCTGTGCCGGCGGGCGGCCTGGAATGAAGAAACACGGCAGCAATCAGGGAACAGGCCTTCCGATTGCTGCCGTGTTTCTGTGTTTCAGCGCCGGTGTCGCAGGGCCTGACCGGAGCGGGCCCCTGCGGGCGATCCGCTCGCAGCATCAGATGGCCCAGGGCGCACGCATGGGCCGCGAGACGAAGCCGTTTGCGTCGGCGTCAGCGAATTCCTTCTTCGCCGGGTCGTACTTCATGTTCCGCTTGAGCCACATGCAGATGTTGGCGGCGTGAACCGTCGACATGGAGTGGAACATGACCTCGGCGTTCGCGACGGTTGGCTTCCGCGACTTGACGCAGTCGAGGAAGTTCCGCATGTGGTTCATGGGGCGTTCCGTTCGCTCCATGTACTCGTTGACGAGTTGATCGAAATGGTCCAGCATGGCCGGGTCCGACACCTCGGGCTTGGCGTAATTGTCCGCCGCGGCCACCCAGCCGTCGGTGCCTTCGAACCGCATCCCGCACGAGCCCTTCCAGTAGCCCTCGCGATGCAGCGTCATTTTCGCGACGTTGGCGAACTGGGTGACCATGCCGTCCCCCGTCGGGTTGTTCACGTACTCGTACTCGACGGGCGAGGTGTCGAGCAGGCCGAGCCCGGCCTGGCACTGGGCGAAGGTGTGGGCGCCCCATTCGCCGATGCAGCTCGTGTGGAAGTCATAAAAACCGCGCCAGCCACCGCGCGTGTACGATGCGTTGTACGGCCGATAGGGGCAGGGGCCGAGCCATGCGTCCCAATCCACGACATCCTTCGGCGGGAGCGGTTCGGGTGGCAGCCACCCGTGATTGAGTTCGGCGGCATCCCAGGGAGCGATGTGGGCGCGGGCCATTTTGACGTCGCCGAGCCGCCCGGTCCGGACCATCTCGAAACAGAAGACGAAGTTTGCTTCGCTGAGCCGCTGCGTGCCGGTCTGGTAAATCCGGCCGTGCTTTTTGGCCGCATCGACGACGGCCTGGCCCTCCGCGATGGTCATGCACGACGGCTTTTCGCTGAAAACGTCCTTACCCGCCCGCATCGCCATGACGGTGGCAGCGGCGTGCCATCGATCGCCGGTCGCAATGAGCACGGCGTCGATATCCTTCCGCGTCGTCAGGAATTCGCGCATGTCAGAGTAGAGCGCACAGTCGGTGTTGCCGTAGGTCTCGTCCACGAGCTTTTTCACGGCTTCCCGCCGCGACTTTTGGACATCGCACACGGCGACGAACTGAACATCCTTTTCGGGAAGCATCCACTTCAGGTCGTGGGTCCCGCGTCCGCCGATCCCGAGCCCGCCCACGACAATTTTTTCGCTCGGGGGAGTGTTACCGTTGCGCCCCAGTACCGATGCCGGGACGATATAAGGCGCCGCGACGGCGCCGCTGGCCAGGGCCGTGCGCTTGAGAAGGCTGCGCCGGGTCAAGCCTCCGCCCGGTGACGGCATCTGGGGGTGTGCTGACTGGTTCGTGTCAGAAATCGGGGTGTCGTTGCTGGATGACATGCAGGTGCGTCCTTATGAAGAATGCGGAAGCTGGAAAACGAATCGGCTCGGCAGGCTCGCCGCCGAGCCACTACTCGATCTCGATTTTTGCCCAATAAGCTGCTTCGTAGGACCAGCCGTTGGCGGCGTTGATCAGCTGAATTGTGATGATCTGCCCGGCGTACGGCGTGAGATCCACGTCGATGGTGGCCCAGCCGTCGGGGGCGCTCTCCTTGCCGATCACTTTGCGGACCAGTTCACGATCCGCGGTGACACTGAGCAGCCAGTCGCCGTCGGGATGGTGCCCCACAACGAGCTTCAGGGTTGTCTTGCGGTCCGGCAGGACGTCGACTCGTCTCCCGAGGACGCACGGGACGTCCTGGCTCAGTGGATGTGTTACCAGAACACCCGTGCGGCCGGCGACGTCCTGAATCCCCGGCGACATGTCGGAGCCGCAGTCCTTCGCCATCCATCTCGGGGCGAACTTCGAGAGCGCCTCGGTCAAATCGACGCGGGTGCTCGCGCGAGGCTTGTCCGGCGGCGGTGGCTTGATCTGCGCCATTTCCTCCGGCGTAAACCTGCTTTCGGCGACCGGTCCGGGCGACCAGCACTGCTCCAGCCGGCCCGGCTTCGGCGTTTCGACCGGCAGCACGAATACCTCCTCGCCGGAGTCATCCTTTTCGATTTTGCCGCCTGATTTGACCACCGCCTCGCGAGCCACCTTCTCGCATGCATCAATCAGCTTGGCGAAGTTATAGCTGGTGTGGCTCCAGTACTGTTTTTCGTCGAGTTTTTCCTTGAAGCGGCCGGGGATCTTGGTAAAGCCCAGCGTCGTAAAGAGGATCCCGCCCACGTTCGAGGGATTACAGTCAGAGTCCTGGCCCGCGCGGCAGGAAACAATGATCGACTGGTCCAGGTCCTTGCCGCCGTACAGCATGCCCAGCACGATGTAGGCGCCGTTGATCTTGGCGTCGATATTGAACTTGCCCTTGTCGCAGGACGCCTTTCGGTAGGCGGGATTCCGCTGGTATTTCTCGTCGATGCGCCGCCAGGTGCGCTCCCAGTCATCAGGGCTCTCCCTGTGCCAGGCGAGCACGTCCCGGATGCACTCGGCGTATTGGCTGCCTTCCGGGATGCACCGCAGCCCCGCCTCCACGAGCTTGACCGGGTCGCGCTCGAAGAACGCTTCAGCGTACATCCCGCCGATGAACTGGCCGCCGTAGACGCCGTCGCCGTAGTTCATCAATCGACCGAACTTCTCACCCAGCGCGATGACCGTGTTGGGCAGGCCCGGCGAGACCAGGCCGGAAAAGTCGGCCTCGATCTGGTAGTCGATGTCATCGGCATGCTTGTTGAATGCGGGATGGCCCGAGTCCGGCGGAGCGACACCCTTTCGCAGGGCGTCACGGCCGGCTTTGTTCGCGTGCCAGAGCCGGTAGCCGCTGTTGGCGAAATCGATACCGGCCTGCCGGATGGAGACATCCAGCCCGTGGACTTCCAGCGATCGTATAAACGTCATCTCAACATACAGATCATCCTGCTGGAAACTCCCATTGATTGTTTCTGGCACCCATTTCGGCATGCTTTCGGCGGGGATGATCTCTCCCTTCCACTTGAACTCGGTGGGAGCTCCCCAGGCCACGCCGGCCATCTGCCCGAGCCAGCCGGCCTTCATCTTGTCGCGGTATTCCCTCACGGGCAGGCGACGAAATTCGCCGGCACGGATGACGGGGGTGACTGACACCGCGATCAGGAGGGCAAAAAGAATGCGTTTCATCGGATACCCCTGACGACTTTTCAATGCGCTGCGACTCGGACTGAGAACCACTGCGGGGCATTGTGACGCTTCAGCGGTCTGCCTGCAAGGCGAATCTCCGCACCGGCCGGGCAGACCGAGGGACGCACGCGAGCCGTTCTCGAGCGCAGGTCAAAGGGGGGGCACATCTCTCGAACAAGGGCGCTAACGGCCCGCGTCAGAGGTCAGACGCCACCCGGGGTCCTGCGTGCACTGCAGGATCGAAAGGTTGACTCGCAGCGTCTGAAATGCCTCCTCGAGGGAGCAGAGCGGTTGCGTGCCGGTTTCGACGCACGCAAGGAAAGCATTGGCCTGAGTGATGAAGATGGTGTCACGTTCGCGGGCTTCCACCGGCTCGTCGTGCCACTTTCCACCGGGCTCCGTCATCCACCGCCAGCGGCTCTCGTGAAATTCGATCCGCACGGTGCCGCGTTCGCAGACGACCGTTAACGCGTTTTCCATCGGTGCCTGGAACTGGTTGAGACTGTAGCTGGCCAGGAGGTGCCCGTGGCGGGCAACAACGTGCACGACATCCTCGACCTCCACGCCCTCGAGCACCTGGTGGGCGGCATCGGCCATCACGCGATCTGCCGGCCCGACGAGTAATTCGGCCGCGTTGATCAGGTGGGTCAGCGCATCCTGGATCGCGCCTCCGCCCATCGCGCGGTCCCGGTAGTAGATACTGCGGTAGGCGGGGCGATATGTGGGAAAGTGCTGCCCGGAGGCGGCCACTAACTCGACGGGTTGTCCAAAACGCCTCTCGGCAAGGACCTGACGCACCGCTTGAACGGCCGGATGCGCGCGCAGGACGAATGCCACCATGGCAACGAGTCCCCGGCGATTGACCAGTTGCTGCAACTCCGGGATGCCGGCGGTGGTCGTGCTCAGCGGCTTCTCGATGAGCAGATGCACGCCGGCCTCCGCGAGCCGCGCGGCCATCGGGATGTGGAGTGGTGCCGGCGTCGCAATGACCGCGGCATCCGGGCGCCAACTCATGTCGATCAGTGCGTCGTCCAGATTCGCGTAGCAGCGCGTCACGCTGTACCGGTCGGCGATCGCCCGCCTCAAGTCGGGGTTGACTTCGCAGATGGCTGCCTCCACGCGCCCGGTGGCCAGGAAGCAGCGCAGGTGTCGCTCACCGATGGATCCAACGCCCACGACCAACAAGCGGTAGTTGCTCACCTCAGGTTCCCTTCTCAGAGTCGGTGGATCGATCCGAGGCAAGGGTAGTCGGTCACCGCATGCAGTCAATCGTTCCGCGTCGAGAACCGACGCGAAGGTGGCGGTCCGAACGGAGCGGTCCTGTCCAGTGGCGGCCGGTTGGCGGCCGTATGGATGCTTTTGTTCACGCATCCGGCGGCGTCAGCCACCGGAAGCGACTCCGAATGAGGCGAGGGGGGCCTCTTCCCCATGGCAGAAGTCAAACACCCTCGCCAGGCACGAGATCTTGAAAAGATGATGGAGATCGCGGCTGACCCCGCACAGCACCATCCTGCCCTCAGCCGAGAGGGCAGGGCACGTGAAACAGATGATCATCGCTGCCGCGATGCTCCGGTTCCTGGAGAGCAGCCCGCAGGAGCGGGCTCACATGTTCGAGCGGCTGGACAGCTTTCTGAACGGCGCCCGGAATCGCTGACGTCGAATTCACTGCTGCTGCAGCGGCTCCCCTGCGCCGTACCATGCGCCACGGGCGGGTCTCCGCAGCGTCTGGGAGCACTACCTTGTACCGCCCCTGCGTGGTCACGCCTGTGCCGTCCTGTGTGTTAATCCGTCTGACATCTGGATTTGCGCGGCGAGCGTCAGACTATTCCAGGCCGGCAGGACCCGGGTTCCGACTGCGCCCGGCGCCCGCCTGGTGTGGGAAAAAGCTTCCCATGGTGCCATCTGCCCAGTAGAATGCGCCCGTTCGCAGGCATCTCAGGCTCAGGCACCGCTCCAAACGGAGCCGCCGCTTGCACAACTCTGGAGGGCAAGCCATGTTCAGGAAATCCCGTGGTCACATCCTTGTTGCAGCCATCCTGGCGGGGCTCATCGCTGCGCTGCCCGTCGCGGCCGAGACGGCTAACGTGACTGTTGATCCTGGCAAGACCTGGCTGGGCTTCATGAATGTGTTTGAACTGAACGGCAATTATCTCTGGGGTAACCCCTGGGGGGCCGGCGACCTGCCGGCGGTCTTCTCCGGGCCTCGCCTGACACTCAGCCCAAACACGAACACCTACAACCCGGCCGATGCGTACTGGGTAAATCCGGACGGAAGCGGTAACAAGCTGATGGAGGCGAATTATTACGTGGAAGACACCGGGCTCATCGGCAAGACAGTCCACTTCCGAGGCCTGGCCCTGAGCAACACGCTCGCGAATGGTTACACCGCGCAGGCATTCATCAAGGTGCTCGATCCCGGAGCAAACTGGGCACTGGTCGGCCAGGCCTATGCACCGCTGGTCGGGGGGCAGGTCTTTGACCTGAGTCTCGCGGTCGGTGACGGGGCGACGCTTGTTCCGCAGTATGGCTTCCTGACCCGCGGTCCCAATGCCAATCCGGCGACGGTGGCAGCACTGGGATCGGCCGTGGTCATCCCGGAGCCGTGTGGGCTCGCTTTGCTGGCGATCGGGGCCGTCCTCTTGCGGCGTCACCGCTGACGCGCCGTTTTCTGTCGATCATCCAGGGGGGGCACGCCTGGCAATGCTTCGCGCAGCGGGGTGGCGGCGTACCGAATGAAAGGAGTCGTTTATGTCCAGGCGGGTTCTTCCGGGCGTGCTGCTCGGACTTCTGCTGCCCGTCTCGCTGGTCTTCGCGGGAAACAGGCTGGCCAACCCCGGGTTCGAGTCGCCCAGCGCCTCCGGCGGTGACGTGAATGTCATCCACGGGTGGAACAAGTTTGGCGATCCGAACACGTCCTGGCTCACATGGCAGGTTCCGCCGCACGGCGGCAGCCAGTGCCTCAAAATGTATGGTCCGTGGGATCAGTACGGCGGCACCGGGATGACGCAGATCTTCCCGGCGGGGCCGGGTGAGACCTGGATCGCCAGCATCTGGTCGATGAACTACAGCACCGACCGGATGCAGAACAACAACTTCTGTGTGATGAAGATCGAGTTTCAGGATACGGGCCACGGCCCGGCGGGGGGGACGTGGCTGGCCGGGGTGAACGTCTTCGAGGAGCGCCTGGCTGACGCGAACACGCCGCTGGACGTCTGGACCCTGCACGGACTGGGCACCGCCCCGGCGCCGCCCGGCACGGCCTACGTCAACTTTGTGCTCGTCGAGGTGCAGATGGGTGACCCGATCAGCGGAGGCTCGGTGTTCCTCGACGATGCGTTCCTCAGCGAAGTGTGTGACGTGCATGATCCCGTCTTTGACACGGACGACAACGGTAAGGTCAACGCGGACGATTTTTCCGTGTTCAAGAGCTGCGTGACCGGGCCGGCAATCCCGCTGGCCGCCGACGCTCCCCAGGACTGCAAGTGCATGGACGTGAACGGCGACAGCTCGATCGACATGCAGGACTTCGGGGCATTCCAGCGATGCTACACAGGTGCGGCGGGCACTGCGGATCCGGCTTGCGCCGACTGAGTCGTCGCCAAGCTTCAGGCCGGCCCGTCAGCCCACGTTCTGATGTTGACGCGGCGGAATGCTCGTCTCGACAGTGGATCCACTCCGCCGGAGAACACCGGCATGACGTCCAGGTGCTTCGAAGTCGTATCCTTCTCGCTTCTTCTCGTTGTCGCGATGCCGGCGGCGGCCCAGGGTCCGACGTCGGTCATTGTGCAGGGCCGGCAACTCCTGGTCGGCGGCAAGCCTTTCATCATCCGGGCCGTTGGCTATTCACCCGTGCCGATCTGCGCCGACACCACCTCTGATGATTACCTGTCGGCGGCCAACCACGCGATCTATGAACGCGATCTGCCCCTGCTGCGGCAAATGGGCGCGAATACCGTCCGGCTGTGGGGTTGGAACAACGCTGTGAGCCACCAGGGCTTCCTCGACACAGCCTGGAACGGCGGCTGCCACCCGATCTACGTCATCGTGAGCTTCTGGATGGGGCCGGGCACGTATGCGGATCTCTGTGACCCTGCCACGCGTGCCCGGGCTCGCGCGAATTTCAGATCGATGGTGGCGTCAGTGAAGCACCATCCGGCCGTGCTGATGTGGTGCATCGGTAACGAGCTCAACGCGTCCTGGATGTACGGTGCTCATCCCTGCATGTTCAGCCTGCTGAACGAGATGGCGGCCGAGGCCCGCAGCGAGGAAGGCGCGACCTGCCACCCGGTGACAACGGCGCTCGCAGATAGCAACCTGATCTCCACGATCACGGCCTACAACTCCTCCACCTCGCTCGATCTCTGGGGAGCAAACGTCTACCGCGGCAGCACGTTCGGGAACCTGTTCAGCACCTATCAACTCGCGACCGATCGCCCGCTCGTCATTCTCGAGTACGGCATCGACGCATATGACAACGTTCGCGGGCGCGAGTATGAGGACCTTCAGGCGAGTTGGGAGGTCAGTCTCTGGAAAGACATCGAGGCGCACGCGTCGGTCTGCGTCGGCGGGTCAATCATGGCGTACAGCGATGAATGGTGGAAAGGCTCTTCCGTCGGCGAACCGGCGGGGTGCCCTGAATACGACGCGTGCGCACAGCGCCCGTGCGGCTACTCAACGGGGAGTCACCCCGACGGCTTCTCGAACGAGGAGTGGTGGGGCATCATGCGAACGTCGGACAACGGGACGGGCCCCGACCTGATGGAACCGCGAACCGCGTATTTTGCGCTGCAGTCGCTCTGGCTCGATCCCGACCTGGACTGCGACGGTGTGGTAGGGGGCAGCGATTTCAACATCTTCTCGTCCTGCATGACCGGGCCGGGCATCCCGTACGATCCACTCGCGCTGCCGGGGGGGTGCATCGTGGAGCCGGACGTGCGAGGGCTCATTCCGCCCGATTTTGACCGCGACGCCGACGTGGATCAGTCTGACTTCGGCATCTTCCAACGCCGGTTCACGGGGACGTAGCTCCGGGCGGCAGCGCACGGACGCCGCGGCTCAGGGCTGTCGTGCCCTGTCGGTGCTCTCAGCGGCAGGTCCTCACTGGGCCAGCGCCTGCAGTGTCGCCATCAACTTTGGCGCGGCTTCCGGTCCGCATGAGTTGCTTTCGCCGTATTGCCGTTCTTTGCGCCCGTACGCGTAAGGGGGCGCCCAGTCCCATTGCGATCGGGGAATGATGTAGCCAATCTCATCGTTCGCAAGGCCGATCACCATCTGGTACTCGCCTCCGAGCACGGCGAAAGCAGACGGCTCCTTCGGCGCGCCCGGGTAGTCTGCGCCAGGGTCCTGCGGTGACTCGAAGCGGCCCAGCGCGAGTTCGGGATAGAGTTCGCCCGGGATGGCGGCGATGTGGAGCGACCCGATCTGGAGGACCCCAACTTCGGTCTGAAGGTACAGATCGGGAACCGTGGCCGGCGCGCTCGAGGTGGCCGTCGCGAACGGGCGTGGCGGATCGACGGGATGGCCGTCCGCATCGAACACCTCCCGGCGCAGGATCTTCAGTGACGCGGCCACCTTGTACATCGGGTTCCAGAGCGGAAGAAGCACCGTGCGCGACGTGGCCCGCACAGGACCAGCGAGAGGCCGCGCCTCGGCAATCGCGTCCTCGGCGATGCGCGCGATAATGCGGCCGTACACCGGCATCTTCGCGATCTCTTCGGGCGGAAGCGGCTCCCGATTGAACGGATGGATCTCCGGCTCGCGCGGCGAGAGCAATCCGCCGATGGCGCCGCTGCAATACAGCGCCGTTCCGCCGAAGCGGGATTCCAACTCGCTCCGCATCGTCGAGGGGAAATCGCTGCTGACCTGCTTGTTCTTCGAGCCGAGGACCTCGGGATGGCAGGGCATGTTCACCAGAGTGACGATGACCTTGCCGTCTGGATCCAGCCCCTGGATCACCGTCAGACGGGAGTCGATCACAATCGGTCTACGGGAGTCTCCGATCAATTCGACGCTCTTGTTCACATCGGCGGACGCGATGCGGAGACGTCCCGGGCGAGCACCTGCGTGGGCACTGCGGATGGCCCGGACACAGGCGCCCCGCACGCGCGTGAGGTACTCGGGAGAGGCGCCGGTCCGCCCGACCGGACCCCAGATGCCGAGCGTGTCAGGGCCCGCGTGTGTGTGCGTGCTGCAGACGAGGACGTAATCGATGGGCGGCGCGAGTGCCGCCCGCGCGATCTCCGCGCGGATCAGTTCGACCTCGCTTCGGAAGAGCCCGATGAGATCGCACGCGACGATGGCAATCCCGAAGTGCCCGTCGTGCAGGAACATCGCCCGGGCGTACAGGTCATCGTGCACGCCCTCCGCCTGCCGTCCCAGCCCGTAGCCCGCGAGCCACACCGGTGGACCGCCTTGCAAAACCTCGGGCGTGATGACAACCGAAGCGGCACCGATCGCGAAGGCATTCTCCAGGGCATGCACAGGTCCGGCGAACAGCAGTGCCACGACGCAGGTCATATGGACTGTTTGCATGGTCCGTCTCCCGATTCCACCCGCTCGTCACCGGCCGACACCAGTATACGATTTTGGCCCATGTTGGTGCCTCATCCTCAATCAGCGCAGCGACAACCAAGCTGGTAGGCGACACACCCCGGATTCTGATCCGATGCCCCGGGTTTCGGTCTCCAGTCCCGGGAGTGCCGGCCGATCGGGGCCGGGCTGCGGGGCGAGGCGGTCCCCTTTCCGCGGAAATCCAGGTCTGGATGGTTGAAGGCGGAGTGACGCGTTGCGATGATGTGCCGCGAGGACGCGGTGAGGGCGGAATCAATGATTTCGCACGGATCGCTTCTGTCGGGGAGCGGTAATCGTTCGTGCAGGCCAGCAGAAGATCGGCAGAGCGACGAAAGGTCCCATG
>CAZJTF010000165.1:0-14800 GCA_964548565.1 uncultured Planctomycetales bacterium | reverse complement strand
AGGTGAGCGTCTTGAGCACCTCCTCGATGCGGTCCTTGAGCATCTCGTTGCCGGCGGACTGGACCGGCGATTCGGCCGAGTCGTCCTCGATGAAGTCGCCGAAGTAGCTGTCCTCGCTCTCGCCGACGGGCCGGTCGAGCGAGATCGGGTGGCGGCTGATCTTGAGGACGCGCCGGGCCTCGCTGACGGGCATCTTTGCCTTCTTGGCGATCTCCTCGATCGTCGGCTCGCGCCCGAGCTCCTGCAGCAGCACCTTCGAGATGTTGCGCAGGCGGCTCATCGTCTCGATCATGTGGACGGGGATGCGGATCGTGCGGGCGTGGTCGGCGATCGCGCGGGTGATCGCCTGGCGAATCCACCAGGTGGCATACGTTGAGAACTTGTAGCCGCGGCGGTACTCGTACTTGTCGACGGCCCGCATCAGCCCCGTGTTGCCCTCCTGGATGATGTCCAGGAACGACAGGCCGCGGTTGCGGTACTTCTTGGCGATCGACACGACGAGGCGCAGGTTGCCGCCGGAGAGCTTGCGCTTCGCGTCCTCGTACTCGGCGAAGACGCGGCGCATGCGCTGGAGGCGCTTGCCGACCTGCTCCGAGTTTTCGAGCAGCAGCGACTCGAGGCCGGCGAGTTCGTCCTGCATGGCCGCCAGGTCGTCGAGAGCCATGGTCGGCCGACGGGATTCGGAGGCAATCCGCTCCTCGAGGTCGCGCATTTTCCGGTAGACCGCTTCGAGCTTGCGCATGAGCGGGATGATGCGGCTGGTCCGCAGCGACAGCTCCTCGAGGAGCTTGGCGATCTTGCGCCGGCGCTGATTCAACTGCCGGAGCAGGGCGCCGCGGGCGGAGGCCGACATGCGCGTGTTCTGGAGCTTTTCGTAGTCGGCCTGGTTGAGATCCATCAGCTTGCGGACGGTGCCGAGGTTCTCAGGCAGGAGCTTGGTGATGGTGTTCTTGGCCATCGCCTCGGAGGTCGAGACCTTCATCGTACGGTCGAAGGGGAGGCGCCCGTCCGAAACCTGCTGGAGGATCTCCACCGCCTGGGTGATACAGTGATCACTCTCGAGGACCTGCTTGCGGAAAGCCATGCGGGTCAGCTCGATTTTCTTGGCGAGCGCGATTTCCTGCGCGCGGGTGAGCAGCGGGATCTCGCCCATCTGCGTAAGGTACATGCGCACGGGGTCGTCGATCCGGCGGGAACCGCTGTCATCGGAGGCGTTCTTCTCGCGATCGGAGTCGGACGAAGCCGGCTTCTTGCGGCGCGGCTCCTTGGGCTCGGAGCCCAGGCCGAGGCGCTCGGCCTCGATCTCGTCGATCATCTCGATCCCGTGCTCCTCGAGCGTCATCATGATCATCTCGAGCTTGTCGGGCGAGATGGCCTCGTCGGGGAGAATCTCGTTGAGTTCCTCCCAGGTGAGGTACTTCCGCTTCTGTCCGCGTGCGAGGAGCTCCTGCAGGGCCGCCTCAGTCGGATCGTGACTCACAGCTTCAAGTTCAGGCATCGTATACTCCGTGCATCTTGCACCGTTCCAGCGCCGGATGATCGGTGCCGCGGGTCCCCCGCCGGTCACGTCAGGTACTTGCGCCGCATCTTCGTCGGGAGAAATGACGGCCGCTCCCGGCTCGTCTCCAGCGTCCTGGCACCGAGCGCCAGTAACCGCTGGTCTTCTCCGTCGGGCGGGGGTCCCTCCCCGGTATGCTGCCGGTCGCGGCGGATCTGCTGCGCGAGCAGGGCCGCCTCCCGGGTGCGCTGTGCCGTTTCCAGGCACTCACGTGCGCCCCGGATGACCTCCTCATACTTCCCGCGGCGTTCGCCGCGCATCTGGAGGTCGGTGATGAGCTGGCCGAACGACGGCAGCTCGAATTCGCCGATCAGTTCGTCGAGCCGGAAGGCATCGGGGCCCCGGGTCGAGCAGAACTGCATGAAAGCTTTGGCGACCGCGCCCATCGAGGGATCCCCGATGGACGCCGGGTCGAACAGGTCCGAAACGTCGGCGTAGCGCTCGGGCTCGTTGAGGAGCACCTCCAGAATCTGGCGAAGTGCCTCCTGCTCGGCGCTGCTGGCCCGCGCCGGGGCGGTGCCCTGAGCAGATCCCTCCGCCGGGGCCTGCTGCGGGCGCAGACGCCGGGTTGTCTGCAGCAGGCGTTGGTGGAGTTCCTCCACGGGGAGCGAGAGGATCTTGCTGAGTTGATTCACCAGCAACCCCATCTGGATAGGATCGACCGCCCCTCGTCCCAGCCAGGCGGACAGCTGGGTCATGTACTCCTCGATCGCCCTCCGGCGGCCGGGACCCGTGGCGCTCGCCTCGTACTGGCGTGCCACCAGATGCCACTTGAATTCTAGCGCGGGAGTGGCTGCTTTCAACACTGCGTCAAAGCCCGTTTTGCCGGCCGATAACAGGTAATCGCACGGGTCTTTGCCTTCGGGAACGCGCGCCAGCACGACGTCGAGACCGCTCGTCAGGGTCACCGAGAGGGCCCGGTCGGCCGCCCGCTGGCCCGCTTCGTCCGAGTCAAACAGAAGTACCACCCGGTCCGTGTAACGGCGCAGCAGTTGAGCGTGCGCATCAGTCATGGCCGTTCCGAGCGTCGCCACCGTCTCGGTGAAGCCGTGCTGGTGGGCCATGATGCAGTCGGTGTATCCCTCGACAACGATGGCCCGCCCGGTCGTGCCGATCGCCTGGCGAGCCCGGTCGAGACCGAACAGGTGCGTGCTCTTGTCGAACAGGGCGGTGGCAGGGGTGTTGAGGTACTTGGCCGGGTCGTCAGCCATCGTCCGCCCGCCGAACCCGATGATGCGACCCGTGGCATCCGAGATCGGGAACATCAGGCGGTTGCGGAAAACGTCGTAGTAACCGCCGCGCTGGCTCTCCCGGGCCAACCCGGCCGCGACGAGCAGACTGACGCTGGCTTTGGCCGTCTGGGCCTGGCGGATGAGCGAGTCGAAGCTGTCCACGGACAGCCCCAGGCCGAAGGCGGCGGACGATTCGGCAGAAATTCCCCGTTTGGCGACGTAGGCACGGGCTGCCTCGCCCACGGCCGAGTCGTAGTTCCGGCGGAAGACCCTCTGGGCCCACTGGTTCACACGGCTGAGGTCCGTTTTCGACGGCCCGGCCTGGTTTCCTCCCGACAGCGCCTCGATGGAAATCCCGGCGCGGTCCGCGAGCATCCGGCGGGCCTCCAGGAAATCGACCTTTTCGCGCATCTGGAGAAACGTGAACACGTCCCCGCCTGCTCCGCAGCCATAGCACTTGAAAATCTGCTTGCCGGGGTGAACGTGGAAGGAGGGGGTCTTCTCCTCGTGAAAGGGGCAAAGTCCCTTGAAATTCACGCCGGCGCGACGCAGGGTCACATATCCGCTTAACAGCTCAACAATGTCCGTGGCATCGCGAATCTGTCGCGTCAGCATTTCCCGGTCGACAATGGCCAAACCCACACCCTCACCAACACCTGGGGACTGTGCCGCTCTCTGCAGATAAAGTCAGCGTAATTCCAGATGTGCAATAAGGTTAAGTAACCACGACCCGGTAACGCCTCGGTTCCTCGTCAACAGGTAAGACTGTCAAATATAGCACGGTTTTATAGGGCGGTCAAACCGACTTATGATTTTGTGGGATATAGAGTTACGGTAGCCAGAGGGCTGGCAAGAGGCGTGCCAGCCCAAGCGGTCGACGCAAGATCGGGTGAATTACTGCTCTCTTTCCGCGATGGATCGGGCCATCCGTATGAGCATGCCCCTCGCATCGGATGCAGGCACGCCGTCCAGGCAGCCTGTGGCCGCATCGATGCATTGACGCGCCTGAGCCAGGGCGAATTCGAGGCTTCCCGTTTCCTGCAGGAAGGGCAGGACGTCGCCACGCCCGCCGCCATCCGCCAGGAGCGTTCGGAGCGCCTGCCGGCGGGCCGGGGTCTCATTTGCCAGGCAGTGGATCAGAGGGAGGGTCAGTTTCCGCTTCTCGAGGTCGCGCCCCAGGGTTTTGCCCATGCTCGTTTCGCTGCCCACCAGGTCCAGGACGTCGTCGGTGATCTGGAAGGCGACTCCGGTCTGCAGCCCGTACTGCTCGAACCGGTCAATCGTGGACCGGTCCGCGCCGGCGAACCGGGCCCCCAGCAGGCAGCAGGCCCCGGTGAGAGCCGCCGTCTTGCGCGAGATGATCTGCAGGTACTGGTCGGTTGTCAGGTGCAGGTCGCCCCGGTGATGCACCTGCTGCAGTTCCCCTTCGCAGACCATGTTGGTCGTCGCGCCAATCGTACGCGACGCTTCCTGTGATTCCAGGGAGCTGCACAGGTGGAACGCGTGGCTGATTAGATAATCGCCCAGAAGGACGGCGGCCTCATTGCCCTGGAGGTGGTTAACGGTCGCGCAGCGACGTCGGAGGTCCGCGTCATCGAGGACGTCGTCGTGGACGAGGGTCGCCATGTGGACCATTTCGACGACGGCCGCCAGGGTCAAATGCTCCGGAGTGACACGGCCGCAGGCGCGCCCCGAGAGGAGCAACAGGGCGGGGCGGAGCATTTTGCCGCGGTAGCCCCGGATATGGGTACACAGGTCATTGATGATGGGCAGATCGGAGAACAGCTCGTCATCAAAGATCCGGCAGACCTTCTGGAGATCGGCCGCAATCGGCTCGTATAAAGAAGCGAGCGCGGGCATGTCGCTGAACCTTCTCCGGGCTGCATACCGCCGCAGCATGCTCGAATTCTAGCGGAAGAGCACTGCGCCCGCGACTTGTTTCAGAAGTTTTGAAAAATTGGTAGCGCTTGAATCCGTGCGCGGTGTGCAGACTGGTCGGAGGGCGTCATTCGTCATCGCGGTGCGGGCAGGGGTCATGCCAGGCGACCGGGCCTCCCAGGTCACCGGCCTGCGACGGTCCCCACGTGCCGGGTTCGTACAGATGGACGGGGGTAGCATCGCCGAGGACCGGGTCCACGATCCGCCATGCTTCCTCCAGGCTGTCTTCGCGCGCGAAGTATGTTGGATCACCCTCCATCGCTTCGAGCAGCAGACGCTCATACGGTTCCAGTTCGCCGGCCGGCTGGTAGGCAGCCTGCAGTTCGATGTCTTCGCCGTCGACGGTGTCTCCCGCCTGCTTGACCCGCGTACCGACCGCGATGAGGACCTCGGGGCTGAGGCGGAAGCGGATGTAATTGGAGCAGCCCGAGGACGATCGGGGGAAGACGTCCTGCGGCGGGTGCTGGAACTGCACGCGAATCTCCACGCACGAGACCGGCATTTTCTTGCCCGCGCGAATGAAGAAGGGCACCCCGGCCCACCGCCAGCTGTCGATCGTCAAGCGAACGGCGGCGAAGGTCTCGACGCGCGAGTCCGGGCGGACACCCGCCTCCTCGCGGTAGCCGCGGAACTGACCGCGCACCACGTTCTCCGGTGTGAGTGCCCGCACCGTGCTGAGGAGCTTGTATCGCTCGCTGCGCACCGCGTCACTCCCGCCGCCCGGTGGCTCCATCGCAATGCTCGCCAGCAGCATGAGCATGTGATTCTGAATGACGTCGCGAATGGTGCCAACCTCTTCGTAGAACCTACCGCGCCCTTCGACGCCGAATGTCTCGGCCATCGTGATCTCGACGTGAGCAACGTGGTGTCGGTGCCACACCGGCTCGAGAAACGTGTTGGCGAAACGGAAGTAGAGCAGGTTCTGCACCGGATCTTTGCCGAGGTAGTGATCGATGCGGAAGATCGCGTTCTCATCGAAGACGCGACGCACGGTCGCATTCAGCTCACGCGCGGACGCGAGATCGCGGCCGAACGGCTTCTCGAGCATGATGCGCGACCCGTCGCCGCATCCGGAGGCGGCGAGCCCGTCAACGACGGTTGCGAACATGCTCGGCGGAATCGCCAGGTAGTGGAGGGGGGAACGGGCGGTTCCCAGCGCGCTCCGCAGCTGCTGGAACGTGGCGCGGTTGCGGTAGTCGCCACCCACGTAGCGGAGCAGGCTGCACAGGCGGTCGAGGGCGTCTCTGTCGCGGGCGGCCCCGTGGTCGGCGACGCTTTTTCGGGCCCGTTCCCGTAACCGCTCGACATCCCAGCCCTCTCTGGCCACGCCGACCACCGGAACGTTCAGCGTGCCGTGCATGACCATCGAGTGCAGGGCGGGGAAGATCTTTTTGTACGCCAGGTCGCCCGTAGCGCCGAAGAATACGAGCGCGTCCGTCTGATTCACGCCGCTTGTCATCCGTACCCCCGTTCGAACGCGTGTCACATGCCCGGGACGTCTTTCTCCACGTGTCCGCCGAACTCGAGCCGCATGGCCGAGAGCATTTTTTCAGCGAAATCAGCCTCTCCGCGCGAGGTGAACCGGGCGTACAGGGCCGCACTCAGCACGGGCACCGGGACGGCTTCGTCGATGGCGGCCGCGATGGTCCACCGACCTTCCCCGGAGTCGGCCACATAACCTGCAAACGGTTCGAGGCCGGGATTCTTGAGCAGTGCCCGCGCCGTCAGATCCAGGAGCCAGCTTCCGACGACGCTGCCGCGTCGCCAGAGTTCCGCGATGGCAGGAAGGTCGAAGAGGTACTGATAGTGCTCCGGCGCCTGGAGCGGGGCGGTCTCCGCATCGCCTTCCGCGCGTGCCGCGCCCACATTGGCGTGGTGCAGCACGTTGAAGCCCTCCGCATAGGCAGCCATGAGCCCATACTCGATGCCGTTGTGGACCATCTTGACGAAGTGGCCGGCGCCGGCCCGCCCGCAGTGCAGGTAGCCCTGTTCCGCTGTCGTGTGACTGGACGTCTCGCGCCCTGGCGTGCGGGAAGCCGCGTCGATCCCCGGGGCGAGCGCCGCAAAGACCGGGTCGAGGCGGCGCACGACCTCCTCCTCGCCGCCGATCATGAGGCAGTAGCCGCGCTCCAGCCCCCAGACGCCACCGCTTGTGCCCACGTCCACGTAGTGGATGCCCCGCGTACCGAGTTCGTGGGCCCGCCGGATGTCGTCACGGTAGTGCGAGTTGCCGCCGTCGATGAGGATATCGCCGGGTTCGAGGTGGGGGCACAACTCGGAGATCGTGCGATCGACGACCGCGGCAGGAATCATCAGCCAGATGGCGCGGGGTTTGCGAAGGCGGCGGAGAAATGCCGGAATCGAATCCGCGCCCGAGGCGCCTTCCTTTTCGAGGCGGTGCACGGCCTGGCGGCTGACGTCGTAGACGGTGCAGGTGTGGCCCGCCCGAATGAGGCGGCGGACCATGCTGGCCCCCATCCGGCCGAGCCCGATCATGCCGAGTTGCATTGCATTTCGCTCCCGCGCGGCGCGCGCATGGCAAACCCCGCAACATGGTTGAACGCGAACGGAATCGAGAGGGATCCGGGCGGGGTGAGGACCGGTCCTGCGGCCCTTCGGCCTGTCTTCAAAGCCTAGACGGCTGGTGGCGCAGGTCAAGCGTGGGAGTGCCTGGAGGTGATGGGCTTCGCCCAGGCAGCTGCCTTGTCGCGGCCACCTGCGATGTCGCGAGTTGGAGCCGCGGCGATGCGACGGCCGCACGGCTCCGCCTTGTCCTGCCCTGAGGAACGGGGTACAAGAGCGGCGCTGCCTCTCCGGCGGCCAGGAGATGACCGTGCCCGAGATCAAGCGTATTGCGGTGATTGGACTCGACTGCGCCGAACCCAGCCTCGTTTTCGACCGCTGGATCGAGGATCTGCCGAACCTGCGGCGTCTGTGTCGCGTCGGAACGTTCGGCGAGCTCGAGAGTTGCATGCCGCCGATCACCGTGCCGGCGTGGAGTTGCATGGCGTCGAGCAAGGACCCCGGGACGCTCGGGATCTACGGCTTTCGAAACCGGGCGGACTACTCGTACGAGAAGCTCTCGTTCGCGACCTCGCTGGCCGTCAAGGAACGCCGCCTGTGGGAGATCCTGGACGGACTCGGACGCAGCAGCATCGTCCTGGGCGTTCCGGGGATGTTTCCGATTACCCGGCCCGTGCGGGGGGCGATGGTTTCCTGTTTCCTGACGCCGGACATTACCAACGACTACACGCATCCGAAGGAGCTCAAGCAGGAGATCGCCAGCGTCGTCGGCGAGTACATGATCGACGTCAAGAACTACCGCACCGACGACAAACAGTGGCTGCTCGACCAGATCTACCTGATGACCGAGAAGCGGTTCCAACTCGCCCGCCACCTGGTGAAGACGCGCGACTGGGATCTGTTCTGGATGGTCGAAATGGGGACAGACCGGATTCACCACGGGTTCTGGCAGTACATGGACCCCTCGCACCACCGCTACGAGCCGGGGAACCCGTTCGAAAACGCCATCCACGACTACTACGTCCGGCTGGACGCGCTCATCGGCGAGCTGCTCGGCGACATCAACCTCGACGAGACGGCGCTGTGGGTGGTGAGCGACCACGGCGCGAAGTGCATGTTCGGCGGCGTGTGCTTTAATGACTGGCTGATCCGCGAGGGCTACCTGGTGATGAAGGATCCGCCGACAGCGCCGCGCAAGTTCCAGTTTGCTGATGTGGACTGGTCGAAAACCCGCGTGTGGGGCGAGGGCGGCTACTACGGGCGGTGCTTCATCAATGTCGAAGGACGCGAGCCGCAGGGAATCGTGCCGCAGGCGAAATACGAGGCGCTGCGGGATGAGTTGACCCGCAAGATCGAGAGTCTGCCGGACCACAACGGTCGGCAGATGGGGACACGGGTCTACAAGCCGCAGGAGATCTACCGGAAGGTCAACGGCGTGCCGCCGGACCTGGTGGTGATCTTCGGGGATCTGAACTGGCGCAGCGTTGGGACGATCGGCAACAACTCGCTGTATGTGTTCGAGAACGATACCGGCCCCGACGAGGCCAACCACGCCCAGCAGGGGATGTACATTCTGGCGCACCCGTCACTTCCCGCTCGGGGGCGGCAAGCGGCGTCGCTTTACGACGTTGCCCCGACCAGCCTGAAGCTCCTCGGTCATCCGGTGCCAGACGACATGCGCGGGCGCAGCCTGGCTTAATTCCACCACTTGTGTGATTAACGTGGCTTCTGGCGCGTCAGGGGTTCGCAGCGTCATCAGCGGGCCAGGAGTGCGATACCGCCCGGCACCAGGCTCATCGTCAGGTGGGCGATGATGGCGGGCCAGACGGATCCTGAGCGCAGGGTCACGTACGCCACCACTACGCCGCCCACGAGGGACAGGCTCACTTCAACGACATCCGGCTTGCCCAGGTGCGCCAGCCAGAACACCACGCCTGACGCGAGTATCGCGACCAGTGACTCGATCGAGAGACCAAACCACGCCAAAAGCCGCCCGTTTGCGTCGGCGGGGGGTTGAGCCAGCCCGAGCCATCGCAGCAGGCGTTGAAGAGGCGGACCTTCGATCGGGGCGACGGGCACCGTGGCCGGCAGGCGTCGTCCCGGGAGCAACAGCGCAACGAGCAGACCGCAGACGACAATGTGTTCCGGGATTGTCGTGGCCAGCGACGCCAGGAGACGCACCGTCTCGCGACCGGTATTCGGCAGTCGGATTGCCCCTGTGGACATGAGCAGGAAGCCGAAGGGAATCGAGGCGGCGACGCTGACCAGGATCAGCCGCCGCCCGAGCGCATTGAACCCGCCGAGGCCGATCTCCGCAGGTTTCCAACGCATCGCGAGCAGCAGCGCCGCCGGGACGAGAGCGAATGCGAACTGGACGAGGAGCCAGAGTCCGACGTCCTGCCGCCCGAGAGTGTAGAGATACCGCTGGTTCCGGAGCACGAGGTCGACGTACCACTCGGGGAGCCAGGCGCGCGACCACTTTACGCCCGCTCCCCAGAATGCGCAGACGTATGCTGCTCCGCCCACGAAAATGAGCACGGAACCGAGCCAGCCGGCGGGTGTGTGACCGCTCCGTGTTCCGTCCGCTCGATCCACGCGTATGATGCTCCTGCGCTGGTCGACATTGTATCCCCGCCGCGCGGAGGCGCCGTATGGGCACCTGGTGTGGCGAAGGAGGGGGTGGAACCAGTCAAGAGAACCGCTGCTCAGCCGGTGGATGATCTGGAGCCTGCACATGGATGCACTGCGAAGTCGTCTGCTCAAGGGTTGCGTGATTCCCGCCCACCCGCTCGCTCTCACGGCGAGCCGGCGTCTCGACGAGCGCCGGCAGCGGGCCCTGACGCGGTACTACCTGGCCGCCGGGGCAGGGGGGCTGGCGGTCGGCGTGCATACGACACAGTTCGCGATCCGCGATCCGAAGCACGGGCTGCTGCGTCCGGTGCTCGAACTGGCGGCGGGGACAGCGAGCGGCGAACGGCGAACAGGGGATAGCGAAGAGGGCCCAGGGCGGGAGGCGGGGCGGCCGATTCTGATCGCGGGGATCTGCGGGCAGACTTCTCAGGCGGTCGGGGAGGCGTCGCTCGCGCGGGAGCTTGGGTACGACGCCGGCCTCCTGAGCCTGTCCGCCCTGCGGGACGCTCCGGTCGATGCCCTCATTGACCACGCCCGGGCGGTGGCGGAGGTGATCCCCGTGCTGGGCTTTTATCTCCAGCCGGCGGTCGGCGGGCGTGTATTGCCCTGCGCCTTCTGGCGCCGGTTCGCGGAGATCGAGGACGTCGTCGGCATCAAGATCGCTCCCTTCAACCGCTACCAGACGCTCGATGTCGTCCGTGCAGTGGCCGACAGCGGGCGGGCCGAGGAACTCGCCCTGTATACCGGCAACGACGACAACATCATCCCGGACCTGCTCACCGAGTTTGCGTTCGGGTCCGCCCGCGTGCGGATTGTCGGCGGTCTGCTCGGGCATTGGGCGGTGTGGACACGCCGGGGGGTGGAGCACCTGCGGGACATCCGTTCCATGCCGCCGGGGGCGCGGATCGCCCCGGAGTGGCTGCGCCTGGGAGCACAGGTGACCGACGCGAACGCTGCTTTTTTCGATGCAGCCAACGGTTTCGCCGGGTGCATCGCCGGGCTGCACGAGGTCCTCCGGCGGCAGGGGCTCCTCGAAGGGCGGTGGTGCCTCGACCCGGGCGAGGACCTCTCTCCAGGCCAGATGGAGGAAATCGACCGCGTCTACTCGGCCTATCCGCACCTGCACGATGATGCCTTCGTGGCCGCCCACCGCGACACGTGGCTGCGCTGATTGTGGCGGGCGGCCTGTGGAGCCCCCCGGCGTTGCCGCGGCGTGATAAAGCAGGTCGTGTCGCTTGCATCGGCCCACCAAAATGGGGATATTACCGGTACCGCCTTGGCGGTGCTCTCACGCTGAGCACGGGTTGATGTTTCGTCAACCGGGTCCTCACGGATCCTCCGAATAGCCAGACGCTTGTCTGCGACAAGGCAAGGCGGGGCGGGTGCGGCATGCCGCATCCGCCGATCTGCATGTCACCGACCGTCGAGGTCGTTTATGGGGCTGCGTGGCTTTATCCAGCGTCTGTTGGGTGCCGGGCCCGGCATGGGCGCGGACGTTACGGAACTGGCACGCCGGCTGGGTGTTTCGGAGCAGGAACTGTCCGCGTGCGAACCGCGGTACCGCACGTTCACCATTCCCAAGCGATCCGGCGGGCAGCGCACCATTTGTGCGCCGGAAGATGGCCTGAAGGTGATGCAGCGGCGGGTCCTCCGGCGCGTGCTCGGGCGGCTCCGCTGCCACCCGTGTGCGACCGGATTCGAACGGGGGCACTCGATCGTCACCAACGCACTGCCGCACACCGGGCGGGCAGTGGTGGTGCGTCTCGACCTGCGGGATTTCTTCGGCTCGACGACCGCGCGGCGGGTGGAGCACTATTTCCGCGCGATTGGCTGGAACGCCCGGGCGGCCGCCCTGCTGACACGGTTGTGCACCTGGGACGGCTGCCTGCCGCAGGGAGCGCCGACCAGCCCGCGCCTGAGCAACCTGTTGAACTGGCGGATGGATGCGCGCCTCGCCGCTGGGGCAGAGAAGTACGGCACCAGCTACAGCCGGTATGCCGATGACATCACCTTCTCCGCCGATGCCGAGAACGCCCCGCGGGTGCGGGACCTGGTCCGGCTGACCAAGGCGGTGGCATCCGAGTACGGGTACCGGCTGCATTTCGCGAAGAAGCTGCGGATCAGCCGGCGTCATCAGCGCCAGGTGGTCACCGGGCTGGTCGTGAACGACCGCCCGAACCTGCCCCGGTCGGTCCGGCGCCGGTTGCGGGCGGCGGAGCACCACCTCCGGACCGGGCGCCCGGCTACCCTCACCCCGGCCCAGCTTGCCGGCTGGGATGCCCTTCGCTCCATGATTGCCGCCCAATCGGCCCTCGAATAGGCCGCGCGGCGCTTCTGGTACTGCCCCCAAAATTGTGGTAAACTCACCAGTCGGGGCTTTGCCCGAAGCCCCCGCACTCAGGACATCCGGGCGAAAGGGAGCGCAAGACGGTGATCGAGATCACGCCAGCAGTCGGCATCAGTGAGCACGAGCTCTCCTTTTCGTTCGAACGCAGCCCGGGGCCCGGCGGCCAGAACGCAAACAAGGTCAACACCCGCGTGACGCTGCATTTCGACGTTCTCAAGAGCACGTCGCTGTCGGCGCAGCAAAAGGGGCAGCTCAAGGCGAAGCTGGCCAGCCGGATCAACCAGGACGGCGTCCTGCGCATTGTCTCGAGCAAGGAACGCACCCAACTCGCCAACCGCCGGGCGGCCGTCAACCGGTTCATTTCGCTGATGGCGGAGGCGTTCCACACGCCCGCTGCCCGCAAGAAGACGGTCGTTCCGGCCGGCGCCCAGCGCAAGCGCCTGGACGCCAAGTCTCAGCGTTCAGTCGTGAAACGCTCTCGGCAGGCCGTCAGCGAAGCCGACTGAGCGGGCCGCTGCCGATCGCTTCAGCCTCCGCCGCCGAAGTGATAGGGGGGAGCGGGAGCAATTCCACTCGCGGAAGAGCGCGCTCTGTCGTTGTGCTCTCTTCACGATGACCACGGGATATGGTTGCGGGTATAGCGCTTCGGCGTGCGCCGGAGGGCGGGCGTCATTCGTTTTCGTCCGCCACGGGGGCGGACGCTCCGACTTCGGTTTCCCGATGAGGGGCCCTACGCCACGCCGATAGTCAGCAGGGCCGGGAACCAGAAGTTGAACTTGCGGCGGCGGATCTCGCGGAAGCCGGCGGCGCGGTAGTAGCCGTCGATCGTCGACCACGGCGCGTGGAAGACGTGCTTTTCAACCGCCGTGATGATCACGTCGAAGACCACCCAGCCGATCACGTTGTCGCGGAATCCGTCGATCAGCATCAGCCGGCCGCCGGGGCGGAGCACGCGCCGCACGTCCTGAATGACTTTCTGCTGGTGGGGATAGTGGTGGAACGAGTTGCTGCAGGTGACGACGTCGAATGACGCGTCCGCGAACGGCAGGTGCTCGCTGTCGCCGGCGACGTAGCTCAGACGGTCCGCAGCTCCCGCCCGCGTGGCCTTTTCGCAGCCGACGCGGCACATGGCGGGGGCGTAATCCATCCCCGTGATCCGGGCCGGCAGACCACTGCCCGCGAGCATGCCGTCGAAGGTTCCCGTCCCGCAGCCGACGTCCAGCAGATCGAACGGCCCGCGCGTCCGCTCCCACGCGCAAAGTTCCTCGAGGAACATCCGGTACGACGGCTGGAAAAGAAAATGGTTGAGCAGCGAGTGGTCGTACGTCCCCGCCCAGGCCTCGAACTCGGCCTTGGCCTGGGCCTTCATACTGCATTTGTCCGCCATGGTCGGACAGCTTACCGCGGACAGCGGACAACGAACAGGCGAATGCGAGCAGCGAACGGGGAACACGAACTATTGCGGGTGGATTCGAATGGAGTAGCGGGGGAGGGCTGCTCCCTTGCTGCCATTTGGCGGTTTCCGCCGAGAATCACCGCGGGCGAATCCACACGGCCAGGCCGCCGCCGTCGGAGAGTTTGATGGTCCGGGTCGTCTCCGCGGTCAGTGCCACGTCGCGCTGGACGTCGAACGTCGCCGGCCGGCCCGGAGTGTCGCCGTAGAAGTCGGCTCGGTATTCGCCCGAGCCGAGGAACGAGAACCGCACGTCCACCTCGCGCGCGGAAGCACCGTTGAGAACCCCGACGTACCAGGCGTCACCGGAACGCCGGGCGATGGCCGCGAGGTCGCCGATGGCGCTGGGCGGCAGCACGATCGTCTCATCCCACGTGACCGGCACCGACCGGATCAAATCAACGGCCGGGCTCGCGAGGTACAGGTCCGGTTTGTCCGCCCAGCACAGCATCGGCGAGGTCAGCACCACGGAGCACGCGAGCTGCTGGGCGACGGTCGTTCCCTTGAGCCTGTCCGGCTGCAGCGTCGTCGGGGTGAAATCCGCGTGCCCGGCCAGCAGCCGCGTGAACGGCAGCGTGGCGTAGTGGGCGGGGGGTAGCGTGCTCCACTTGTTGTACTCGAGACCGCGGAGGCCTTCGCGCGTCATCTCATTGGGCCAGGTGCGTGCCTCGCCGGCCGGCTTGTTGGCCCCGTGGAAATTCACCATCACGCGGTGCCGGGCCGCGGCGCGCGTGCAGTCCTCGTAAAATGCCAGGATGTCGTGTGACTCGCTGTCCATGAAGTCGATCTTGGCGCCTTTGACGCCGGCATCGGCGCATCGCCGGAAGAACTCTTCCCGCTTCCCAGCGGTTTCGAGCCCCGGCCATTGCCGCTTCTCGTCGTACCGCCACCCGCGCCACACCCAGATGCCGATGCCCTTGCCCGAGGCGTAGTCGCACAACTCCTTCATGCGGGTCCACGCATCGATACCCCCGGTCGCCCACTCCTGGCGCGTGTGCTCCCAGCCCTCGTCGACGAGGTAATACTGACAGTTCAGCTCGGCCGCCCGGTCGATGAACCACTTCTGGCGGCTCCAGTGCGTGCCGGCATCGTCGTATGCCCACCACTGCCACAAACAG
>CAZJTF010000164.1:0-14850 GCA_964548565.1 uncultured Planctomycetales bacterium | reverse complement strand
AGGGCGCTCACCGGAGCCGGTCCGGCGCACAGACCATATGGCCACATTCACCTACAAGGCCAAGACCAGCAACGGGCAGGTCGTGACCGGCGTGTTGACCGCCGAGTCGCATCAGGCTGCCCTGCGGACACTCGATGACCGCGCGCTCTTTCCTCTCCAGGTGAACGAGGGTGGGACGGCCGGCAAGACCGCCATCACCGGACGCACGAAGAGGCTGAAGCTGAAGGTGCTGTCGATCTTCTACAGCCAGCTGGCCGACCTTCTGCGGGCAGGCGTGCCGGTGCTGCGGGCGATCGATGTGCTCAGCCGCCAGGAGTCGAGCCCGCTCCTTCAGGAAATCCTCAAGGAGGTTCACAGCGACGTCTCGGGCGGTGAGACCTTGGCCAACGCGATGGCCAAGCACCCGAACGCGTTCAACGAGCTGGCGATTGCGATGGTTCGAGCCGGCGAGGCGGGCGGCTTCCTCGAAGACGTGCTGGCACGCATCGCGGTTTTCACCGAACGGCAGGACGAACTTCGCAACAAGCTCATCGGCTCGATGATTTACCCGTGCATCCTGCTGATGGCGGGCTTTACGGTCGTCGGCTTCCTGATGGCCTACGTCGTGCCGAAGATCCGGATGTTCATGAACACCGCTCAGAAACCCTGGCTGACGACGGTGGTCTTCGCGATCTCCGACTTCCTGCAGGCGCACGGGCTTTACCTGCTGGGGGGTGTGGTGCTGGCGATCGTGCTGGCCATTCCGCTCGTCAAGAGCGAACAAGGTCGCTGGACCATTGACCGGCTGAAGCTGCGCATGCCCGTGATGGGCAACATCGTCACGATGGTCGCGATCTGCCGGTTCTGCCGCATTCTGGGAACCATGCTGCACAACGGCGTCCCCATCCTGGCGGCTCTGAAAATCGCGAAAGACTCGGCGGGCAACCTGATCCTGGCGGAGCAGATCGAAAAGGCCGCCGAGAACGTACAGAAGGGCGAGGCACTCGCCACGCCGCTCGGCAAGAGCGGGCTTTTTCCCGCGGACATCATCGACATGATCGCCGTGGCGGAGGAGAGCAACAACCTCGAAAACGTGCTGGTGCAGATCGCCGACTCGAACGAGGCGCGGACCGCCCGCCAGATTGACCTGGGCGTCCGGCTGCTCGAGCCGGTGATGCTGCTGTTCATGGCCGTCTTCGTGCTCATCATTGCGATGGCGCTGCTGGTGCCGATCCTCAAGATGAGCACGCAGGGACATTGACGGGATCGCGTGGGGCGCGGCGGCGCCCACGCGCTGGATACGGGACGCACCTGACAGAAGGTCCGGCGGGACGCCGGCGTACTTGAAGGAGTCAGAAGTCATGCATCGGACAAGACGACGGCGGCGCGGTTTCACACTGCTCGAGATTCTCATCGTGGTCGGCATCATCGCCCTGCTTGCGGCGTTCGTCGTGCCGAGCCTGGTCGGAACGCAGGACAAGGCCAAGCTCGACCTGGCCAGGAGCATGGTCGGCTGGGGCGGCAACCTGGCGACTCAGATTGAGATCTTCCGCACACACACCGGCAGCTATCCGGAAGAGCTCAAGGAGCTCACCGAAAAGCCGGACGACGAAGCGAAGGCCGGCAAGTGGGCGGGCCCGTACATCACGGATCCGGGCTCACTGAAGGACCCCTGGGGCAACGAACTGCAGTACAAGGCGCCTGGCCAGTTCAACCCCGAACGCTACGACTTGTGGAGCAACGGGCCGGACGGCCAGGACGGCACCGACGACGACATCGGGAACTGGACCAAAAGCTGACGCCGAGCGGCCACGGTTCGCAAAGTGAGCGACCGGCCGGGGGGCTCGGCTCTGGTGCGGTGTGAACGCGTGCAGGTGGTGTTCATGAGACGGCGTGCATTCACACTTATCGAGATGGTGCTGGCCATTGCCATCCTGGTCATCATCTTCGCATTTGCCTACCCGAATCTCAGCGGCGAAATCCGGAGGCGGTCCCTGACGGAGTCAGCGGATCGCCTCCGTTCGTTGATCGTCATGGCCCATGCTCAGGCCATGCAGGACGGAATCAAGTACCGGATCCAGTTTCCGGGCACGCCCGATCCGCTCGACCGCACGGCCGAGAAGGAAGTGGCGGTGCCGTTCGAGACGTTACAGCCGATCGTGGAGCGCCAATGCGATCCGCTGACGAATCCGGACGCATTCTGCGGATTCGGTGCGCCGTGGCGCGAGCAGACGGTTCTGCAGGAAGGTACGCGGTGCGTGGCCGTCCGTCCGGGTCGCCCGAGTTTCGACATCGGCGCGAGCAGCGTGATCGCGGGCCCGCCGATCACTGTGGAGCGCGCCGAATTCGTGCCGCTGACGCTCAATCCGGACGGCACGAGCGACTGGGTGACATTCGTGCTGACGGATCTGCCGATCGATGTGGAACTCGAAGCCGGGCACGCTCCGCACATCCTGAACGTGATCGTGGACGGGCGCACCGGCCAGGCATGGATTCAGCGGGCGCTGCTGGTTGAGGAGGTGGAGGTCATGAACGAGAAGAATGCCTCTCCGATCCTCCACATGGACTTCACCGACCCGAACGTCATCACCGAGGAGAACATCCTCGAGATCCAGGTGCGGCAGGGGACAGGGGCGCAGACCGCGCATCCGACAGGGCAGGGGGTCAGCCGGTGACAACGATTGCCGAAGCCACATCGAGAGCCGCCACGGTGCGGCAGGCGCGCCGCGGCGTGGTGCTGCTGGAGGTACTGGTGGCGCTCGCGCTGCTCATTTTCGGGCTGGCGCTCGTCGGCCTGCAGATCAATGCTGGTGTCGAGGCGGCCCGCAACGCGGACGTCGCCACCCGCGCCATCATGCTCGTCGACACAAAGATGTCAGAGCTGGCCGCGGGCGTCCTGATGCCGCAGCCCAACGAACAGGAAATGACGGGCGATTTCGGCCTGCATTATCCCGGCTATACGTGGCGGCTGCTCATCAAGGAAACCGAGATCGAGAACCAGAAAGATGTCACTCTCGAGATCGGCTACAACCCGGTGGCGGCCAGGGAGCAGATCGCAAATCCCTCCAAAGAGATAACAGTCGAGGATACCGGCACACGAATCGTGCAGGTGGCACACCGCCTGCTGCCTGCTCCCGCCGACGTCAACCTGGATCGTGACTTCGGTCTCGGCCAGCAGGAATTGGAGAAGTGGCAGCAGAAGATGGAGCAGGCCCAGGCTAACCAGCCGCCAGCCGGAGGCGGTGGTGGGCAGATTCCAACCGGTGGCGGCGGCGGTGGCGGGGCGCCCCCGCAGGTCGGCGGGCTCGGCTCGATGAACGAACTGCTGCAGGCGCTCTCGGCGCTGATGGCGGGTGGCAACTTCGACCCGCGGATGCTCTCGGATCTGCCGATGGAGGAGCTCGGAAAGTACTCGGACATGCTTGAAATGATGCTCGGCCGCAAGGGCGGCATGGCGCAGTCGGCGGACCAGCTCCTGCAGCAGCTCCTGGGCAACGATCGTCGCGGGGGACGCCGCGGCGGTCGGGGGGGCGATCGCGGCGGGCGGCGCCCGGACGCCGAGCAGCGTGACGGCGAGTTGCCGTCCGACGCCGAACCAGGCCCCCGCCGGGGCGAACAGGGTGAGGGGAGCGATCGTTCGGGCGGGCGATTCGGACGCGGTAACGATGCTGCCGGCCAGGAAGACGCGAACGAGGCTCCGGAGGGGCGTTTCGGCGCCCGCCGGAACCCCGATCGTGAGGACGGCGCCCAATCTGATACAGGTGGTCGCCGCGGACGTCCTCGTGGCCAGAACGACACGGGTAGCGCGACCGGCGGTTCACGCGGGCGTGGACGTGGTGGTGATGAGGGTGCGGGTGAAGGGCGCGGCGGGCGGGACGACAGTCAGCGCGACGAAAACCAGGACAACCGGCAGCCGCAGCGACGCGGTGGGAACCGGCTGAGCCGTTAGCCCGGACAAATCGCGTGATGAACGAGGCGAGCACGACATCCCGAAGCCCGGCGACCGGCGGAGGCGGTGCGCGCCGCTCCGGGTTCACGCTGCTCGAGGCAATCCTCTCGCTCTCGCTCATCATCACGATGCTGGCGGGCGTTTTCGGGTTCTACGCGACAACGCTCCGGGCGCGCGAGAGCGGCAGCACGATCGCGCGGGAGGCGACCCTCGCCCACTCGGTGCTGCAGAAACTTGCCCAGGAAATCCGTGCGGCGACCGACTTTGTGCCGGGCGACGGCATCGCATTCAACGGCACCCACGACAAGATCACGATCCTGCGGGCGACCATGCCGGATCTCCACGTGTTTGACGAGCATGACTCCATGCGCGATGACCTGCCGCCCGCGCAGATGGACATGCGGCGGATCACGTACGAGCTGATCTGGGATTCCGAGCTCAAGGACGACGAGGGCGTGAGCATCTGCCATGGCCTCCTGCGGACCGAGCAGAAGACGTTCGATCCGAACCCGCGGTTCGTGGTCAAGCAGGACGACCAGAACCCTCAGGAAGCCACCGTCCAGCCGAACGCACCGCCGATCGAGACGGAACTGGTCGCTCCCGAGATCAAGTACCTGCGCTTCGAGTACTTCGACGGCGCGTCCTGGAACGACCGCTGGCAGAACGTGATCGAGCAGAACCAGCAGGCGCCGGCGGAGAACGCCGATGGCACGACGCCGCCGGACACGAACGGCGAGACCGGAGGGACGCTTCCCCAGGCCGTCCGGATCACCATCGGCCGGATCCGGGTGCCTCCGGAGGACGAGGAATTCAATATTACGCAGCTCCGCCAGATGGACGAGCGACAGAAAAAGCAGCTCTACCATCCGGACCGCTTCAGCATCGTGGTCTACCTCGAAGAAGCGGACCAGTCACATCTGAGCTCACGGCAATTCGGCAACAAGAACCGGGAAGACCTCCAGATGGGAGGTGAGCAGTAATGGCTCCTTCGTTGTTGCGCGTTCGGCCCGCGTCCCCGGGGGGACCTTCGCGCGCCTTGCGGCGGCGCGGGATGATCCTCGTGGTCGTCCTGATGATTATCACGCTTCTGGCAATCCTGGGGGCGAGCTTCTCCTACAGGATGAACGCCGACCTGGCGGCGGTGAAGGCGCGTCAGGATCAGCAGCAGGCGGAGCTGGCCGCCCGGTCAGGCATCGACCGTGTGATCTGGGTTCTGCGCGACAAGCGGACTGATGTCGACAACTGGTACAACAACCAGAAGTGGTTCCGCCGGATTCCCGTCTGGATGCCCGGGAAGACCGCCGGCTCGGAGAGTCTGGCCGACCAGGAACCGGTGCCGGGCCAGCCGGCGTGGCGCTTCAGCATCGTCTCGTACCGGATCGAGGGAGACACCGCGCGTATCCGCTACGGGGTGACGGACGAGGCGTCGAAAGTCAATCTGAATACCGCCAATCGGGCACAACTGATCCGTCTCTTCGAGCAGCTCAAACTGGAAGACCTGACGCCGGAGGAGCTCGTCGATCCGCTGATCGATTGGCGCGACAAGGACGACGAGACGATCTCGACCCAGGGGGCAGAGAGCAGCTACTACAACACGCTGGATCCACCATACAAAGCCAAAAACGGCCCGCTCGATACCGTCGAAGAGCTCCTGATGATCAAGAACTTCGACGGGCGGATCCTTTACGGAGAGGACTACAACCGCAACGGGTACCTGGACGAGAACGAGGATGACGGCCCCGAGGGTGCATTTCCGCCCGACAACGGCGACGGCGTGCTGAACCGGGGTCTGCTGCCGCTGGTCACGATTTACTCGTGGGACTGGAACATGTCCAACGACAACAAGCGGCGGACCCAGATCAACCTCGAGGACTTCAACAACACGGATGCCCTGCCCGAGTACATCACGAGCGAACTGAGCCCCGAACTGGTGCAGTTCATCGCGGAGGCCCGCAAACGCGGGTACCGGTTCAAGTCGCCGGCGGAACTCCTCGGCCTGGAGGTCTACCAGGACGGCACCTCCAACTATGACGCCATGTGGCGGAATTTCGCCCGCAAGATGCGGCAGGAGAATCGCGTTCGCGAGGAAGAAGAGGAAGACTCGGGAAATCAGGCTGATCCCAACCGTAATCAAGGTGCCGATAACCAACGTAACGAGGACGGCTCGACCGACGAGGAAGGCGGGGCCGGTCCGCAGGGCCGCGATGCGCAGAGCGGCGAAGAGGACCAGGGGGAGCAGCCCCGCGGCGGACGACGGCGGACAGCCGCCGATCGCAACGAGGAGGCCCGGCGACAGCGCGACGAGCAGAACGCGAATGACCAGGATTCCGGCAACGAGGAGGAGGGCGCCGACGCTCAACAGAAACGGGACGCGCGACGACGCCAGAGCATCCGCGGCGGCGGCGCCGGAGGCCAGGATGATGTCGACCCGGCCGATCAAGATCGCGGCGGCCGGCGGCCCAGTCGTCGCGGCGGCCAGCGGGAGGACAACCTCGGCGGGGATCAGGAAGGCGGGCAGGACGAGAACGCCGGTCGTCGTCCGCGTCGAGGCGGTCGAGACGAGGATGCTCGGAACGAGGACGGCGGGCTTCAGGGGCAGGATGACGAATCCGGGGGCGAGGGGCGTCGCCGCGGTCGTGGAGGCCGTGACGGGCGACGCGGAGGCGGGGAAGGCACCGGCGAGGAAGGTACCGGGGGCGGCGGTGAAGGAGGGCGCGGACGCGGTACTCCGATCGTCAGCCCGGCAACTGCGCAGGACATGGTTGTCGTGATGGACCGTCTGACCACAATTCCGGCCGCCGCGGTGTCAGGGCTGATCAACGTCAACACCGCTCCGGTCGAGGTACTCAAGACGATCCCCGGCCTCGAGCCCGAGCAGGCGGAGGCCATTGTCGCCAAGCGAGCGCAGGTCACGGGGGCCGAGAAGGCCTCGACGGGATGGCTGGTTTCAACCGGTGCCATCGACGCCGAGACGTTCGCGCTGATCTCGAACCAGATCACGACGCGATCGATCCAGTTCGCCGTCGACGCGATCGGTTTCGCCGACCACGTGGGGGCCATGCGACGCATCCAGGCTGTCATTGAGATGCGCGGGCAGGTCTCCCAGATCAAGTACTACCGGGATATCACGTCGCTCGGCATGGGCTACCCCGTCCGCGACGACGAGAGGAGTGAAGGTTTTGCGTTTTCGGATCGGTGAATCGGACCTGCTCTGCATCGACTGGGACGAGCGCTCGCTGCGGCTGGTCAATGCGAGTGTCTCGCGCTCGGGCGTGACGGTTCGCAGCGCGGTGCACGTGTCGCTGGAAGGCGCCGTCTCGGTCCGCGACCCGAGCGCTTTCGGCGAGTTCATCCGGCGCACGCTGGCCGAGCACCGGATCCGCACGCGACGCGTCGTCGTCGATGTCCCGCGCCAGGACGCGGCCCTCAACCTCATGTCGCTGCCGAAGGGTTCGCTGAGCGAACTGGCGGCGATGGTCGACATCCAGATCGGCAAGGAACTGCCGTTCAGCAAGGATCAGGCGGTTGTCGACTTCGCGATCGCGCAGCAGGACAACGGCAACAAGACCAACGACGTCTGGGTGGCCGCGGTTCGGAACAACGTCGTCGATCACATCCAGCAGGTGATCCTGGCGGCCGGTCTGCGTCTCGAGCGGATTGGTCTGCGTCCGTATGCGAACCTGTCGGCCGTCACGGCGGACGGTCCGGTTTCGGGTCGGGCACTTCTGGTGGACATCGGGCCGTCGATGACCGAAATCGACGTGATCCGCGACGGGAGGCTGGTGTATTCCCGTGCCGCCTCGGTGTCGATCCCGACGCAGGGCCTGAGCGCACCGCCCACGGCCCAGCAGGCGCCGGCGCAGCGGAGCAACGACGCGACGATCCCGTTCGCCGACGACTTCATCACGCGACCGTCACCCATGGACGCGCTGCTGGTAGATGTCAGCCGCACGATCGAAGCGTACCGCGCGACGGATCCCGGCGCCCGCATTGAGCGGATCATCCTGTCCGGCACGGGGGTCGATGAGAACGTCGCGCAGGCGTTCGCCAATCGGTTCGGCTCCGCGACGCAGATTTTCCAGGCACCCGCGGCTCTGAAATGGAAGAACCCCGCCGGCCAGTCGGCGGCGCCGTTCAGCGCGGTGATGGGCCTGGCCCTGAGCATGCTCAGCGACAGCATGCTCTATTTCAACTTCATCAAGCCAAAGCAGGCCGAGGACGAACGACGCGAGCGCGCGCGGCGCGTTCCCTACATCGCGGCCGGCGTCGCGGTGTTCTTCGCACTCGCCAGCGTGGCGGCGTACCTGCCGGTTCGCAAGAAGAACCAGGAGATTCAGAGCCTCAAGGCGCGGATTGCGGAAATCAAGAAAGACGAGAAACCCCGCAAGGAGCTGATTACGCAGCTCGGGTTCGTCGAGGACTGGCAAAACCGCAACATCATCTGGATCGACGTGCTCAAGCGGTTCACCGACGAGGTGATGAAGACCAACAAGGATGCGTATCTCACCAAACTCGATATGAACGAAGCCGGCAAGATCACGATGGAGCTGGCGGCGGTGGACGAGAATGTCGCCACCGATCTTGCGGATGCCGCGGAGGGAATCCAGGACGGCAACCGCCCGCTCGTCCGAGCGACGGTGGGCGACTGGCGCGAAAACCCCAAGGATCAGCAGTACCCCGTGACCGACAAGGTGAACCTCCAGATCCGCAAGCTGATACCGGAGACGAAGAAACGCTAGAGGACCCACCCGTGAGGGGCGGTGTGCCCATGACGAGTTGATATGAGTAAACGTGAAAAAACGCTGCTGGCTGCCGTGGGCGTGGTCGTCGGCCTCTTCATTGCGCGATGGGGCTACCGGTCGTACACCGGGATGCTCGCGTCCCGCGAGACCGAGATCGACAATCTCACAATTCAGCTCTCGAAGGCACAGCTTGAGCGTGCGAACGCCGACCTGGCGCGGCGCGACTGGCTCAAATTCGGCGCCCAGACGCTGTCAATGGACCCGAATGAATCGCAACGTTGGTTCCGGGAGGAACTCAGCGATCTGGCCGCTACGACCGGGCTCGAAGAGAGCGTCATCACGATGGGGCAGGTCACGGGGTCGGGTACGAAGAACTCCCTGCTCAAGTTCCTGATCGCCAACGTGACGGCCCAGGGTGATCTCAACCGGATGGTCGATTTTCTGTTCCGGCTCTACCAGCAGCCGTATGCCGTTCGGGTGCGGACGCTGACGCTCACACAGGTGGGCGGCAAGGCGCCGAAGGGCATGCTGAAGCTGACGGCCAAGCTCGAGACGCCGATTTTGCCACCGCTCCAGAAGGTGCCCACAATCGTGCCCGCCGAACGCGCCAAGGGCAAACGCCAGGAGG
The DNA here is from genome assembly GCA_964548565.1 of uncultured Planctomycetales bacterium. Taxonomy (GTDB): domain Bacteria; phylum Planctomycetota; class Phycisphaerae; order UBA1845; family PWPN01; genus CAYLLT01. The sequence continues at coordinate 5,552 of CAZJTF010000164.1, read as the reverse complement.
TCAAGGATCGCACGAGGCTGGCGAACCTGGCCGACTACAAGAGCATCGCCCAGAAGAAGATTTTCGAACCGTACGTTCCACCGATCCCCGCGCCGGCGAAGGTCGCGAGCCCGAACCCTGCGAATAACTCGAACGCGCCGCCGACGCAGATGCTGAGCTGGGCGCCGGCCGCTCATGCCAAGGAGTACCAGGTGTACTTCGGCACCGCCGAGCCGGGCCAGCCTCAGCCGTGGCAGCCCTCGCCCGGATTCCGGCCGCCGTCTCCGCTCACGCCGAACACGGTGTACTTCTGGCGCGTCGATGCGCGGAACGAATCGGGGACGACAACCGGCGACGTCTGGCGGTTCACGGTTGTGCCGCAGGCTCCGCCGGCCACGCAGCCGATCGTGCAGCAACCGGTGGTCAAGCCGCCGCCCGCGGACGCGAACATGGTCCTCAGCCGTGTGCTGAGCTCGCCCCGCGGCCAGCAGGCAGTGCTCACGAATCCGGCCCAGCAGAATAACCCGCTCGCCCCCGAGACGCGCGTTGAAGTGGGCGAGCAGATGTTTGGAGGCACACTGATATTCATCCATCCGAAGGGTGCGGTGACGGAATCGGACGGTGTGCGACGGTTCCACCCGATTGGCGCGGCGCTCAGCGCGAATCAGCCGCTCTCGGAGTTGGATCACCCCGAGGTCTTCCAGGACATGGTGAAACTGGAAGCCCGGCTGAAGGGTATAAGCCAAGTGCCGGGGTGATCCGCGTTTCCGCGCGGAAATCCCTGGTCGCGGCATTACTCGGCGCCTCTTTCGGCGGCGTCGGGTCACCCCCGTCTTCAGTATGTGCGCGAACGCTCCGCCGCAGGATGTGGCGGGGTTGGAGGTGACGGTTCATGCGTTCGACACTCAACAGCGTTCAAACCCGGGTCAGATGGATCTCGGCCCTCGGCATGCTGGGGGCGGGTCTCGGCGCGTTGGCGCTGGCCCAGGCGCCTTCCGGCTCTCCACCGGCTCCCGGTGTCGCAAGGCCGACCACGCGTCCGGCGTTCTCGCGCCCTCCTGGCGTGCGGAACGCGCCGGGGACGCAGCCCGCCGGCGCGCATCCGAGTTCGCAGCCGGTCGTTGACTCCGAGATGGAGGAACTCGCCCGGCGCGCCGCCGCTTCGGCCAACCGCCCGGGTGTGGCGCCTCGTCCGCCGCTGCCTCAGCGGCCTCAGCCGGTGACGCCGGGCGCCAACCAGCCAGGCGCTGCGATGCCCAACCAGCCCGGGCCGGATACGGCCGCTCCGGGTACGCCGCCGGTCACGCCGCAACCACCCACTCCGCCGGGTGTCTCGCGTCCTGGTGTTCCGCCCGCGGGCGTACAGCGTCCTCCTGTGCCGCCTGGTGTCACACCCACGACACCGCAACCGCCGGCGCCGCCCGTGACGCCGCAACCGGCGACGCCCGGCCAGGCACCAGCCGGCCCGGACCTGCGCCCGTGGTACAAGCTGCCGCCGGAAGAGCGGCCGTACTTCTTCACCTGGGTCAACACGCCGATCGAGAAAGCCGCTCACGACTTCGAGGAGATGAGCGGGCTCAGCATGCTCGGCCTCGCGCAGCTTGACCCCGCGTCGAAAGCCAAGCAGGTCACAATTCAGAGCGTCCGCCTCATGACATACGACGAGGCGCTCACGACCTTCAACCTGGTCCTCTTCGATCTGAACTTCTGGGTTGTCCGCCTGGACGGCTACCTGCAGATCCGCCCGCTCACGGAGTGGTACCGGCACATTCCGCCGTCCCGGATGTACAACAGTTTGAAGGACTTTCAGGAGGCCGATCTGCCGTTGTGGCAGGTTGCCTCGGTCGATATCGAGCCGAAGGCGGGCGCGGCGGACATGCTGGCCGCGAATGCGAACGACAGCATTCCCATCAACGCTGCCCGGGCGACGGTTGTCCCGGGGACAAACCGCATCCAGGTCAAGGGCTTCGTCTACTGGATGCACCGCCAGATCGATTTCATCGAGAAGAACGCGGTCGAACCGGACGACGGGCGTATCTGGGTCGAGTACCAGTTGAAGTACTCGACGGCGGCGGAGGCGTCGCGACTGCTGCAGGCCATGTTGCAGGGTTCGGCGACGACAGCAGGCCAGCCGGGTCAGCCGGTCGCGCGTTCGCCCCGTCCACCGGTCCCCGGCGCTCCCGGCGCCGCGCCGGCCGCGCCGATTGACGTGGGTTCCACGACCACCGATATGGTGGAAGTGCAGGAAGACAACCGCAACAATCGATTGATCGTCCGGGCCTCCAAGCGCAACCACGAACTCGCGGCCAAGTACCTGAAGCAGTACATCGATCTCGAGTCGGGTCGTGATATCGAGATCATCCCGCTCAAGTACGGCGATGCCGCCACGGTCGTCGAGATGGTCCGGCCGCTCCTGGGTGAGCGGCAGATTGTTACCACGACGCCCCCGGCGCCCGCGCCGCGTCCAGGCGTGCCGAATCCGCCCGCTCCGCAGCCTGTTCAGCAGGTGGTGAACGTCAACACGTCCGCTGTGCTGACGCCGGTGCCCTCGACGAACAGCATTCTCGTCAAGGCCGGCCCGGACGAGATGGCGCAGATCAAGAAGTTCATCGAGATGCTGGACGTGCCGGCCGAGAAGGCCAAATTCGAGTACGTCGAGCTCAGGTACGGACGCGCCACCAGCATTTCGAGCGTTCTCACCAGCACATTCGGGCAGCGGAGCCAGCCGGGGCGTCCGGGCGGTGAGCCGTTCCGTGCGGTGGCCGACTCGCAGAGCGACGCGAGCATCGTGCTGGCGGGCGAGCGCAAGGACATCGAGGATGCGCGCGAACTGATCCGGCAACTGGACGTGGATCCGAACACCGGCGCGGTCGAGCACCTCGTGCGCCTGGCCAACGCGATGCCGAGTGCGGTGGCGGAGATTCTCTACAGCCGCTACACCTCCGCACAGGGCGGCGGCGGGCGTTGGGGACGGGGCGGAGCGAGCAGCGGCCTGCCAAAGTTCATTTCCGACGAGGCTTCCAAGACGCTGGTGGTCGTCTCGCATGAGGAGATGTGGCCCGACATCGAGCGTCTCATCAAGCAGATCGATGAGGGCAGCCTCACCCGGAACGCCACCCGCACCTACAAGCTGAAGTACGCTGCGGCGTCCAACGTGGCCAATATCCTGAGCCAGTCGTTTGGTCACGGAGGCTACGGTTACCGCCGGTACGACGACCCCAACGCGGCATCGTTCCAGTACGAGATGCAGGCGAACATGCTGATCGTCGTGGCCGACGACGAGACGCAGGCGCGCGTCGCCAAGCTGGTGAGCGAGATCGATCAGCCCGGGGCCGAGGACGAGGCCGTCCTCAAGCCGATCGAAATCAAGAACGCAGACGCCAGTTACGTCGCCGAAAAAATCGGCGAGCTGTTCCAGACACGGCAATGGAGCCCACGGCGACAGAACGGCGCCCCATCCGCGCAGATCCGCGTGGTGGCCGAGCCGGTCAGCAACCGGGTCCTGATCTCCGCCTCGCCGGAAGATTTTGCGGAGGCCGAGGCGCTTGCCAGGCAGATTGACCAGGAATACGCCGTCCGCCAGTACACCCGCAAGACGTTCCCGCTCGAGCACACCCAGGGCTACGAGATGGTGCGGCTCCTCCAGACGATGTTCCCCGAGAGCGGCGGCGGAGGGGGCCGGTGGGGCGGTGGCGGCACCAGCCAGGGCGGCGTCAAGATCGCAGAAGCGGGCAGCAGCATCGTGGTGCTCGCTCCCAAGGACAAGATGGAGGAAATCGAGCGGATCATCAAGGAGCTCGATGCCGACCCCACGACCGAAAACGAGGTCCGCACCTACACGGTCAAGAACGCCGGCACCGAAGGCACCGCGGAAATGGCCCGCAATCTGCAGGAGCTGTACGGCGGGAACCAGTACGGCCCGCGCGGCCAGCAGAAGCAGACCATCAAGTTCATCGGGCAGCGCGGCAGCGACCTGCTTTTCGTCTCCGCGCCGCCGGAAAAGATGCCCGAGGTTGACAAGCGGGTCCAGGAGGTGCTGCAGAACCAGACCTCAAAGGACCTGACGTTCGTCATCCGGCATTTCGACATCAAGCAGGCCCGCCCGGACGAGTTGATCGAGATCATCACGCCGCTGGTTCGCCAGAAGTTCGAGGAACTGCAGGAAAAAGCCGGGATGCGCCGCTACGGGTTCGGGGACAGCGGCCAGCCGCAGATCACCGCGCATCCGGGCAGCTCGCGCATCATGGTTTCGGCGCCCGAGCCTCTGATGGAGCTCGTCACGCAACTGATCACCGAGTTTGACCGCCCGTCGATCGTGTCGGTTACGCGCATCGTCGCCCTCAAGACGGCAAACGCCGAGGAGATCGCGCCCGTCGTCGAACAGATGATGGAGAAGCGCTCCGGCAGCTCCGGTTTCCGCTCCCGGCGGAGCTGGTGGGGCGGCGGTGGGTTCGATTTCGGCCGCAGTTCGAGCAGCAGCACGGATGACGTGACCCTCTCGGCGGTGGAGGCGAGTAACTCCATCGTTCTCCGCGGCCCCGAGGGGAAGGTTTTCGAGGCTGAAAAGCTGATCCAGGAGCTGGACAAGGATGCCCGACCGGCCGGGCCGATGTTCCAGGTCTTCCAGATCCAGCACGCCGACCTGTATGAAGTCGTCGCGATGATCGAAGAAATCGTCGGCGGCGGCTCGAGCGACAGCATGGACTACCGCCCCGTGCGCAGCAGTGGCGGCGCCAGCGGCCAGGTGATCGTGAAGACCGACTACGGCAACAGGATTCTGGTCTCCGCGCCGCGCGAGAAGTTCCCGATGATCGAGCAGATCATCGAGACGAAAGAGCAGCTCGCCAAGACGGAGGCGCTCAGCGGCGATGACAGCGGCCATCGCGGCACAGTCGTCGCGCGGAGCGGCGGCGAGATCACCAAGTCCTACGAGGTGAACGGACCGATCGACGAGATTGCGCAGAACCTCGACAAGATTCTTGTCGGCGTTATGGGCTACATGGAGGCTCCCTACGTCAAGAGCTTCCCATTCGCCCGGCAGATCCTGATCACCGGCAAGCCATCCGCGTTCCAACTCGCGGAGGAGTGGCTCGACCGGCTGCAGAAGAATCCGCCGCCGCGCAAGATGCAGCTCACCGTGCTGCGGGTGCCGACGCAGGTTCCGCTGGAACAGGTGATCGATACGGCCCGGGGTAGCCTGCCCCAGGCGGTTCAGGTGCAGCCACTGCCCAGCCGGACGGCCGGCAAGCCCAATCCGCTGGCGATGGTGAACGAAATTCAACTGACGACGCCGATCAGCACGCAGCCGGCCGCGGCCGCCTACCCGTTCGTGCCGGATGGCGAGATCGAGGCGATGCGGGCGGCGCTCGGCGCGATTCAGTTCGCACAGGCTCGGATTACGGTCTCGACACGACGGGCCGAGGACATTGCCCAGACGCAGCCGGCCGCGCCTCCGGCGCCGGCACCGCAGACGCAGCCTGCGCGGGCTGCGGCCGAACCGCCCCCTGTCCTCGTCCCCGAGGCGACGCCCCCGGCGCCGGTGCAGATCCCGCTCGTGCACGAGAACGTGCGCG
>CAZJTF010000163.1:0-14935 GCA_964548565.1 uncultured Planctomycetales bacterium | reverse complement strand
GGTAGCTCGAGATCCCCACCGCGTCGGCATCGGCAAAGCGTTCGAGCAGTTCCCAGTGCGGCGCGTGCTTCGGGAGGCCTGCCTGGCCGCCGAAGATGCCAAGGAGCTGCTCGTACTGAAGTGAGACGAACACGACGGCGTCAGGCACGATCCGTTTGACAGCGCGACGCGCCTCGGAGAAGAGCGTCACATACGTCTCGAAGTCGCGCGGGATCTGCTCGTAGTACGCATTGATTTCCATTGCCAGGCAGACGTACTTCGGCTTGTGGAGCTTCACGCGGCTCTCAACGTCCGCCAGGTAGGCGGCACGCACATCGCGGTCGCCGAATGTGGGGCGCAGGCCGCGCGGTACGGGGATCGGCCCCCGGCGGTTCTTGTACGGGTCGATCTGGATCCAGATGTCGAGATGATTCTGCTCGGCAAGCACGCGGTACATCTGGGCGTCGCGGTACGGCTTGGACTGCTCGGCACGTTTGCCCTCGGCGTGAAACCAGTCCACCGGGTCGGGCAGGCAGACGAGCGGACCAGCTTCAGCGGCCGTCTTGAACGCCTGTTTGACGTCATCGCCCGTCCATGCTTTCGGCGTGGGCACCACGCTGCGAATGAAACCGACGGGGCGCGTTGCCGCCGGCGGGGTCGGGGGACTCGTTTCGCCCGCACACCCGGCGCTCACGAATGCGCTGAAGCAGACGAATGCGAGAGCGGATCGAACCTTGCACCGTGTCATGACGCGCTCCGGAGGGGAGTAGTCACGTCTCCCTGGTGGCTGGGGTACTGACATTGCGGCGCCCTCACCATTTCAGGCAGGTTCGCCAGTGTTTGCGGACGAAGCGAGCCATCGACTTGTAGTGCAGCCAGCGCATCCGCGTGAAATACCGCGTGTATTTCACGTCATCGAAGTCGTGGATGATCACCGCATCGGGGATGTACCAGATGTCCCAGCCGGCCTGGTGGCACCGCAGGCACCAGTCCACGTCCTCGCTGAAAAGGAACATCTTCTCGTCGAGTCCACCGACCTGCTGCAACGTCTCGCGCCGGATCAGGATCGCGGCGCCGAACAGCCAGTCTACGCTGCGGCGCTCGTCGTGCTCCCAGTCGGCCATTTCGTAGCGGCGCATCTTCTCGGAATTGCGCATGAGCACGCGGAGCGGCGTGCGCCGGACGAGAAACGCCCCGGCCGTCGGAAAGTGGCGGCACGAGAGCTGCAGGCGACCATCCGGGTAGATCAATTTCGGGCCGCAGGCCCCGACCGCAGGGTGCGTGTCCATGAACGCAACCAGCGTCTCGAGTGCGCCCGGCTGCACGATCGTATCGGGGTTCAGGAGCATCGCGTACCGTGATGGCGACGGGCAGAGCACCTGGTTGTTATTCTCGGAAAAGCCTTTGCGTTCGCGGTTGACGATCAGGCGGACCTGCGGGAACTTCGCGCGGACGAGCGCCTCGATCTCCGGTTCGCCGAGGTTGTCCACGAGGGCGACATCGAGCACGAGATCGCGCGTGCTCGCGAACATGGAGGTCAGGCACGCATCGAGATAGCGGGAATGCCGGTGACTGACGATCGCGATCGTCACGTCGGGTCGCACACCCCGGGCTGCCGCCTCCGCCGCCAAGGCCGCACTCCTCTCTTTCAGCCGCATTCGGTTCGCACCTTCGCGTAGACGGCAAGCGTCTCGCGGGCCGTGCGATCCCACGAGAACTCCGCCGCCCGCGCACGGCCCCGTGCCCTCAGCTCGTGCGCGAAAGCAGCGTCGCCCAGGATCCGCTCCATCGCGCGATCGAAGCCGTCCACGTCCGACGGATCGACCAGGAGCGCCGCCTCCCCCGCTACTTCGGGCAGGCACGAAGCGTTCGAGCTCACGACCGGTGTCCCGCAGGCCATTGCCTCCAGAACGGGCAGCCCGAAACCCTCGTACAACGAGGGGAAGACGAACACGTCGGCAGCATTGTAGTACATGGGCAGTTCGTCATCCGGCACGAAGCCGGCGAACTGAATGTCGGATTCGAATCCGGAGGAGCGGATCGCTTCGAACACGGATTCGTACCGATACTTGGGTTTGCCGACGATCAGCAGCTTGTGCGGCAGGCCCGTGCGCCGACGCATTCGGCCGTACGCCTCGATGAGTGGCGCGACGTTCTTGCGGGGCTGAAGCGTGCCGACGTAAAGAACGAAGCCGTCGCGGATCCCGTGTCGTTTCGCAACCAGGTCGCGGCACTCGGCGCGATCAAGAACGCCGTAGCGCGGGTCGGCGGCCAGCGGGATCACCTCGATGCGGGCAGGATCCAGCCCGTACACGCGGACCATGTCGCGGCGGGTGTACTCGGTGTCGGTAATGACGCGGGACGCTTTGCGCAGGGCGGGCGGCACGAGCGCACCGAGGAGGACGCGATCGCGGCGCGTGAAGTACTCGGGCCGGACTGCGAACGAGATGTCATGGACGGTCACGACAGAGGGGACGCGCGTGAGCGGCGGAAGGAAGTACTGGACGTGCAGGAGGTCGATCCTGCTCCGGCGCAGCGCGACGGGCATGCCGAACGGATGCCGCAGCCAGATGGAAGCCGGGGAGACCGTGCGGAACTCCCACCGCGCAAGCTCCGGGAACTGGGCCGAGGCAGAGGCCGCGTTGCGCACAAACACGACGTAGTCGTTCGTCGCGTCGATGCGGCCGAGTCCGCGCATCAGGCTGGCCAGGTAACTTTCATCGCCCGTGCGCTTGCGGCCGAGCGTATCGCCGTCGAGACCGATCCGCATTGTTGCTCCAGCCCGGCTGTCACTCAGCGGATGCCCTGCCCGGCGCGACACGCCAGGCCAGCGGCCCCGCGGACGGCTTCTTTCGCCCGCGGGTCCGGCCGGCATCGAGATTGTGTCAGCGCACCCGCCGACGGATCAGCAGGCCCGTGGCGCCGATCAGCAGCAGACCGAGCGTCGCGGGCTCGGGCACGACCGTGAGTGAAATGCCGCTGGCCGGCGAGAAAATGTTCGGCGCGTCGAACACCGTGACACCGTCGACGGTGGCCGTCAAGTTCCCGGCGGGCGTGGCAAGAATGCTCAGGAACGGGATATTGCTTGCCGGCACGGCCACGATGGAGAGCGGCCCGGTCTCATCACCGAAAATCGCGGCGCCGGGGATGAGGGTCAGCGACACCTGGTCGCCAGGCGCCTGCCCGAAGAGGATCAGCGTCGCCTGCGAGCCGGCGCCGAAGTCATCGAGAATCAGCTGCGCAACGCCCTGCACATCGAATTCGCGATTGACCTGGATGCCGGCGGTGATGCTGTCGCCCCCCCGCATCGGGAGGGACGTGCCGGACTCCGGCCCCGGCGTGCCGACGGCGAACCACGGGGGCGAATCGAGAACGCCGTTATCGAAGTTGTCGCCGAAGACCGCGGCACCTCCGTTCAGAACTGCAACAAAGTCGGCCTGGATCTGGGTCGCGAGAGCCGGCGCAGCCACCGCGAGCGCAACCGCAACGACGAACAGCTTCTTCGTTTTCATCTTTCTCTTCCTTTCGTGTCATGAAACTTGCGGGCGCAGCGACGCCCGTTGTGCGTCTCTCCCGTTCCGAGGCTGCCCGTGCCGATAACAGCGCGGTCTGTACAGACACGCGCACGCGGGTCAGCCTGCCGAGGCAACCGTTTTTTGCGAACTGATGCCCGAACAAGAGCGCCGTTCATCGGCGCATCTTCCATATTGGCGACTGGAAATGCCAGTGTCAACCTGCAACGGTTGGAGCACCGGATTTGGGGGCTGCAGAGTCGTGGCGGGATGCATGGCGGAATTCCTTTTGGAAAACGGGTCAACCAAGCGTACACTGAAAGGATCTGAACGGGCCTTCCCGGCGTTGGAGCCGGGATTATCGCGATTGAAATCCGAGGATGCGATGCCGGTGTGCCGACGTGCATCCGTGCGCTCACCTCGGTGGCACATGGTTCCTTGGGCGTTGCGGCCGGGACGGTCGAGAGAGCGGGCTGGAGCAGAGGGGGCGGCAATCAGTGTGGGTTTAAGCCACCAGCCTGAGCTGTACGCCTCTTCCGGGTAACAGGGTCAGACTATGTCCATACGTGACAGCGACTTCGCTCCACTACGCGGGCGGTTCATCGTGCTCGACGGTCCGGACGGCGCAGGCAAGACGACCGTCCGCCAGATGGTCGCGGAGCAGCTCCGCGCGGCGTGCCTGGAAGTGACCGAGTGCAAGGACCCGGGCGGCACCGAGATCGGCGACCGAATCCGGAGCGTCCTGCTCGATTTCGATCTCACGCGGATGGACGTGCACTGCGAGACGCTGCTCTTCATGGCATCACGCGCCCAGCTGGTGAAAGAGTGCATCGGGCCGGCTCTCGAGACGGGGCACGTCGTTTTGTGCGATCGCTTTGTTTCATCGACGTGCGCGTACCAGGTGGCCGCCGGACATCGGCTGCAATCGATCCTGGATTTGGCCCGGTACGCGATCGGACGCACATGGCCCGATTTGACGCTGATCCTGGACGTGCCGGTCGAGATCGGGTTCGAACGCATTGCCCGGCGCATCGCGGAACGCCAACCGGGCCAGGTTTCGAAACCGAGTGCCGCACATGACAGCATGGAACGGCGCCCTGTCGCGTTCCACGAGGCGGTCCGCCAGAACTTCCTGCAACTCGCAGGGCAGTACCCGGCGCCTGTCGAGATCATGAATGCAACGGCGGCTCTGCCGGAAGTCGTGGGGGAGGTTCTGGAGCGGCTCGGGCGGTTCGCTCGTTCGGCGGCGGCGCACAGGTCGGAACTACCGGTGTGAGGCACGTCGCACGATCGCGAACTGCTCTGGCGCTCGGAATCGCCGTCGCCCTGGCCGGCGCGCAGGTTTCGTCGGTGTCGGCGGAGCGCGTGCCGCTCGACGGGACGTGGCGCTTCTGGACGGGGCCCGACAGCTGGGTGCCGATCACCGTCCCCTTCTCGCACGAGCCACGCGGCGGCCTCACGTCTTACCAGAGAATCTTCACGCTTCCCGAAGGCATCGACAGCGAATCCGTGCTCCTGCGTTTCGAGGGGCTGGTCGGGCAGGCAACCGTGTACTTGAACGGCGTGCTGCTCGGGGAACACGGCTCGTACACCCCCTTCTGGTTCGACGTGTCAGACGCGATCCACCGGACGGGCGAGAACGATTTGATCGTCACGCTGGACGACCGTCTGGGAACGATGACGATCCCCTACGAAGAGATCCCGTGGGTGAACTACAGCGGGATCAATCGGAGTGTCTGGCTGGATTGCACGGACACGCTGACACTGCTCTCGAGCGAACCGCAGTACACGCTGAGCGCGGATTTCGGGCACGCAGCAGGGGAAATCCGCGTCACGGGCGCCGGTGTGCCGGGCAAGGGCGTTTACCTGGTCGGAGCGCTGCTCGATGGCGCGCCGGGCGCCTGGACGACGGCCGCCGCGATGGATCCCCTCGGGCCGCTGGCAATCGGTGCGGACGGCACTCTGTCGGCGGCGCTGTCATTCGCGCTCGACGAGCCGAAGCTGTGGTCTCCCGACAACCCTCGACTCTACGGCCTGTACGTGGTCGCAATCGTCGACGGCACGGTGGCCGCCGAGCGGCTCGTTCAGACCGGCTTTCGCGACATCCGCGTACAAGGCAACAAGATCCTGCTCAACGGCGAGCCCATCCTGCTCCGCGGGATGTCGCGTCACGACCTGTATCCGAGCACGGGGTTCGTCGGCACTGAAGCGCAGATGTTCGACGATATGACGCGGATCAAGGCGGCCGGCGTAAACTACGTGCGGCTGATCCACTACCCACACCATCCACGGATCCTCGAGCTGGCCGACCAGCTCGGCCTGCTGGTGTCCGAAGAAATGCCGGCGTGGGCGTTCTGGGACGGCGAGGTGCGCGAGCGTCTGTTCCAACTGCTCGAAGAGTCGATTCGGCGCGACATGCACCATCCGAGCCTGTTCCTGTGGATCAGCGCAACTGCGCGCTCGCTCCCGACGGAGTACGCCGCACAGGCGCAGCAGCGGATCCGGTCGCTCGACCGAAACCGGCTGGGCTCGTACGTGATCGACAACGACCAATACGACCCCGCGACGATCGCGGAAGACGTCGCGTTCTGCCGGGCGGCCGGCCTCAACCTGTATATGAAGATCACGTGGTGGTTCTACTACCTCGAGTACCTGCAGGATGCGTGGACGAACTTCCCCAAAGACATGCCAATCGTCATCGCGGAGCTCGGGCGCGAGGGAAACGACCGCGAGCCGATCGTCACCGACGGGGATCAGTCGTTCTGGTGGGGTGAAGACCAGCAGGCGAGCGCGGTCGCCGAGATGCTCGAGGCGTGGCGCCCGCACCTGCCGCAGTATAACGACGTGGAACATATCTCCGGGCTTTGCATCTTCAACTGGCAGGACAACGCGTGGCCGGAGATCGCGCGGTACCTGCCAAACCACGTTCCATTCCTGCACTGGGGGATGGTGTACGAGAACCGCACGGCAAAGCGTGTTCTCAGCACGGTGACGCAGTTTTACACCGGTCTACCCACGGAGTACGTGGGCCTGCCGACGCCTCAGGCCGCCGTCGTGGAGCGGCTGTTCCACCAGCCGGCCAACCTCGGCCCGGTCGTCAACGCGGCGCAGCGGGAATCGGGGCCGTCGATCTCCGCGGATGGTCGTACACTCTACTTCGCCTCGGACGGCCCGGATTACGTGGGTCTCCCGAAGATCTTTCGCAGCGAGCGACAGGCGGACGGCGCGTGGTCCACGCCGCAGCTTGTGGAGATGCCGCTGGAGACGGAGGACTTCGCTTTCCGCGGATCGCCGTGCATCTCGTACGACGGGCAGACGCTCTTCTTCACGCGAGCGCTGGTGAGCGGGATTTACGTCGCGCGGACGCGGATCTGGCAGTCCACGCGGTCCGGCAGCGGTTGGCGGCCGCCGGAGGATCTTGGTGACATCGTCAATCACCCGGACGCAAGCCGGGCAACGGCGCATCCGAGCATCTCGGCCGACGGCCAGACGCTGTACTTCAGTTCTGACCGACCCGGAGGATACGGCGGGACCGATCTGTGGCTGACGCGACGCGTCAACGGGTCATGGACGGAACCGGTCAGCCTCGGGCCGGTCGTGAATTCGACTGCAAATGACGGTGAGCCGTCTATCAGTCCGGACGGCGCGACGCTGTACTTCAGTTCCGATCGGCCCGGTGGGCTCGGAAGCACCGACCTTTGGGTTACCCACCTGGTGAATGGTGCGTGGTCGGAGCCCAGGAACCTCGGGCCGGAGGTGAATTCCTCGGGTGCCGATCGAGAGCCTGAGGTCGCAAAAAATGGGCGCACCTTATTTTTCACGGGCATTCGCGCTGGCGGCAGCGGCCTGAGTGACTTGTGGCAGGCCGTAACGGTTTTTCGCCCTGGCGATTTCGATCGCGATGGGCAGGTGACTGCGGACGATCTGGAGCACCTGATTGCGTGCCGGACCGGGCCGACTCTGCCGCAGGACCGGCCGGATTGCCTCGATGCGCGCCTCGATTTCGATGCGGATGTGGACGCCGACGACTTCGGGATCCTGCAGCGGGAATTGAGTCGATCGGGGGCAGTCGGAGGCTGACCCAACACGCGGCATGCATTTTGCTAGCGTCATACAGTGGGCCGGAAATCACCGGGTTTTGTCAGGCAAGTTTGAGGACTGCACACGCGCGCTTGTGTGAATTCTGCGCGAAGTGACGTGAAGTGCTTGATTCGCGTGCAAGGAATGACTACCCTGAAACTTGTTCGGGCAACAAAACCCTCCTTCGATCGACATTTTGCGGATCGCGTGCGACCTCGGGAAAGGAGCCGTTATGGCCATCCAGTTGCAGGTCACGAGTTGCAGTGCCCAGGGTACCCCACGTCAGGACGTGTCCACACTGCAGGACAGCCGGGTCCGCCCGGTGCGGCGGGTTCAACTTTTCTTCCCGCCCATGGTCTTTCCGAAGTTCCAGTCGCGGCAGACGGCGCTCTTTCCGCTCGGGCTGGGGTACATCGCGTCCATCCTGGAGCGCGACGGCTACGAGGTGGGGATCGTTGACTGCGCGTCCGAAGGTTACGACACCCTGACCGACATCGGCAAGGACCGGGTGGTGTACGGCTTGACCGAGGCGCAGATCCGCGAGCGGATGGAGCGGTTCCGCCCCGACCTGGTCGGGATTTCATGCCTGTTCTCGACGCTCGAGCGCCGGATGCTCCGGATCGCCCAGATCGCCCGGGAGGTGAACCCCGAGGCCGTGGTGATGGTCGGCGGACCGCACGTGTCCGCATATTACGAGCGGCTGATCGCCCACCCGGAGATCGACTACTGCGTGATCGGCGAGGGCGAGCACATCGCGTCTGCTCTCGTGAAGGCGCTGAACGCCGGCGGAGGGCTCGAGAATGTGCCGGCACTCTGCTACCGGCGCGGCGGGCAGGTAACGGTCAACCCGCGGACGGGCGGCTACATCCAGAACCTCGACGAGATCCCCTTCCCCGCGCGGCACCTGGGCGACATGGAGGTCTACTTCCGGATTTCCGAGCCGCAGGGGCTGCGCTTCGACGGAGAGCGGAAGGTGCGGGTCGCGCAGATGACCACGTCCCGCGGTTGCCCGTTCCAGTGCACGTACTGCGGAAAAAACGTCACCTGGGGCAAGGGCTATCGCACGCGCAGCGCGGAAAACGTGCTGGCGGAGATGGAATACCTGATCGAACACTACGGCGTCGAACACTTCGCCTTCCAGGACGACAACTTCACGGCAGACATGGAGCGCGCGGCGAAGATTTTCGACATGATCGTCGAACGCAAGTTGAACATCACCTGGGAGGGGCCGAACGGGCTGGGCGTGAACTTCCTGAGCCCGGCGCTGCTCGAAAAAATGAAGGCGAGCGGCTGCACCAGCTTCACGATCGCTGTCGAGTCGGCAAACGACGCGACGCTGTTGCGCGTGCGCAAGCCGAACTACATCAAGCTCGCCCCGCCGATCGTCAAGAAGGCCAAGGAACTCGGCATCGAGGTCCGCGGATTCTTCATGATCGGTTTCCCGGGCGAAACGCTCGAAGAGGTGCAGAAGACGGTGGAATACGCCCGCAACATGCGGCTCGCGGTCTCGAATTTTGCCATCGTCACGCCGCTGCCGGGCACGGTGCTCTTTCAGCAGTGCGTCGAAAAGGGCCTGCTGAACATGGACACACTGGATTTCGAGGACTTCGCCTACGGCGCCTTCGACCTGCAGCTCGCGCAGGTTCCGAACGAGCAGCTCAAGGCGATTCGCAAGATCGAGTGGATGCGGAACATCTTTCTCGACGAGAACGGAAACTTCCGCCACGACATCCGCCTGAAGCGCAAAGACGTGCTGGACGAGCTCATGAAGGGCCGGGCACTCTTCCCCGACAACCAGGACATCGCCGCCATGCTCAAGCAGGCGCAGGTGTTCTACGGAGTCGGAGTGGAATCGACACCCGCCCAGGCGGCGGTGGCCTGATCGCCGGGCGCCTCCCGCGCCGGCACGGAGCGCAAGCAGGAGCGGTGCGTGGGGCCCGCTCCGGAAAGAAAGTGAAGGTTCGAGACGATGATCGATCTGCCCATCATGAAGGCGGGCGCATCCCATCTGGATACGACCACCCGAGACCTCCCGGACAGCAATGTGCGACCGGTGCGGAGGGTCCTGCTGATCTTCCCGCCGATGGTGTTTTCGCGGTTCCAGTCGCGGCAGACGGCGCTGTTCCCGCTGGGCCTTGGATATATCGGCGCAGTGCTGGAGCGCGACGGATACGACGTCTCGATGATCGACTGCCCCAGCGAGGGCTACGACACGCTACTCGATATCGGCAAGGACCGCGTGGTCTACGGCCTGTCGGAGGAGCAGATCCGGCGCCGCATTGAGCAGATCCGGCCCGACGCCATCGGCCTGTCGTGCCTGTTCTCGACGATCGAGCGGCGGATGCTGAACGTCGCACGCGTCGCGAGACAGGTCGATCCGAGCATGGTCATTTTCTGCGGCGGGCCGCACGTTTCGGCCTTCTACCAGCGGCTCACGAAAGACCCGGCGATCGATTACTGCGTGATCGGCGAAGGCGAGGAGATCGCGCGGAACCTGCTGCGGACATTGAACGAGAACGGGCCGCTCGAGGGCGTCGCCGGCATCAGCTACCGGCGCGGCGGGCAGATCCTCGTGCAGCCGCGGGGGCCGTACATCCAGAACATGGATGACATCCCGTTCCCCGCGCGGCACCTCATCAACCAGGATGTCTACTTCAAAATCGGCAAGACGCAGGGGCTCCGGCTCGACGGCGAGCAGCGGCTCCGCATCACGCAGATGACGACCTCGCGCGGCTGCCCGTTCCAGTGCACTTACTGCGGCAAGAACGTCACGTGGGGCAAGGGATACCGTGCGCGCAGTGCCAGGAACGTGCTCGACGAGATGGAGCATCTCATCGAGACCTACGGCATCGAGCGGTTCGCGTTCCAGGACGACAACTTCACCGCGGACATGGAGCGAGCGGCCGAGATCTTCGACGGGATTGTCGAGCGGAAATTCAACATCACGTGGGAAGCGCACAACGGCCTGGGCGTGAACTTCCTGAGTCCGGCGCTGCTGGAGAAGATGAAGGCCAGCGGGTGCGTCAGCTTCACGATCGCGGTGGAGTCGGCGACCGACACGACGCTGCGCCGCGTGCGCAAGCCGAACTACATCAAGCTGGCGCCGCCGATCGTCAAGGCGGCCAAGGACCTGGGGATCGAGGTGCGCGGCTTCTTCATGATCGGCTTCCCCGGCGAGACGCTGGAGGAGGTCCGACGCACAGTGGAGTACGCGCGGCGGCTGAACCTCGCGGTGGCCGCGTTCGCACTGGTCACGCCGCTGCCTGGGACGGTACTCTACAAGGAGTGCGTCGAGGCGGGCATGATCGACGAGGCGACAGTCGATTTCGAGGACTTCAGCTTCGGCGCGTTCGAGCTCCAGCTCTCGCAGGTGCCGGTCGAGCAGCTCAAGGCAATTCGCAAGATCGAGTGGCTCAAGACCGTCCTGCTCGACGATTCGGGCCACCTGAAGCGCGACATCCACATGAATCCGAACGACGCGATCGAGGAACTCGAAAACGGCATCCGGCTGTTCCCGGATCAGCCCGAGATCCAAAAGCTCTACGATGATGCGATCGCGTTCTACGGCTGGCGTGAGAAGATCTCTGCATAGTCATCCACGTCCGCTCCCCCGGGGGGGTTGGTTGTGAACGACAAGGAGCGGACGGAGTCAGAAGCACCATGCAACGCAATCTCGAGCGTCGTGTCGTCGTTGTAACGGGGGCAACCTGCGGGCTGGGCGCGTCCGCCGCAGAGTGTTTCCTGCGCCGCGGCGCGCGCGTGGCGCTTGTCGCGCGCAGCGTCCCGCGGCTGGAAGCCACCGCCGGGCGCCTGGCCGCGCACGGAGAGGCGGTCGCCTGGCCCACGGACCTGCGGGACTGGGGCGCCGTGCAGCGAACGGTTGACAGCGTCGTGCGGCAATGGGGTCATATCGACGTACTGGTGAACCTGGCCGGAACGAAGCGCGAAGGGCTCGTCGAATCGGCCACGCTCGAAGACGCGATGGCCACGCTGCAGGTGAACTACCTTGGCGCGCTCGCGTGCTGCCGGGCCGTCCTGCCGGTGATGCGGCGCCAGGGGCACGGGCACGTGATCAACGTGTCATCCGTGCTCGGTCGGCGGGCGACGCCGGAGCGCGGGCTCTACGCGGCCAGCAAAGCTGCATTGAACGCACTGACGGACGCGCTCCGGGCCGAACTGTACGGCAGCGGCATCCACGTGACACTCGTTTGTCCCGGCCGGCTCGCCGCGGACCACGAGAGGAGCGGGTTGCTCGCGATGACGCACCGCGACGCGGCCGAGCGAATTGCGGCGTGCGTCGAACACCGCCCCCGCGAACTCGTGCTGACACCGGCGGCACGCGCGCTCACCACGTTCCACGCACTCGCACCCGGCCTTTTGGACCGGCTGCTGAACGCATGGCGTCACAGCGAAACTTCACAACACGGAAGAGGCCTCGCGAGAGGAGGCGAACCACATGTCTGAAATCTCGATTGCAGCCCCCCCGTGGGTACCGCAGCGAACGAGCAGCGAGGGTGATACGCTCATCGCGCTCCACAATCCCGCCCTCAGCCAGCGGCTGGACGCGCTTTTCGACCGGCAGTTCCGAATTCCGCGCCGGTCGACGTTCCGCGTCTCGGTGAACCACGCACTCAAACGCGGGCTGGACATTGTCGTCGCCGGGACCGGGCTGCTGTTTGTCTGGCCGGTAATCCTCGTGGCGGCCATCGCGACGCTCTGCGATACGGGTCGGCCGGTGTTCTACTCCCAGGTGCGACGGATCCGCTTCGGACGCCGGGCCCGGATCTACAAGATGCGGACACTGGTGGTTGGCGCCGACCGCAACCTTGATGCGCTGGTCAACATCAAGACAAACGGACGCTTCCTGAACATCGCCAAGTCCGCCAAGAGCTACACGCGTGTCGGGCGGTGGCTCGAGCGCCTTTGGATCGTCGAGGTACCGCAGCTCTGGAATGTGGTTAAAGGCGAGATGAGCCTCGTCGGCAACCGGCCGATCCCCGATTACGTCATCGGCGTGCTCGGGCCGACTCCGGAGGTGGCCGAACGTTTCGCCAGCCCGCAGGGAATGACCGGGTACACACAAATCCTCGGGCGGGAAGAAGTCACCGACGAGGAACGGATCCAGCTCGAATACCACTATTCACGGGTATTCGAGTACGGCAACGTGTTCCTTGAGGACCTGCGGATCATCTGGCTGACCACGCAGGCGTATCTGGGCGTCGGGCGACGGCGCACGGTGGGCGACTTCCTGCCCACCGGCGGCGTCTGCGGCGCACCGACGCCATGCGCCGTGCGCGAGGGCTGCGTCAAAACAACGTCGAAGCCGGAGCCCGGCGAGGCACCGGAACTGGAAGACACCCTGGCATGTCCCACGTGCTACGTGGTGGGCGATACGTGCGACAGCAGCCGCTGCGAGGAGGAATGCGTCGGGAGCTGCCCCGAGCAGGCGATCCGGATCGAGAACGGGCGGCCCGTGATCCTGGACCACTGCACGGCCTGCTCTGCCTGCGTCATCGCATGCCCGATGAAGGCCATCGACAAGGCGCCGTTGGAGCGGGCGAACGGCTCGCTGCACTGCGCGACGTGCGGCAGCCGGTACCCACTGAAAGACGGCGTCTACGACCTGCTGCCGCAGCGCGTGAACGTGCGCTCCAGCCCTTACTTCGACTTCTACGACCAGGAATACGTCCAGGACAATCCGCAGATGCACCTGGAGGACACGGACTGGAAACTCCGCGAGCTCCGGCCGCTGCTGGATACGTCGCGGCCGTATCGGAACCTGCTTGATCTGGGCTGCGGGGCCGGCGTGCTCGGTCAGCGGATCGCGGCCACCCTCGATATCGACCGCAGGACTTCGAGCGACTGGTCGAGCGGGATCCTGGGGTTTGCACGGCAGCGCGACCCGGCCGGTATCTTCGTGCGGTCGGACGCAGCCTACCTGCCGCTGCGCAACCGCGCATACGACCTGGCGATGCTCATCGATGTCATCGAGCACCAGCACAAGCCTGACCAGGTGTTGCGCGAGCTGCAGCGGGTTTCTCGCGAGCTGCTCATGCGGACGCCGCTCGAGGACTGCGCGTATGAGCGGCTGCGCCGCCGTCGGAAGGACACGTTCCGCGAGTCTTCCGGACACGTCGTGTATTTCAACCGCTCGAGCGTGCGCGACAGGCTGGCGCGCGGCGGCTGGGGCGTGGTGCGGGAGAGCGTGCGGCACATCGCGTGGTCGCACTGGCACCGCGTTATCACGGGCGATTTCCCACTGTCCGCACGGCTGACGGCGGCGGCGCGGCTCGGCCTGCGATTCGTGCTGCCGACGTTCCTGTACCGGCGGCTCTTCGTGACGAACTACAACGCATTGTGCGAGAGTCAGTTTCACGCGGCGGGCGAGGGGGCTCCGACGCGGAAGTTCTTGATGTCCTCCCCCCCGGAACGGGAGAGGTAAGATTTCATGGCGGTCAATACTGCAGATCACGGAAACGGGGTGAGCGTTCGGCCGAGCGGGTCCTCGCGACTGGGCCGGCGCCTTCAGCAGGTACAGCACCAGGCGAAGATCGTGCTCGGTGCGCGCACGTACGATACAGCGTACGCGGGGCCACTCTATGTGCAGGTCGGCGTCGTCAACAGCTGCAACTATCGGTGTACGTTCTGCTGGGACCATCCCACTTACGTGCCCAAGGAGGCGCCGTACCCGGACCAGATCGCCGAGGATTACTACAAGCAGCACCCGGAGATTGACCGCAACAAGGCCCACATGAAGTTCGAGATGTTCACGCAGCTGGTGGACGATCTCCACGCGATGGGTACGCGGAAGATCAAGTTCATCGGGCGAGGCGAGTCGTTTCTCCACAAGCGCTTCGTGGACATGGTGGCGTATGCCAAGAGCCGGGATTTCAACTGCTCGGTGACGACGAACGGCTCGCTGATCACGGACGACCAGGTTCGCACGCTGGTGGACATCGGCCTGGACGAGATCTTCTGCAGCGTGAACGCCGGCTCGGCGCGGAGCTACCAGGAGATCCATCTGCACACCCCACCGACGCAGTTCGACAAGATCAAACGCACCCTGGCGCTGTTCAGCAGTGAGAAACAGCGCCAGGGCCGCAAGGGTCCGTTCATGCATCTGAGCTTCGTCATCCAGAACAACAACTACTTCGAAATGCCGGACATGGTGCGGCTCGCGCACGAGGTCGGGGCCCAGCGGGTCGCGTTCAACCGCATCAGCGTCTACGAAGGCACCAAGTTCCTGATGCTGAGCGAGGAGCAGAACAAGGAGGCGCTCGAGCGGCACCTGGTCGAGGCGGAGCGGCTGGGGCAGGAGCTGGGCGTCATCACCAACGCGGATTTCTTCCGCGCGCGCCCCGGGG
>CAZJTF010000162.1:6916-14940 GCA_964548565.1 uncultured Planctomycetales bacterium | reverse complement strand
CAACCTGTCTGTCTACCACACGCCGCCGCTGTTTCTGCCGGGGCAGGCGCGGGCCCCCTGGATCGCCCGCAGTCTGACCGCCACGTACGAGTTCATGGTCCGCCGGGCGATCGAGCGCATGGGGTTCCGCCGCCCGATCTACTGGGTATTCCAGTTCAACACCGTCTGGCTCCTCAAGGCCCTGCGGGCGCGGTTTGCCGTGTACGAATGTGCCGAGGAATGGGCCGCCAACGAATCCTCCCCGCGCAACCAGAACTACATTCGCCGCGTCGATGAGGAGATGTGCCGCTCGGCCGATGTCGTGTTCGTTCCGTCGCGCGACATGATGAACCGCAAGGCCGCGTTCAACGCGAACACCTTCCTTGCACCCTGGGGTGTCGACGTCGCCCTCTACAGCCGCGCCCGCGATCCCGAGACACTGATTCCGGGAGATGTCGCCGACCTGCCTCGCCCGATCATCGGCATTGTCGGTATGTTCGACGGGCGCCGCCTGCACATCGAGCTCCTGCAGACGCTCGCCCGGCGCCATCCCGACTGGAGTGTCGTCCTCGTCGGGCGCTGCATGCCGAATCTCGACACCCGTCCGCTCGAGGAACTTCCGAACATCCACCTGCTCGGCATGCGCCCGGTCGAGGACCTGCCCGGCTACTGCAAGGCGTTCGATGTCTGCATGCTGCCGTACCGGGTGCTCGAATTCACGCGGAGCATCATGCCCCTCAAGCTCGTGGAATACCTCTCGACCGGCAAGCCCGTCGTCACCACCGACCTGCCCGCTGCCGAAGACTTTCGCGATGTCTACTACGTTGCCCACACCGTCGACGAATTCGAGCAGATGGTCGTCCGGGCACTGGACGATGACCCGCGCCGAGTAGAATTG
Source organism: uncultured Planctomycetales bacterium (assembly GCA_964548565.1). Lineage (GTDB taxonomy): Bacteria > Planctomycetota > Phycisphaerae > UBA1845 > PWPN01 > CAYLLT01. The sequence goes on along the minus strand of CAZJTF010000162.1, from coordinate 14,063 downwards.
CGGGTGCGGCGCGGGGCGGATTACGACTGGGACCACCTCGTGCGCGAGCGGATGCGGATCGTGGTCGATCAGATGCGCCGGCGCGCGCGGGCGGAGGCGCGGTGATGGCGGCGGACAGGCTGATGCTGGCGGAGCCGTCCAAAGGCCCGGGCATGTTGCCCTGGCTGATCGGCATTCCGCTCGCCGTTCTCGTCGGCCTGCTGACGCCGTTTCTCGGCTTCAGGCCGCTGCTTGCCGTCCTGGGCGTAGCCGGCTGCGCGGTGATCTTCTGGCGACCGTACATCGGGTTCCTGCTCGTGATCGCCTCCGTTCCAGCCGACGTTTTCGGCGTCCTCGGCAGCACGACCTCCAGCGTCGCCCTCTCGGTGACCAAGCTGCTGGGCGTCCTGACCCTCGCCGCCGCTGTGCTCGACCTGCTCATCCATCAGCGCTCCGTGCGCCCGTCCCACTTCTGGACGCCCGAAACCGGGGCGGCCGCCCTGTTCACACTCGCGACGGTGCTCTCGGCTGCCGCGCACCTGACTGAAGAGAGCCGCGTTGAGATCCTCCGCCTCGTCACCATCCTGGTCTTCGTGCTGACGACGCTGTACTTCGTGGACACCGCTGAGCGACTCCGGCATGTGGTCTACGTGCTGGTGATCGTCGCCACCCTCGTCTCCCTCCAGAGCATCATCCAGCGCGCGGGCGGAGCGACCAACATCTCCGAGGAGTGGGTGGCCGAGGCTGGGGCCGTGCTCGACGTCGGCGAGGAAGCCACCGGCGAATTCCTGCGCACCAGCGGAACCTTCTCGCACCCAGCGTGGCTCGGCCTCTTTCTCACGCTCACCATCCCGCTGGCGCTCTACATCGCCTGGACCGCGCCGTCGCGCGCGCTCTCCCTCGGCGCACTGGCGAGCGTGCCGGTTCAGATCCTGGGCGTGTTCTCCACCTACAGCCGGATGGCGTATATCGGCGTTGCACTCGGGATCGGGCTCTTCACGCTCCGCCGCCGCGGCGGGCCCGCCATGATCGTCGTGCTGATCCTGGCCGCAATCGTCTCGTTCCCGCTGCTGCCCGAGGACGTCCGGCTCCGGATGGAATCCATTCTCGACTACCAGGCCAGCAGCTCGAGCCTGACCCGTATCGGCCAGCAGATCGCCGGGATCGAAATGTTCTGGCGCAATCCGCTGCTCGGCGTCGGTCCTGGCAACTACGAGCACGAGGTCCACCGTTGTGCCAACCGCATTCCCGAGGTCTACAACGTGCAGGCGATCGGGGCTCACAACATGTACGTCGAAATCGCTGCCGAACTCGGCGTCCCCGGCCTGCTCGCCTGTGCCCTCCTGCTGGGGATCGCCTGGCGCGACGCGCGCCGTCTCCGTGTGGCCGCTCTGCGCCGCGGCGATCGCCATGACGCGCTCCTCTTCGAGTGCCTCGGTGTCGCTCTGATCGTGTTCATGGTCTCGGCCATGTTCGTCCACGCGCAGTACCGCAAGGAGTGGTGGCTGCTCGCCGCACTAATCGGGGCGGGCGTGCGGATCCGCCGTGCATCACCGGAGGTTTCCTCCGCATGAACCGAATCCGCGTGATGCACTTCCGGCGCGAGGTCCCGACGGGCGGCGGCCCCGAGTCTCTGATCGTCGACATCGCGCGGCATCTGGATCGCACGCGCTTCGACCTCGTCGTCACCGTGTTCGGCCCGCCGGGCGCCGGCGCGGAGCATCGCTCGCCGCTGCTGGACGCCCTCCGCGATACCGGTACGGCGACGTTCGTCCTCCCCGCTCGCCACCGGCTCGACCGCCGCCCGGCCGCGGACCTCGCCCGCCTCCTGGATGACCAGCGAATCGACATCCTCCACGCGCATGACCACCGCTCGAACCTGATCGCCTACCTGGCCACGCGTCGGCGCCCCACGGTCCGCGTGGCCACCCTCCATCAACCTCTACGGCGCTACTGGTGGCTCCTGCACTGGGAGTTGCTTGACGAGTGGGTCTGGCGGCACTTCGAACGGGCCGTGCCGGTGGCCGGCGCCATCGGCGAAGAAGTGCTCGCCAAGCATCCCGAACTCGCCGGACGCGTGACCCCGGTCCTCAACGGCGTCGACCTGACGCGCTTCTGCCCGGGAGGCGCCCGCGAGAACGTACGTGCGGAGTTCGGAATCCCCGATACCGCGACCCTGTGCGTGACGATCGGTCGATTCCTGCCCGACAAGGGGCTGAACTACCTCCTGGAGGCAGCGCGCCAGGTGCTCGACGTGCGCAAGGACGTGTACTGGCTTCTCGCCGGACGAGGACCGCTCGAACAGGAGCTCCGCCGCCAGGCCGCCGACCTGCGCGTCACCGATCGCGTCATCTTCGCCGGTTTCCGCACCGATGTCCGCGATCTGCTGGCGGCCGGCGACATCATGGTCGTTTCATCCACGTGCGAGGGGTGCTCGGTGGCGATTCTCGAAGCCATGGCCTGCGCACGTCCGGTCGTCGCCACCCGGGTCGGCGGCACGCCGGAGATCATCGAAGACGGAATGAATGGCGTGATCATCGAGCCGCGCCGCCCGGACGAAATTGCCCGCGCCGTCATGCAACTCGCCGACGCGCCGGACAGGCGAAACCGGCTCGGCCGGACCGCCGAACAGCACGTTCGCGAGCACTTTTCCATCCAACGCATGGTCCGTCGGTACGAGGAGATCTACGCCGACCTCGTGACCCCGCCGTCGACATGAAGTCGTGTTGCACCGGACGTCGAGGTGTTGTACGCAGGTGGCATGAAGAGTATCTGCTTCGGGGTGGCACGGCTGGCTCCGCCGTCGGTATGGCCGAGACAGGCCGTGGTTCGCAGAACACGGGAGCCAGGGGCCGTGACCTACACGCCGCCTCTACACCACCCGCTGCGGCGCAAACACCCCGTGCGGATCAAACGCCCGCCGAATCCCGTCGCTGAGTCCCGCATCCGCCCGTTCCGGCGTGATCCGGCGCATCCCGGCCGGCACCGGACCTCGAATGTGCAGTGATCCCCGCCCGTTGACCGCCGCCCGCGCAATCTCCTGCCAGGCATCGCCGGGGATCTCGTCCTCCAGCAGCCCGTACACGATCCCGCTGCCGGCGTGAGCGATGATCTGCACCGGCGCGCCGGTCGTGCGTTCCACCATTTCAACGAAACCGGCAACATCCGAACTGAGCATCGTCGCCTTAAACGACACGCGGGACCGCGCGCCCGGCGCCTCCACCAGCCGCCGGTACAGCGAGTTGGAATCCGGCTCGCTGAGCGCCGTTCCTCCCAGCGTCTGCATGACGCGCTCGCACTGCCACCGGACGGCGTCGGCGTTCTCCTCGAACCCGAGTACGAGTGCGAGCCGCGACTCGAGTTCAACCGTCCGCGACGCCCGCGCGTTCAGCAGCTCGATGAAAGTGGGGCGTGTCTCTCCCGCGAGTGCCGTCGCCATGGCCCGCTCAGCCTCGGACGCCTCGCGCACGTACAGCACGACGACCCCCCGTGCCTCCGGCAGCGGTCGCAGCTTGAATGTCACCGTCGCGATCGGCCCCAGCGTGCCGAAACTCCCGACGTACAGCTTGTGCAGGTCGTACCCCGCAACATTCTTGACCACCCGTCCACCCGATTTGATGACCGTCCCGTCGGGCTCGATCATGCTCATGCCGATGACGACGTCGCGCGCCGTGCCGTATGCCAGGCGCGTGGGCCCGCTGTCGTTTGCGGCAAGAATCCCGCCGATCGTCGCCCGTTCCGCGTGCGGCGGATCGAGTGTGACTCTCTGATGATGTTCGGCGAGCGTCTGCTGCAGTGCACCGAGCGTCATTCCGGCCTCGACCGTGACCGTCATGTCCTCGGGTGAGTACGCCACCACGCGGTCCAGCCGCGTCATATCGAGTTCGACGTGCGCCCCGACGGGAGAAGAAACCCAGTGCCGCTTCGTGCCGCCGCCGACCGGCACCGCCTGCGTGCCCGCCCGCGCCGCCTTCCGCACGACCTCCGCGGCCGCTTCAACCGTTCTGGGCGTTTCTCGGTGCATGTCGCTCTCGATGGTGATGCGTGTGATCCTGGGTTCAACGTTCGTGCAAAAACCCCCCGCTCGCGGCCCGCGATCAGCAGCCGGGAATCAGCGAGCGAACAACGTCAGAGCGGCGCCTTCCGCATCGGTTTCATCACCTCGACGCACGCCGCGCCCGTCGCGTAGATCTTGTACGGATTCGCCCGGTTCTCCGGGTCGAACACCTCGCGGAGCCGCCGCTGGGCCGCCAGATCGCGCTCGTTAAACATGAGCTTGAGGTGCTCGAGCTTCTCGACGCCGATCCCGTGCTCGCCGGTGACGCTCCCGCCCATCCGCACGCACTCGGTCAGGATCTCGTCGCTCGCCGCCAGCACGCGCTTCGTCTGCTCCGCGTCACGCTCATCAAAGAGCAGGATCGGGTGAATGTTCCCGTCGCCCGCGTGAAAGACGTTCGCGATGGTGACGTTGTACTTGGCCGCGATGCCCCGAATGAACGCGAGGATCTCCGGCAATTTACCCCGGGGCACGACGCCGTCCTGCGTGCAGTAGCTCGGCGACAGCCGTCCGATCGCCCCGAAGGCCCGCTTGCGGCACTTCCACAGCGCGAGCCGCTGCTCCTCGGTCGCGGCATGGCGGACTTCGCGTGCCTTGTTGCGGTTGCAGATCTCCACGACCTGCCGCATGAGCCGATCGATGCCGGCCTCCAGCCCGTCGAGTTCGATGATCAGCACGGCCTCCGCGTCGCGCGGGAAGCCAAAGTGATAGGCGTCCTCAACCGCGTTGATGATGAGCTTCTCCATCATCTCCATGGCGGCCGGCACGATCCCCGCCGCAATCACGTCGCCCACTGTCCGGGTCGCATCGTCCACAGTCTCGAAGACACCCAGCAGGGTCCGGACGGTCGTCGGATTGCGCGTGAGTCGCACGATGCACTCGGTGACGAGCCCGAACGTCCCCTCACTGCCGACGAGCACGCCCGTCAGGTCGAGCCCCGGCGTGTCCTCCGTGACGCCCCCGACCTCGACAATGCGCCCGTCCGCCAGGACCAGCGTCGCCCCCAGCGTGTGATTTACGGTCACGCCGTACTTCAGCGTGTGTGGCCCGCCGGCGTTTGTTCCGATATTCCCGCCGATCGTGCACGCCATCTGGCTCGACGGGTCCGGCGCGTAATGCATTCCGCAACCCTTCACCGCGCCTGTCACGTGCAGGTTGACCACCCCTGCCTCGACCCGGGCCCAGCGGTTCCGGGTGTCGATCTCGAGGACGCGCTTCATCCGGGAGGTGCTCAGAAACACGCCGCCCTCGACCGGCAGGCACCCGCCCGCGAGGCTCGTCCCCGCGCCGCGCGGGATGAACGGCACGCCGTGCGCGTGCAGCACCCGCATCACCTCCGCGGCCTGCTGCGTCGACTCCGGGAAGACGACCGCGTCCGGCGCGGACTTCGCGATGGTGTATGCGTCGCACTCGTACACGACCAGTTCTTCCGGAGCGGCGATCAGGCCCTGCGGCCCGACGACAGCCTCGAGATCGGCCCGCAGACTGGAGCTGAGTTCGACAGGCAATGTGAGTTCCCCAAGTGAGCCCGGGCAGATCCTACCCCGGCGCCGCGTGAGCGGTCAATTCATGGCTCAGCTTGAGAAAAACCGAAGAAAACTGGGGTATTTTCCGTGCGCGCCTCACGTGACGCCTGCGCGCGCTGTCGTATATTAGTGTGGCCGTTGGACACGGCTTCCGGTCGCCCGGAGAGCGGGGGGCCAGGTGGAACTTACGACAAGGGACGCCTGAGATGCATACGTACCAGGAACATCAGCAGCTCGCATCGCTGCTTCGTGAACTCGCCGAGGACATCGAGTCGCAGAGCGTGAAGATCCGCGAACTCGCCGAGGAGCGGGGATCGCACTCCCTTTCGACATCGTCGTTCCTGCGTCCCTCGTGGTCGCAGCTGACGACTGCCTTCGACATGCTCGCCGCCCACGCGCAGGCCGTGCAGGACGAGGCCGATCGCCTCGAAACGCACGCCCTCGTGGCCGTCTGACAAGGCGCCGAGGGCTGCCAGCGGCGGGATGACCGGCTCGCGGGCGATCCTCGCCATCGGTCAAACGCTCGTCGCCCGCCGCGCCGCGGGTGCTTCCCACGGGGCTGCCGGTGAATATGATACGCCCATGCGCTGCCTGGTTGATGCCTGTTATGCTGCGGCGGCCGCCGCTGTGTCGCCGCTCGTCCTCTATCGCGCGCTGATCACGGGCAAATACCGGCAGGGCTGGCGCGAACGCCTCGGCCACGTGCCGCAGCTTCCCGCCCGCAGCCCCGGCACGGCCCGCATCTGGATCCACGCTGTATCCGTCGGCGAAATGAACGCCTCCCGCGGCCTCATCCAGGCATGGCGTGCCCGTTGCCCGGATCACGAGATCATCGTCTCCGCCACGACCGACACCGGTATCGCCCGCGCGCGGCAGATCTTCCCGAGCTTCACCGTGGTCCGCTACCCCCTCGACTTCAGCCGCTCGGTCGCGCGCGCGCTCGACCGTATCCGCCCGGACCTCATCGTGCTGGTCGAGCTCGAAGTCTGGTACCAGTTCGTCACCATGGCCGCCGAGCGGGGTATCCCTGTTGCCGTCATCAACGGCCGGCTCAGCGAACGCAGCGTGCGCCGATTCGGATACGTGCGCCCGCTCGTCCGTCGGATGTTCTCCTCGCTCGCGTGGGTCGGCGCACAGGACGAGGCGTACGCCGACCGCTTCCGTCGCATGGGCGTGCCGCCGGATCGCGTCACCGTCACCAGTTCCCTCAAGTGGGACACGGCGGAACTCGCCGAGCACATCCCGGGCAGCGAGACGCTCGCCTCCGCGATGGGGCTTGACGCCGCCCGCCCCCTGTGGGTCTGCGGCAGCACCGGCCCGGGCGAAGAGCGCGTGATCCTGCGCGCGTATCGCCGGCTCCTCGGCGAACATCCGGGCCTGCAGCTCGTGCTCGTGCCGCGAAAGCCTGAGCGCTTTGATGAGGTCGCTGCGCTCATCACGGCTGAAAACTTCACGCCCGTCCGCCGCACCGAGCATCCCGACGGCGCCACCGCCGAACCTGCACCCGGCGCCGTGCATCTCGGCGACACCATGGGCGAACTCCGCAAGTTCTACACGCTCGCCGATGTGGTCTTCGTGGGCCGTT
>CAZJTF010000162.1:0-6906 GCA_964548565.1 uncultured Planctomycetales bacterium | reverse complement strand
CTCGCACCGATGGGCGGTTCGGACATGATGGAGGTAGCGGCCCTGGGAAAACCCATCGTCGTCGGACCCCACAACGAGAACTTCGCCGACACGATCCAGCAGTTGCAATCAGACGACGCGATCCGCATCATTTCTGCCGAACTCGAGGACCCGAGGGCCGCGGATCGGCTGGCCGACGCCGTCGACAGCCTGCTCGCCGACCGCCCGGCCGCCGCCGCCATGGGGCAGCGCGGGCGCGCTGTTGTCGTACGGAACCGCGGGGCGACCGACCGCACGCTCGATACGCTGCTCGGATTGCTTGGCCGTTCCTCGAGGCAGGACACCAGGGAGAGCCGTTCGTGCCAAGTACCGCCCTGAGACGCGAGATCATGAGCCACGTGAAGAGCGTGGTGGTGAAAGTGGGCACCGCCGTCCTCGCCGGCGACCAGGGCCGCCTCGATCCTCAGGTCGTCGGCTCCATCGCGCGCCAACTCGCCGTGTTGCACCAGCGGAACATCCGCGTGACGCTCGTGACGAGCGGAGCCGTCGGATCTGGCGTGGGCCTCGCCGGCCTTCCGCGGCGCCCGCGGTCCGTCCCCATGCTGCAGGCCACCGCGGCCATCGGCCAGCCCGCGCTGATGAGTCTCTACGCCCGGACGCTCACGAAGTTCAACCTCCACGCCGGCCAGGTGCTGGTCACCCGCCCCGATTTCGAGCAGCGCGCGCGGTACATCAACATCTATAACACCATCGACTCCCTGCATCGCCTGAACGCCATCCCCATTATTAACGAGAACGATACCATCGCCGTCGACGAGCTCGACAAGTTCGCGGACAACGACACGATCGCCGCACTGGTCACGAATCTCCTGCAGGCCGACCTCATGGTGATCCTCACCGTCGTGGACGGTCTGCTCGACTCCTCCGGCGCGCTGGTGGACCTCGTGATGCACGTCGATCACCAGACGCGCGGCCTCGTCCGCAATGAGCGGTCGGTCCTCGGCAGCGGCGGCATGCTCAGCAAGCTCAACGCCGCCCGCATGGTGACCGAGGCCGGCGAAACCGCCGTCATCGCCGGCGGGCGCCAGAAGGACGTCCTGCTGCGACTGCTCGAGGGCGAGCGGGTGGGCACCATCTTCGCCCCCGCGTCCCGCCGAATGTGCGGACGCCACCGCTGGATCCTCGGGGCTGCCCGCCCGAAGGGCCAGATCAGCATCGACGCCGGCGCCGTTCAGGCGCTGAGGGCCGGCGGCAAAAGCCTGCTCGCCAGCGGCGTCCGCGGCGTCAGCGGGCGGTTTGACCGCGGCGCGATCGTGCGGATCCTCGATCAGGGTGGCCAGACCGTCGCCCGCGGCGTGAGCAACTACAGCCACACCGAGTTGGATCGCATCAAGGGGCTCAGAACGAGCCACTTTGCCCAGGTGCTCGGAGAAAAACCTTTCGACGAGGTCGTCCACCGTGATAACCTTGTCCTGACCGTGGACTGACACAACCGTGTGGTCTCGGCGTCCGGCCCGGTGAGAGAGCAGCATGTCCGACGTCAATCAGCTCGAGCGCGACACCCTGCGGCAGGCCCGCGACCTGCTCGCCGAGGGGCTGCGCCTCCGCAGCGCCGAACCGGGCCAGGAGCCGACCGCTCCGATCCTCGACGAGGCCGCGCTCTCGACGCCCGCCGGCCAGGACGCCTACCTGATCGGCCTCATCGGCGGCAAGAACGTCGGCAAGAGCTCGCTCGTCAACGCCCTCGTCGGCGCGGAGATCACCGCCCGCACATCGCACGGCGTCGGCACCGACCGCGTCGTCGCCTATGTACACGCCTCGCGCGAGGCCTGGCTGCAGGCGCTCCTCGAACGCGAGGTCCCCGGCCGGTATACGATCGCCACGCACCAGATGCCCGACTTGCAGCGCCAGGTGCTCCTGGATTTGCCGGATTTCGACAGCCATTATGAAGCCCACGTCGAGATCACCCGGCGCATGCTCCGGCACATGCTCTACCCCCTCTGGCTGCAGAGCGTCGAAAAGTACGCCGACCGACAGCCTCGCGAACTGCTCGCCCGTGTCGCCGGCGGAAACGCCCCGCGCAACTTCGTCTTCTGCCTCAATAAGATTGATCAACTCATTGCCCGCGAAGGCGAGGAGGCGGCCCGCGAGGTCGGGGCCGACTACGCGCGGCGCATTGCAGAGGTCCTCGCGCTGCCGGTACCTCCCGATGTCTTCCTGGTCAGCGCCCGCTATCCCGACCGCTGGGACCTGCCGCGCCTCCGCGAACTGCTGTCGCGCCAGCGCAGCGAAGCGGCCGTGCAGGAATCGCGCAAGCTCGCCCTCCGTCACCAGGCGGCCTCGGTGCTTGGCCGAATCGATGCGCTGGGGTTTGCCGAGGAGGCGATGCGGCTCCGTCGCCTCGAGAGCCGGGCCCGCGAGCAGCTCAGCGAACGCGTCGGGTTGCCGCTCCTCGAGACCGCCATCCCCCGGCTCATGGAGGACGCCCGTCTGCGCGAGGCGACGGCCGACGAAGTTTTCCGCGTTCGGATCGCCCGCTGGCCGATCGTCAGCGCGATCAGCAGCGTCCTCGAACCCGCGATCCGTGCCCTGCACGGGCGCGGGGGACGCGACGCCGGCCCCGCCGCGGCGATCGAACCGCTTGTCGCCGCCCACGCGGCGGTCGATGGCCGCGAGTTGTCGGACCGCATCCAGGCGGCCTTCGCCCATCTGCAGCAGTCCAGCCCGGAACTCGCCCGCATCTACGGCGGTCGGCGACTTTGGGAGCCGGTCGAGGCCCAGGCGGCCGCCACGGACCTCCGCCACCGCCTGACGTCTGCCATCGAGCGGCGCCGCACCGCTCTCGTGCAGCGGATGACCCGCAGCGGTCCGCTGTCGTGGATCGCCCGGATGGCTCTCACGCTCGGAGCTGCCATCTGGTTCCCGCTCCTGCAGCCGGTGCTCGACGGCTTCCTGATCGATCCGAGCCGCCTCGTCCAAGTGGTCGTGACGGTGCTGAGCGGCGAGTACCTGCTGGAGAACGTCGGGTTCCTGCTCGTCTGGTTCGCCCTCCTGTGGGTCATGGTCCGATGGAGGGTCCGGCGGGGCGTGGAGTCGGCCGTGCGGCAGTGGCAGCGGGGCGAAACTCCCGACGCCGACGGCAGCCTGCCCGCGACCGTCGTCGCCTGGTCCGAACGCCTGCTCGACCCCATCCGGACGGCTCGGCAGCGCGCCGAGGAGCTTGTCCGCCGGGGCGACGAGATCCGCCGTGGCCTCTCCGAACCTGAAAAGCCCGCAGCCTTGGCCAGCTAACTACTGGTGCACTCCGTTTTCTGAGCTCGTCCAACCGGTCCGCCCCTCGCTGTTTCGCTCTCCCCTCTCCCCGTTCGCTGTTCGCGATCTGTTACAATGCGCCCTCAGGAGTCGCGTGAACTGGAGGGGCGAATGGCGTCAGGTCGACCCGTGCGAAAGCTGCTCTATCTGCTGCTGTGCTTTGCGCTTGTGCCCCGGGCGGTCCGCGCCTCCGAGGATTGCGACCTGGAGGAGGGCAAGGGCGGGCTCTGCGGCTACGCGGCCGGCGTGGCGGCCCGGATGGACGCCCTTACCCGCCTCGACTCCGGCTTCCTGGCCGCGTCGTCTGAGGCGCAGGCAGACTTCGATGTCCTCCACTGTTTTCTCGACTTCGAGATCCGCTTCGACACCAGCCCCAAACGGATCCAGGGCTCCAACACCCTCGACATTCGCAGCCTCACCGGGGGCCTGACGCAGCTGACGCTCGATCTCCAGAGCAACATGACCGTCACCGGCGTTGCCGTGGACGGCGCCGCCGCCACCTTCACCCGTCCCGGTAACCAGGTCGTGATCAACCTCGGCTGGACGTACAGCGCGGGCCAGGAGTTCCAGGTGCGGGTCAGCTACCAGGGTACGCCGCTCAACCGGACCGACTTCTTCGGCAGCACGCAGTACTTCTTCGGTACGCACGCGGGGGCCAGCATCGCCAGCTCCCTGAGCCAGCCGTTCCAGGCCAACTACTGGTGGCCCTGCAAGGAGAACTACAGCGACGTCTCCGACAAATTCACGATGGACATGCACGTCACCGTCTCCGACAGCATGGTCGTCGCCGCCAACGGTGCCCTGCAGGGCGTCGACACGCTCCCGGGGGGCAAAAAGAAGTACCGCTGGCGCGAGAGTTACCCCATCGCGACTTATCTCGTCGCCTTCGGGGCGACCAACTACACGAAGCTGACGTACAACTACGTTCACCCCGGCGGCACGATGCCCGTCGAGTTTTATCACTACCCGGAGCAGGTGCCCTCCACCGCGCGCTTGAATACGATCATGGAGGCCCTCGCGGTTTACAGCGCGCCCGGCACCTACGGCGAGTACCCCTTCATCAACGAGAAGTACGGCATCATGCAGTTCCCCTGGTGCTGCGGCATGGAACACCAGACGATCACCAGCCAGGGCGACTACACCAGCGAACGGCGCAACATCCACGAGCTCTCGCACATGTGGTGGGGCGACAACGTGACCTGCCGCACCTGGAACCACGCCTGGCTGAACGAGGGCTTCGCCCGCTTTTCCGAGGCGGTCTTTTACGAACGACGCACCGGCGGCTCGTATTCAGCCTACATCAGCCACCTCAACGCGTATCGGCCAGGTACCAGCGGCACGGGTACCGTCTATCGCTACGACATCGGCAGCAGCAGCGCGATCTTCGATACCACGTACACCTACAACAAGGGCGCCTGGGTCACGCACATGCTGCGCGGCGTGCTCGGCGACCAGGCCTTCTTCGACGCCCTCGCCGCCTACCGACAGAGGTACCAGGGTGGGGCGGCCGACACCGAGGAGTTCCAGTCGGTCTGTGAAGCGGTCTCGGGGCGCGACCTCGACTGGTTCTTCAGCCACTGGATCTACAAGGCCGGCGCCCCGTACTACCGCTATGGCTGGGAGCAGCAGCAGATCAACGGGCGGAACTGGGTCCGCCTCCACGTCGAGCAGTACCAGAAGACCCTCAACGCGCTTTTCCCGGGTGCCATCAAGATGCCGATCGACATCACGCTGAACACGACCTCCGGCAGCCGCACGCACGTTATTTGGAATGACGCTGCCGGCACGGACAGCACCGTCCGACAATGGTTCGTTCTGCCAGCTGACGGAACCGTGACGAGCCTGCAGTTCGATAAGGATACGAAGATCCTCCGCGGCGCCGCCACTCAGGTCGCGTACGTGCCGCTCCCGCCGAAGATCCTGACCATGTCGCCCGCGCCCGGCTCCGTCAACAGCGCCCGGACGCCGATTACCGCGATCCGGGTCGGCTTCAGCGAGGCGGTCAGCTTCGCCGGCTCACACTTCCGCCTCTCGGGCAGCCGCTCGGGCCAGGTGCCTGTTACCGTGACATATTCGCCCGCCGACTACGTGGTCACGCTCACCTGCCCGACCCTGGGCGCCGGCGAGTGGTGGACCGTCTTCGTGCTGGACGGCGTCACCTCAATCGCGAGCGGGGCCGCCCTCGATGGCGAGCTGGCCGACCCGGCGAGCCCGTCCTCGCTGCCCTCGGGTGACGGCTTGCCCGGCGGGACGGCCATGCTGCTCTTCAAGGTGACGATCCCCGCCGATTTCAACGCGGATGACCGCGTAGACACCGCCGACCTGGAGCATTTCCTAGCCTGCGGCACCGGCGCGAACATCCAGCAGGCCGATCCTGCGTGCCAGGACGCCGACATCGACGGCGACACGGATGTCGACCAGGGCGACTTCGGCCTCTTCCAGCGCTGCATCGCCGGCTCCGCCAGCCGCCCCGACCCGACCTGCGTCAACTGATCGTGTGGCAGGTGCTGCGCGGCCCCGATGGTGGTTGATGGTGGTGAGAAGTGTGATAGGTGGCGCGGTCTGTCTCTGCCGTCTGCCTGGCAGAGACAGGCCGTGGTCTTTCATGCGCCACCGACGTCCCCGCTGGGGTGGGCTGGCCGGGTCGATCGCTCGCCGCCTGCCTGTCGAAGACACTGTCTGCGCCGGCGGGGTGGCACCGACATGTCTGTTTGTGTCGGCGCGTTCCTGCAGCGCACCTCGACGAAGCGGTCCCCGCAATAGATACTGGTACTGTTTGGCACAGACAGGCCGTGGTCTTCAAAACGCCGCAGGAGACCCCGCTGATGCGGCTTGCAGCGAACGGCGAACACAGAGGAGCTTCCGATGTCCGCAAAAAAGATCCTGATGATCGTCGGCGACTACGTCGAGGACTACGAGGTCATGGTGCCGTTTCAGGCCCTCCTGATGGTCGGGCACACGGTCCATGCGGTCTGTCCCGGCAAACGCAGCGGCGAGCACGTGCGCACCGCGATTCACGACTTCGAGGGCGACCAGACGTACAGCGAGAAGCGTGGCCACAACTTCACCCTCAACGCCACCTTTGCGACCGTGAACGCCGACGACTACGACGCATTGGTGCTGCCCGGCGGCCGAGCCCCCGAGTACCTGCGGCTCGACGAGAAAGTCCTCAAGCTCGTACGGCACTTCGCCTCCGCCAATAAGCCCATCGCCGCGATCTGCCACGCCGCCCAGATCCTGGCTGCCGCGGGCGTCCTCAAGGGCCGCTCCTGCAGCGCCTACCCGGCCGTGGGGCCTGATGTCGGCGCCTGCGGCGGCAAGTACGTCGATGTCCCCATGGATGCCGCCCACACCGATGGCAACCTCGTGACCGCCCCGGCCTGGCCGGCCCACCCCGCCTGGCTGGCTGCCTTCCTCAAAGTCCTCGGGACGAAGGTCGAACTGTGACCGTCCGGGTCGCCGCGCCTGGCCTGTCGTCAAGGCCGCCAGCAGGATTGCCGCAGCGGCTGACGACCGCCACATCCTGGGAACCGTCGTCCGCTGGACGCGCTCAGAGCGGAGCCTGACGGACCAGGAGTGCCGTCAATTGGATCACCCCAATCGGAGGATGCAAGT